>NZ_BPRB01000187.1 GCF_022179685.1 Methylobacterium trifolii
CCCTCTCCCGTACGGGAGAGGGGACCCCCGCCTCGTCACCCATCCTCGCCAGATGTGTGAATACCGTAGCCCGTAGAGGGGAGGGACGCGCGCCGAGCGGGACTCGCTCGATGCCGCCGTCTCTCAGGCCCCGACCTGACGGTCGCGTCCGGCGCCCAACCCCGCGAGTCCGGCGCAGACGGTGATGGCGGCAAACAGTGCCGCCGAGAGGCCCCAGCCGCCGGTGGCCTCGTGGGCGAGGCCGAAGCCGAGGGGGCCGAGGCAGGCGACGGCGTAGCCGACGCCCTGCGCCATGGCCGAGAGGCCGGCGGCGCTGGCGGCATCCGCGGCACGCAGGACGATCAGGGTCAGGCCGAGGGCGAAGCACCCGCCGATGCCGAGGCCGAGCGCCCCGGCCGCGGGCAGGCGGACCGCGTCCGGCCCGAAGGCGAGGGCGAGGAAGGCCGCGAGCGTGACGGCCAGCACCGCGACGACCCAGCCGCGCTGGTCCCGCCGCCGGGCGGCCAGCGTCGCCACCGCCAGGGCGCCGGGCGCCTGATGCAGGGTCGTCAGCGAGGCGATCAGGCCCGCATCGAGGGGCGAGAGGCCCCGGTCCTGGAGCAGCAGGGGCAGCCAGCCGAACAGCACGTAGGCCAGGGACGATTGCAGGCCCATGAACGCCGTCACCCGCCAGGCCAGGGGATCGCGCAGCAGCCGGGTGATGTTCGGGGCGGGCGAGGCCCCGGCGGAGGCCTTGCGCGCGAAGGGCGCCCAGGCGAGCGCCGCGAGCGCGGCCGGCAGGGCCCAGACGGCGAGCGCCGGCGCCCAGCCATGCCCGATGGCCTGCTCGATCGGCACGGCGGCGCCGGCGCCCGCCGCCGCGCCGAGGCACAGCATCATGGTGTAGAGCCCGGTCATGAACCCGACGCGGGCGGGGAAGTCGCGCTTGACCAGGGCGGGCATCAGCACGTTGGCGAGCCCGATGCCGGTGGCCGCGACCGCCGTGCCGGCAAAGAGCGGGACGAGGCCGTCGAACCCCCGCAGGGCCAGGCCGGCTGCGATGACGAGCGTGCCCGCGAGCACCCCGAGGTCGGGGCCGATCCGGCGGATCACCGTGACCGTCAGGGCGCAGGCGAGGCCGAGGCACAGCACCGGCAGGGTGGTGAGGACGGCAGCCCCCGCCGCACTCAGGCCCGTGCCCTCGCGGATGGCGTGGAGGAGCGGGCCGACCGTGCTGAGCGCCGGGCGCAGGTTGAACGCCACCAGCATCAGCACGAACCCGAGCAGCAGCCGGTTCGGCGGGGCGGGCGGGGGCGTCACGCCCGGCGCCGTGCGGCGAGCGTCCCGCCGAGGCAGGCGGCGAGCATCACGGCGAAGCTCCAGTCGCCCAGGCGCCCGTAGAGGGTGCCGCCGACGATGCGCGCGGGCAGGTCCGCGTCGAGGATCGCCTCCTCGCCGAGCGGCAGGCGCGCCGTGATCCGGCCATGCGCGTCGATGACGGTGGAGATGCCGGTGTTGGCGTCGCGCACCAGCGGCAGGCCCTCCTCCACCGCCCGCAGGCGGGCCTGGGCGAGGTGCTGGCGCGGGCCCGGCGTGTCGCCGAACCAGGCGTCGTTCGTCACGTTCAGGATCAGGCCGGCAGGTGCTGCCGCCGGGGTCGCGGGCAGGATCGCGCCGGGAAAGATCGCCTCGTAGCAGATGGTGGCGGCCACCGGCGGCAGGCCGGGCACGGACAGGATGCGCTGGGCCGCGGGGCTGCCGGCCGAGAACCCGCCGGGGATGGACACGAACTGGCGCAGGCCGACCATCCGCAGGGCGGCGTCGAGGGGGCCGGGCAGGTATTCGCCGAACGGGACGAGGTGGACCTTGTCGTAGCTGTCGCTGATGCGCCCGCCCGGCTCGATCGCCATGATCGCGTTGAAGTAGCGCAGGCGCTCGCCCGGCAGGGGCTCCTCGGCGCGGGCCGCGCCGGCGATCAGGTGCTGGCCGGGCTCCAGGCCGGCGCCGACCTTGGCCATCGCCTCCGGGTCGCGCTGGATCAGGAAGGGGAAGGCCGATTCCGGCCAGACGATGTGCGTCGGCGCCGCCGCGCCGGCCTCCGGCGGGCGCCGGCTCAGCTCGACGTAGCGGTCGACGATGTCCTCCCGGTTCTCGGGCCGGAACTTGGCGTCCTGGGGCAGGTTCGGCTGCACCAGGCGCAGCCGCACGCCCGCCACCGTCGGGTCGGGCGCCGGGCCGACGCGATAGGCGCCGTAGAGGGCCATGGCCGCGAGCACGATGAGGGCCGCCGCGCTCGGGCCGAAGCGGCTGCGCGGATGGGAGCCGGTGGCGAGCGTCGCCGGGGCGGCGCAGACCAGGACCGCCAGGAGCGTGAGCCCGTAGAGGCCGACGAGGGCGGCCGACTGCATCAGCCGGATATCCTGGCCCAGCGCCATGCCGAGCGTGTTCCAGGGGAAGCCGGTGAGGACGTGCCCGCGCAGCCACTCGGCCCCACCGATGCCGAAGGCCAGCGCCGCGATCCGCCCCGGCCCCCGCAGCCAGAGCAGGCCGGCGGCCGCAAAGCCCGCCCCGTAGAACAGCCCGAGGCCGAAGGGCAGGCCGACGACGCCGAGGGGCAACGCCCACAGGAACTCGTCGGCCTCCACCAGGAAGGCCGAGCCCAGCCACCACAGGCCCGCGGTGAGGTAGCCGAAGCCCCAGGCCCAGCCGACGAGGCCGCTGGGCACGATCCGGCGCAGGGGCGAGGTGGGGCCTCCGGCGGCCCCGTCCATCAGCCAGACCGCGAGCGACAGGGAGACGACGAGGGCAGGGAGCACCCCGAAGGGCGGCATCGCCAGGGCGCCGGCCGCGCCCGCGAGCCAACTGAGCCCGAGCCGGCGCCAGCCGCGCAGGCGCCCGACCGCCGCGGCCGCGCGCGCCAACGGACCGCCCGGCCGCGCGCCGGGCGGGTGCGCGGCGCGGGCATAGGCGTCCGCGGCACCGATCACGGGTGGGGCGTCTCGGCGACCGGTTGTGTTGCGGGCGGGGGGAGGGCCAGCGGCACCACGGCCGCGATCCGGGCCGGGCCGCGCTGGAAGCGCAGGCGCTTGAGGCGGCGGGGGTCGGCGTCGAGCACCTCGAACTCGAGGTCGCCCGGCCCGGTGATCAGCTCGCCCCGCGAGGGCACGCGGCCGACCAGCGTCACGATCATGCCGCCGATCGTGTCGATCTCCTCGGCCATCTCGCCGACGGCGGCCACGAGGTCGACGCCGGTCGCCTCCGCGACTTCGGCCAGCGGCGCGCGGGCGTCGGCCACGAAGACCTCGCCCTCGCCGTCGAGGCGCTGCACGAGGCGGCCCTCGGCCACGTCGTGCTCGTCCTCGATGTCGCCGACCACCATCTCGATCAGGTCCTCGATCGAGATCAGGCCGTCCGTGCCGCCGTACTCGTCGATCACGAGCGCCATGTGGGTGCGGGTGGCCTGCATCCGCACCAGGAGGTCGATGGCCGGCATGGAGGGCGGCACGAACAGCACCGGCCGCTGGATACGCGTGGAGGCCAGCGTCACCGAGAGGTCGACGTTGCCGAGGTTGAGCGAGCGCAGGGCGCGGACCGGGCTGCGGCGGGGGCGCGGGGCAGGCTTGGCCGCGGGCGCGGCCTCGACGGCCTCGCCGGTCGCGGCAGGGGTCCCCGCAGGTGTCACAGCGGCGGCGGCCGGACGCCGGGTCCCGGCCTCGGCCCTGGCGGCCATGTGGTCCACGAGGTCGCGGATGTGGACCATGCCGCGGGGGTCGTCCAGGGTCTCGCCGTAGACGGGAAGGCGGGAATGGCCGGCGGTGCGGAAATGCCGGAGCAGGTCGCCGAGGCTGGTCTCGACCGAGACCGCGACGATGTCGGCGCGGGGAATCATCACGTCGTCCACGCGCACCTTGTGCAGGCCCAGCACGTTCTTGAGCATGGCGCGTTCGAGGGGCGAGAAGGCGTTCTCGCCCGCATCCGGGTCGGCCAGGGCGTCCTCGATGTCGTCGCGCAGGGAGTCGCGCGGTTTCAGGTGAAGGACCTGAAGGAGGCGGTCGTACCAGGGCTCGCGGGCCCCCGACTCGCCGTCGTGGGAACTGGGCGCGGCCTGGGCCGCGCCGCGACTTCGATCGTTGGTCATGTCTCTCGGATCTGGGATCTGCTGCGGGAGGGCCGCTCAGTCGGCGTAGGGGTCGGGCACGCCGAGCCGGGCGAGGGCTGCGACCTCCACGGCCTCCATGGCCTCGGCCTCGGCCTCGCCGGTCTCGTGATCCTGGCCGAGAAGATGCAGCGTGCCATGGACGAGGAGGTGCGCGAGGTGATTCCGGAGCGGCTTGCCTTGCTCGGCACTCTCGCGCAGCAACGTGTCATACGCAAGAACCACGTCGCCCAGCGGCACCGCGGCGCCGGCATGCCTCGGCTGCGGGGCGGCCGGGAAGGAGAGCACGTTGGTGGGCGCGTCCTTGCCCCGCCAGGTCCGGTTGAGGTCCTGCACCGTGGCGTCGTCGGCCAGCAGCACGCTGACCTCGACGGGGTGCGCGGGCTTACTTTCGGGCGCAACCGCCAACGCAGCCTCGACGGCGCGGGCCACGAAGGCTTCCAGGTCGGGAAGCGCCGCCGTCCAGCGCGCGTCCTCGATCGCCACGTCGATGTCCCTGGTCACGCCAGCGGCCGCCGCCGAGGGTTGGGGTTGCGGTCGGCGTCCGATTCCCCGTGGGCGGCCCGTTCGTAGGCGGTGACGATGCGGCGGACGAGGTCGTGGCGGACCACGTCCACGTCCTTGAAGGTGATGCGGCCGATGCCCTCGACGCCGTCGAGCACGCCCACCGCCTCCACCAGCCCCGACTTCTGGCCCGGGGGCAGGTCGATCTGGCTCGGATCGCCGGTGACGATCATGCGCGAGTTCTCGCCCAGCCGCGTCAGGAACATCTTCATCTGCATCGAAGTGGTGTTCTGGGCCTCGTCCAGGAGCACCACGGCGTTGGTCAGCGTGCGCCCGCGCATGAAGGCGAGCGGCGCGATCTCGATGATGCCGGTCTGCAGGCCGCGGTCGACGTGGCGCGCCTCCATGAAGTCGTAGAGGGCGTCGTAGATCGGGCGCAGGTACGGGTCGACCTTCTCGCGCATGTCGCCGGGCAGGAAGCCGAGGCGCTCGCCGGCCTCGACGGCCGGGCGCGACAGGATCAGGCGCTCGGCATGTCCCTGCTCCAGCAGGGAGACGGCGTGGCCCACGGCCAGCCAGGTCTTGCCCGTGCCGGCGGGGCCTTCGGCGAAGACCAGCTCGTTGGTGCGCAGGGCCTTGATGTAGGCGTCCTGCGCGGCGTTGCGCGCCCGCACGGCGCCGCGGCGGCGGGTGGCGATCTGCTCGAAATGCGGCCGGTCGGGCTCGGCCGCGATGACGGCTGCGGGAAACAGGTTGCCCTGGACGGTGGCCTCCTGGATCGCGCCGTCCACGTCGCCCAGCGTCAGGGCGCTGCCGCCGGTGCGCACCCGCGCGTAGAGTTTTTCGAAGACGCGCCTCGCCTTCTCGGCGGCGTCCGGCGGCCCTTTCACCACGAGGTGGTTGCCTAAAGCCGTCGCCGTCACGTCGAGGCGCCGCTCGATATGGGCGACGTTCTGGTCGTACTGGCCGAAGACGAGGCTCGCGAGGCGGTTGTCGTCGAAGGTCAGGGAGACCTCCACCGTCTCCTGCGGTGTGCCCGGCCGCGCGGCCGGCCCGCGGCCGCGCAAGGGGCCGCCGCGCCCGGCCGTTCCATCACCTGCCGTCACTCAGGATTTCCTCTCGCGTGGGTCGACACGTCAGGCCGCCGCCGCTTCCGGGACGGGCGCGCCGAACAGGCTGTTGCTGCCCGTCTCGACGATCCGCACCGGCACGACCTCGCCGATGCGGGAGGCTGGGGCGTCGAACTGCACCGCGAGGAGGTGGGGCGTCTTGCCCGCGACCTGCCCCGGCCGGCGCCCGGCCTTCTCCACCAGCACGTCGAGGGTCCGGCCCACGGCCGCCCGCTGGTAGGCGTGGCGCTGCGCGTCGAGGAGCCCCTGGAGGGCGGCCAGGCGCTCGGCCATCACCGCCTCGGGCACCGCGTCGGCGCGCTCGGCCGCCGGCGTGCCGGGGCGGGGGCTGTACTTGAACGAGTAGGCGCTCTCGAAGCCGATCTCGGAGACGAGCCGCATCGTGTCGGAAAAATCCGCATCCGACTCGCCGGGGAAGCCGACGATGAAGTCCGAGGACAGGGCGACGTCGGGCCGGGCCGCGCGCACCCGCGCGATCAGCCGGCGGTACTGGTCGCCGGTATGCTTGCGGTTCATCGCTGCGAGCACCCGGTCGGAGCCCGACTGCACCGGCAGGTGGAGGTATGGCATCAGGGCCGGGACCTCCGCATGGGCCCGGATCAGGTCCGCGCCCATGTCGTTGGGATGGCTGGTGGTGTAGCGAATCCGAACGATGCCGGGGATGGCGGCCACCGCCCGGATCAGGTCGGGCAGGCCGGCCGTGCCGCCGTCCGCGCCGTCGCCGTGATAGGCGTTGACGTTCTGGCCGATGAGGGTGACCTCGCGCACGCCGGCCAGCGCGAGCTTCTCCGCCTCGGCGACCACGGCCGCCACGGAGCGCGAGACCTCGGCGCCGCGGGTATAGGGCACGACGCAGAAGGCGCAGAACTTGTCGCAGCCCTCCTGCACGGTCAGGAAGGCCGAGACGCCGCGGCTGCGGCGGGCGGGCAGGTGGTCGAACTTGTCCTCGACGGGGAACTCGGTGTCGACCACGCGGCCCCGGTGCGAGCGGGCCAAGAGGTCGGGCAGGCGGTGATAGCTCTGCGGGCCGACCACCACGTCGACGGCGGGCGCCCGCGACAGGATCTCGCCGCCCTCGGCTTGCGCCACGCAGCCGGCCACGACGATGCGGGTGTCATGGCCCCGTGCTGCCCGCTCGGTCTTGAGCACCCGCAGGCGGCCGAGTTCGGAATAGACCTTCTCGGCGGCCTTCTCGCGGATGTGGCAGGTGTTGAGGACGATCACGTCGGCCTCCTCCACCTTGTCCGTCGCCGCGTATCCCTGGCCGCCGAGGACGTCCGCCATCCGGGCGGCGTCGTAGGCGTTCATCTGGCAGCCGTAGGATTTGACGAAGGCTTTCTTCAACGCGTCAGGTCCCGACATCCCTCGAGCGCTCCCCGCCGAAGTGGATGCCGGTTCGGCGGAAGGGAGCGCGGCTCCCAAGTCGGCCCGGCCATCTGCGCCGGGCCCGAGCGCGAGGCTCTATCACAGAATCCGCAGGGCGTCGCTGCGACCGGTCGTGTCGCGACGTTTGAGATTCGCTCCTGCTGCCGACCCTGGGAGGTCCGATCATGACTCCCGATCGCCGCCCCGACTCCATTCGGAGGCGCCGCCGCCGGGGGAGCATTGATCGGAACCTTCAAGAACTCGGGCCGTGGGGCGCCGGTGCCAGCCTCCGGGCGAGGGGCTTGATGATTTGCGGGCCGATATAGATCGGGAACTGGGCCAGCGCGAAGAACAGGAACGTCGTGTCCGGGGTGCTGGCTCCGAGCGCCGCTATGAGCAGGCCCATGTTGCGCTGCCCCGTCGCGTAGCCCAGCACGAGACGCTCCGCCGGCGCGACCTGCCGCAGCACATGCCAGGTCACGGCAAAGCCGGCGAGCGACAGCGCGACCGCCGCGCCGAGAAAGCGCGCGACCCGTCCCGGTTCGGTGAGCATGGCCGCGAGCACGCCGTCCATCGCGGCGATGGCGAACAGGACGTACATCACGACGCCGACGCCGTCGAAGCTCGCTCGGTTCCGGCGAATGCGCTCCGGGCCGAGAAGGCGGCGCAGCAAAGCCGCAGCCAGGATCGCGCCCCCCACCAGCCACGACAGGCGCTGGATCAGCGCGCCCACGTCGAGCGGGACCGCCGCCCCCGCCACGAGGTCGAGGATGGTCGGCGACACCAGCGGGGACAGGATCGTGACCGAGAGGACACCCGTCAGAATCAGCGTCGGCTCGACCCTGAGCAGCATGGCGATGGCCGGTGCCGACATCATCGGCGGGGACGCCGCCAGGATCGACAGACCCAGCATGAGCCCCGGATCGAGGTTGCCGCGCCCGATCAGCGCCACCGCCCCGCTGACCAGCAGCCCAGGTATGGCGATGAGGCAGAGGCAGGTCAGGATGAGGAGCGCCGGCCGGCGCATCAGGCCGCGCACGGCGAGCAGGTCCACGCGCATGAAGGTCATCATCACGAAGGTGAAGATCGCGACGCCGAGCAGCGGCCGCGCCGCGGCAGCGAGCTGCGGCAGTGCAAGGCCGACGAACAGGCTGGCGACGAAGCCCTGCGTGCCGTAGCGGCCGATCAGGGCCAGGGCGTCCAGAACGCGGCGTATGACGAGCGCCACTACGCGTTCTCTCCCCTGGAGCATGCCGCTATGTCACGGACATGGCGGCCTGCTCCAGGCCTTTGGTTTCGCACGATGTTTTCGGAAAACCGGATTCCACGTTTCCGCATCATGCGTCGAACTCGATCTCGGCCATTCGCGTGGATCTCCCGGCGGACGCGGCGACGAAGCAGACCCGATGGATACCCGGCTCGTCGGGGCTCGCCCACGGCGCCTGGGGGGCCATCACCCGCATCGGTTCCCACCTGGATCGTCCGTCTCGCCGACATCGCGGCGCTAGGCAAACGGTCGGCGTCCCATCCTCTGCGGACCTTTCAGCCGAACGTCCACCTGAGACACGACCCCGGCAGCCGTTCAGGTCGCCGCCATCCCGGCGGCGGCGAGGCCCGGCTGCCGGCCCCCCTCATCGGCCGGGAGGGGAACACCCTGCGGCTGCCGGCCCGTCACCGCCTGCTGGAGCGCGGCCCGCACGGAGGCCTCGGCCCGGGCGGTGGCGGCCTTGCGGTCGGTGCCGGTCTCGAAGGCGATCGGCTGGCCCCAGACCACGTGCACGTCGATCGGCCCGTTGGCTGTGAAGGCGGCGAGATGGGGGGCCAGCTCCATGTCGCCGTACCAGGCGATGTCGGGGCGTTCGGCGCGCACCACGGCCAGGCCGTTGCGCCGGGGATAGGTGATCGCCAGGGGCTGGAGGCGGATGCGCTCCAGGCGCCCCTCCTCGGCCTGGATCGCGGCGCGCGCCGCGCCGACGAGGGAAGAGCGGAACGGCAGCAGGCGGGTGCCGTCGCCGGTGGTGCCCTCGGCAAACAGCACGATCAGCTCGCCCGCCGCGAGCCGGCTGCCCACCGCCCGGTTGACCGTGGCGGTGGCGCCCCGTCGCGCCCGGTCGATGAACACCGTGCGCTGGAGGGCGGCCAGGGTCCCCACCACCGGCCAGCCCGCGATCTCGGACTTGGCCACGAAGGAGAGCGGGCGGAGGGATCCGAGCGCGATGATGTCGAGCCAGGAGACGTGGTTGGCGAGCACCAGGGCCGGCTCGCCCGGGGCCGGCGGGGTGCCGCTCTGGGTCACGCGCACGGAGAACAGCCGGAGGAACGCCCGGTGGAACAGGGGCGGCGCGAAGCCCGAGCCCCGTCCCAGCCGCAGGCCGAGCCAGTGCGGCCCGACGAGGAGCGCGAAGGCGAGGGCCAGGAGGGCGAGCCGCAGGGCCACGCCGAGGCGGGTCACTGCCGGCTCACGCGAGGTCGGCGCGCATGGTCAGCGCCGTCGCCCGGCTGCCGTCGGCCTTCACGTAGTAGCCGGTGCGGGCGCCCACCTGGGAAAAGCCGTGCCGGGCGTAGAGCTTGAGGGCGGGGCCGTTGCCCTCGTCGACCTCCAGGTGGACGCGGGCGACGCCGGAGAGGGCCAGATGGGCGAGGTGCTCGCGCAGCAGGCGGTGGCTCAGGCCCCCGCCGCGGGCAGCGGGCGCGAGCACGACGGTGAGGATCTCGGCTTCGTCCGCCGCCTTCCGCGAGAGCACGAAACCGGCCATCGTGCCCCCCCGCCAGAGGGCATGCGCCTCGGTGGAGCGCTCGCACAGCATCCGCTCGAACTCGTGCGCGTCCCAGGGCCTTGCAAAGGCGGTGGCGTGGAGGCGGGCCAGCGCGCGCGCCTGCCCGGCATCGCGCAGGGGGGCGACGTAGGGCTCTGGAGCCACCGCGTCCCACCAGGCGAGCCACCATTCGAGGGGCCAGAAGGGAGAGACGGGCCGGGTCATCGCCGTGCGAGCCTCGCATGGTCCTGAGGCTGCGCGTCGGGGCCGCGCAGGTACATGGGCCGCGGCAGGGCCTGGGCCGGGTCTGCCAGCAGGCCGAGGGACGCGACCGAGGCGATCTCGGGGCCTTGGGTGTCGGCCACGACCGCCTCGACGCCCCGCGCGCGCAGGGCGGCGGCGAGCGCCGGGGCGCCGGAGCCGACCAGGGTGGCGGGGCCGGCGCCGAGGCGGCGGGCCGCCTCGTCCACGGGCAGGTGGGCGGGCGCCACGACGATTCCCTCCGCGGGGCTCAGCGCCTGGAGGTAGACGGCCCCGTGCCGGGCATCGATCGCGGCCGCGATCAGGCCTTCGTTCGAGGCCAGCAGCGGTGCCAGCAGGGCCGAGAGGGTGGTGACGCCGACCACGGGCACGCCCGTGGCGAGCCCCAGGGCGCGGGCCGCCGAGAGGCCGACGCGCAGGCCGGTGTAGCTGCCGGGGCCGACCGTGACGGCGATCCGGTCGAGGCTCTCGAAGCCGCCCTCGATGCGGGCCATCACCCGCTCCACCAGGGGCAGCAGCGCCTCCGCATGGCCGCGGGCGAGCGCCATCGATTCGCGCGCGAGCGGTTCGTCGGCATCGTCCGCCGCGACGCAGGCGGCGCAGAGCTCAAGCGCCGTGTCGATGGCCAGGATACGCACGCCTACTCCCGATTACCCCGTCCCTTACCAGTGGGGAGCCTGCCGGACCCTAGGATAAAAAGGCCGCCCCGTCAGGGCGGAGCGGCCGTCGCGGTGCCGTTGCGGCCGGAGTGTTGCCCGGCTGCGTCGCAGGGACAGCTCAGACCGCCTGGACCTCGCGCACCTCCGGCAGGAAGTGGCGGAACAGGTTCTGCACCCCGTGCCGCAGGGTGGCGGTGGAGGAGGGGCAGCCCGAGCAGGCGCCCTTCATCTCCAGGTAGACCACGCCTTCCTTGTAGCCGCGGAAGGTGATGTCGCCCCCGTCGCCGGCCACCGCCGGGCGCACGCGGGTCTCGAGCAGGTCCTTGATGGTCACGACGGTGTCGTGGTCGGCCGCGTCGTAGAACTCCTCCGCCGCGTCGTCGCCGGCCTCCAGGCCGCCCTCGGCCATCACCGGCACGCCGGACTGGAAGTGCTCCATGATCGCGCCGAGCACGGCGGGCTTCACCTGGGGCCACTCGCTGCCGTCCTCGGCCTTGGTGACGGAGATGAAGTCGTGCCCGAAATACACGCCGGAGACGCCCGGCACGTCGAACAGGCGCTGGGCCAGGGGCGAGCGGGCCGCCCCTTGCGCGTCCTTGGCCTCGAAGGTGGATTCGGCCAGCACCACCCGGCCGGGCAGGAACTTGAGGGTGGCGGGATTGGGAGTGGCTTCGGTCTGGATGAACATGGCTCGATCGGATCTCCGCTGCGCCGGTTCAAGGCCGGCCGGGAACGGCGCCACGAGGCGCCTTCCCTCCATGTGGACCGCGGTGGGGATTTTCTCAACTCATGCGGTCCCGCCGGCCTCGCGCGCAATGGAGCGCATCGACAAACGCCGCGCGCTCCTGTAACGGAGCCGCCAACTCACAACAGGATGCCGAAATCCTGACGCCCGCGGCCCATCCGGGGTGGCGCGGCGCGACGGCCGGAGACTATCGATGAACATCATCCAGGAACTGGAGCGCGAGGAAGTCGCGCGCCTCGCCAAGACCATCCCCGATTTCGAGCCGGGCGACACGGTGATCGTGAACGTCCGCGTGAAGGAAGGCGAGCGCTCCCGCGTGCAGGCCTACGAGGGCGTGTGCATCGGCCGCTCCGGCGGCGGCCTCAACGAGAGCTTCACCGTCCGCAAGATCTCCTACGGCGAGGGCGTCGAGCGCGTCTTCCCGGTGCATTCGCCGATGATCGATTCGATCAAGGTGGTCCGCCGCGGCAAGGTGCGGCGCGCCAAGCTGTACTACCTGCGCGACCGCCGCGGTAAGTCGGCCCGCATCGTCGAGCGCGCCGCCCGCACCAAGAAGCCCGTCGCCGCGGAGTAATCGTCCCGGATTCCCGCCGTGCGCAGGACCGAAAAAAGCCCGGCCCGATCGTATCGGGCCGGGCTTTTTCGTGTCCGGGCATCGTCCGCGGCGTCGCGGACGGGCCGCGCGCCTACCCCACGCTCGCGGTCACGGCGATCTCGACCTTCATCTCCGGCCGCAACAGGCCGGCCACGATCACGATCGTCGCCGCGGGGCGCACCGCGGCGAGCACGCGCCCGCACACCGCGAGCACGGGCTCGGCATCCGCGCGGCTCGTGACGTAGTAGGTGGCCCGCAGGATGCGCTCCGGGCCGGAGCCCGCCTGCGCCAGCACGGAGGCGATGGTCCGCCAGCACGCTTCCGTCTGCTCGCCCACGTCCTCGGGCATCGTCATCGCGGCGTAGTCGTAGCCGGTGGTGCCGGAGACGTGGACGAAGCCACCCTCGACCACGGCGCGCGAGTAGCCGTAGGCCGCCTCGAAGGGCGAGCCGGAGACGATCAGGCGGCGGGTCATCCCCGGCGCAGGGCGTCCAGCACCTTGCCGCCCGGGCGGCCGGTGGCCGGCATGCCGAGGCTGCGCTCCACGTCCTTGATCGCGTCGCGGGTCTTGGCGCCCACCTTCCCGTCCGGCTCGCCCACGTCGTAGCCCTTGGCGGTCAGGCGGGTCTGGAGGTCGCGGCGATCGGCGCGC
>NZ_BPRB01000188.1 GCF_022179685.1 Methylobacterium trifolii
CGGTGTCGCCGGCAGCCCCCGTGATCACGGTGACCGCCTGAGCGGCCTGCGCGTCGCCGGTCCGGGTCACCGTGTAGACGAGCTGGCCGCCCTCGGTGACGGTGGGTGCGTTGGCGATCGAGAACACCGGGGCGGGATCGTTGTCGGTGATCGTGCCGATCCCTTGCGCATCGGTGATCGTTGCACCGGTGGCATTCGAGAAATTGAGCGCGAACTGCTCGCTTCCCTCGAACACGCCGTCGTTGGTGATCGCTACCGTCACCGTCTGCGTAACCGTGGCGGCTTGGCTTGGGGCGAAGGTAAGCGTGCCCGAGGTCGCGGTGTAGTCCGAACCCGCTATGGCCGTCCCGTCGGCGGTGGCGTAGTTGACTGTGATCGGCACCTCGGTGGCCCCGGTCCGGGTGATGGTGAAGGTGGCCGTGCCTGCCGCTTCGGACACCGTCACGTCGCTGATGGCGATCGTCGGTGCGGGATCGTCGTTGGTGATCGTGCCGACCCCTTGGGTATCCGTGATCGTGGCGTTGGTCGCCCCCGAGAGGTTCACGAGGAAGCTCTCGTTGGGCTCGAAAACGGTGTCGCCGTTGGCCAGCACAGTGATGGTCCGGCTGGTCGTGCCGGGGGCGAAGGTGAGCGTGCCCGAGGTCGCCGTGTAGTCCGAGCCAGCCAGGGCCGTCCCGTCGGAGGTGGCATAGTTCACCGTGGTCGTTGTGCCGCTGGCTGCGCTCAGCGAGACGGTGAAGGTGTAGGCGGTGGTCCCGGCGTTGCCCTCTGCCGCAGTGACGTCGTTGATGCTGAAGGCGGGGATCTGCTCCAGCCTCACCTGTGTCCCGGCTATGGCTTGCCCGTCTGAAGACAAGGCGTACTGATAGCCAGCCGGTGCTGCATTGATGGTGACAGTGTTGGTGTCCGTACCTGCGATTGCTGCTTCCGTCACGGTCAGGGTTGTACCCGTCATCGTGAAGGTTGCCCCGGTGGGGTTGATGGTGCGCAAATCGAGCGCATCGCCGAGGCCGAAGCCGGTCAGAGTATTGCCGAGCGTGCCGTTCGTATCGAGCCGTAGGGTCTGCGCGCCAGTGGTGAAGGCGATTGTACCCGAGCCAGCTGAGATAATTTGGCCAAGTTCGAGCGTGCCGGCGTTGAGCTGCGTACCACCCGTGTAGGTGTTGGCGGCCGAGAGCGTTAGCGTCCCGGCACCGCTAACGGTCAGGCCCCAACTCTCGGTTCCCAAGTAGGTCCCCGTCGGTGGTACATAGCCCGAGCGGGCCACGAAGCCGACCTCGTCCTCGATTGCCCCTCCGACCGTCAGCGTCTGAGTCGCTGCGGGTGCGTAAGTCAGCGTGCCCGAGCCTTGTAGGAACAGTCCCGATCCTGCCGACTGGCCATTCTGCGGCAGAACGCCGAAGGTTCCGGAAACAGCCCCGGCGTTGCCTGCTGTCGAAGTGCCCGCAGCGAGCGTTCCTTGCCCTGAGATCGTTAGGACGCCGCCTTGCTGGACAAACACATCTGCGCCGAAGGCAGCACCGCCTCCGCCGGCAGCCCTTGAACCTCCATTGCCACCGTTACCACCGCCGAATCCACCGATACTGACTCTATTGCCGTCGAAACTACCGCCTCCGCCTCCAAATCCCCCTATGCCGGCACCGGCAGTTGCAAAGAACGCTGCACCGCCGCCGCCACCGCCGAAGCCTCCAGCGCCGCCCGGGGCCGATCCAGAATTGTTGTAGCCTCCCGCGCCGCCACCTCCGTAGCCGCCAGTGCCACCGCTCACAGATGATCCGGATAGATCCCCCGAAGGACTTGTCGCGTATATGCCTCCACCCGTGGTACCGCTGGCGTTCTGACCAGCGAACGCGCCGCCACCGCCGCCGTAATTTAAATTGGATACAGAAGCACCAGAGCCGCCAAGGCCACCGCCGCCCGCACCTTCATTGCCGGAAGATCCATCCGCATTGTCCGCCCCTCCCGATCCACCCGTCGCAGCGTTGGCACTGAAACTCACATCGGTGAGATTGACGCTCGTCCCCGTACGTACGTAGAGGCCGCCTCCGGCCCCCATACCGCCACCGCCACTTTCTCCAAGTTGGCCGGCTCCGCCATCCCCGCCCTTCGCGAGACCGCCAGAGAGTGTCAGGCCGTTGACGTTGATCGTACCGGCGTTGGCAAACAGCAGACGGTACTGATTGTTACCGTTGAGGGTGTGACTGCCGCCGTTGATGGTGAGGGCGCCCGAGGCGATGACGGCGCCCTGAGCATCGCGGATACCCAGAGTTGGTAGAGTGCCGGTAAGCGTGATGTTGGCACTTAGGATGATCGTGTCGTCCGCCGTGCTCGCGTTGGCGGCGTTGATTGCACTGACAAGGTCAGCGTAGGTGGCAACAGTAACGGTGGCCATGTTTGTCCCCTACGGGCGGCATGCCCGCGCAACGAATGCCCGAGCATCGACGCCTCCTGCGCAATTAGCCGAGGATCACGGATCACGCTAGACCTGCAGAATACGTTCGGGAAGGAAAATTATGCCTGCTATCATTATTCATGAGACAGATGGAGAGCCTTAACGAACAGAAAATAGCTTGTTTAAGGTAGTATTTTGGAGCGAAGCGGAAGCAGAAATTTTTGGCTGGCATGGAAGGCGGTAGAAGCCGTGAGCGAGAACGTCCCCCAAGCCGAGCGCCGGCAGTTCTCGTCGGAGGAGAATATCTACATCGTGCTGTAGGGTCTTTGCGGTGAGGTCGGCATCGCCAAGTTGTGCTCGTGCGAAGGCATGGCCAGCGCGATACATTGCGGCGGGCCCAAGGAGTTCTTCGAGACTGGCAAGTAGCGGCTGACCGGTGACACGGTCCGTGCCGCCACCACCAACCAAGCGCCAGAGCGGATACGGTCTCGGGCGATCCGTCCATCGACAGTGGCCGGCGCAGCTTGTGGTGGCGGAAGGCCCTACTTGCTCAACGCTCCGCCACCAGGTCGATCAGAGCCAGGCCAGCCTCCGAAATCGCGCTTCTCTGACCGGACCATGGGAACGGCCGCGGAGCGGCGTCGGAGTCCCTCATCTCGGGCGCATTGGCCTCACAGTCCTGATCGTTCCTTCGCAATCACCACTTTAAGGAGATCGCCGTCCTATTGGCCTGCGTGTCGGCAATTCGATCGTTTTCCCAACGCTAAAATGAGCTGGCGCGGTGAGGCGACATCAGTGCGTAACTGTGTCGGGAAAACATGTCAGGAAATCTACCGTCAGAAATTGGGCTTAGAAATTCTCGACAGGTGTCGACGATCCCGGCTGCGGAGTAGGCATGCCGTCGGCGTCACGTTGCGAAGCCGACCTAACCATCAGCAACTCATCGAGCCGAAAGCTCGTGGTTGTCCGAAGCGCCACGCCCTTCCAAGATAGTACCCTGGGTGGTGGCATGAGACCTCTGCATGCCGTTATCGACCTCCTATCCCGTCAACGCGGAAATTCGATAACAGCAGGCCGACATTTCTCTGTACACCCCGCGATTTTTCCCTGCTCGGTACGATAGGGAATTGGCTCGTAACGCCCTGGAATGACGGCCTCTTTTCTGCCAAAGCGCATGTTCGGACGCCTGATTTTGAGCTTTTTGCCTGCATTTTCGCTGGAAACAGGGAAGGGGAGGGCGGAGACGAGTGCGTACCTGACTGCCACCTCCACCAGGCAGTCTACGCAAACGTAGATGTCTCTGGTGGTCCGGAATTAGCACGCAAAATCATTTATTTAGCGTCGTGGCAACCGTTTCTGCCGCGTCTCTGGTGGTGTGAGGCGCCGCGATAGGGGCCAATCTCGCCCCGGTCTCCTCAGCCCCAAGTCCTGTTTCCTGCGATGCGCCAGACCGTGCGGCTCGGACTTGAAGGTTCGGCATTGCAGCGGCTCCAACCGAACTACAATCTCAAACCGATGTGGCTGATGGCTCGGCCCAGCCGCATCCCTGCGACGGCTAGGCGTACGGCTTTCCGTCGATGCATCAGATGTGGATGCTTAAAGTGAAGGGCTGGCGGATGCGCTCTCGCCTGGTGGTGCGGATCGTCTGGGCGCCGTGATGGCCGCTCTGGCTCAGAGCCCGAGAGCAGCTTGCTGCTCAGACCAGGCGACCGGCAGCTCGGCGAGATGGCGGAGGCTGATGCCACGCGGCAGACGGCCGGCCATGATCGCCGCAACGATGGTGGGTGAGAGATGCGCCAGCGACAGGCTCATCCGCACCGAGCGCTCGCCGATCCCGGCCCGCTCCGCCAGGGCCCCGATACCACTCACTCGGCCGGAGACGAGGTCCTCCATCCAGGCCCGGGCCATGGCGATGGCCTTGAGGATGCGGGCGCGGTCCTCGACCTTCATCGGACGCGGCCGGGGCTGCTGCGCGGCAGGGGGTAGTACGATCTCGCGCCGCCGCTGGGTCGAGGGTCGCGTCCAGGCGATCGTGATCGTGTCCGGCTCATCACTGAGGAGGCGCAGCACGAGGCGGTCCGGATGCAGCCGCACCTCGGCGAGGTGATCGGCCACGAGGTCGGCATCCGCTGCGGGCTGCCTGCGAGCCGGGATAGCATCGCGCAGGGCCGCGATCACGCGCGCCTCGAGATCCGGAGCCGAGACGCGGCCGATGGCATCGGGTGGTGCGGCTGCGCCGATCCCTGTCTGTCTTGCAGCCGCCCCGGCCTTGGATGCCTTCAGCACAGCCTGGCTGACGTAGTAGCGGTAGCGCCGGGTGCACTTCTGGGTATGGGTCGGCGTCATTGCGTGGCCTTGCCCATCGCGGATGCGTCCGATGAGCAGGTGGGCCTCGCCGGATCGCGGACGCCGCAGCTCGCGGTGGTTGGCAGCGAGCCTCGCCTGCACGGCTGCGAAGGTTGCCTCATCCACCAGGGGCGGCTGCTGGCCGGGATGGACCTGACCCTTGTGCACGAGCTGCCCGGCATAGATCGGGTTGGCCAGGATGGCGTAGAGCTGCCCGCGGCTGAAGCCCTTGCCGCCGGTCCTGCGGCCGGCCCCGTCAACGCGCTCGGGCACCAGGATGCCGTCGCGATCGAGTTCCAGCTTCAAGCGCCCGACCGTGCCGAGTTCGAGGTAGCGCCGGTAGATCAGCCCGATCAGCGCGGCGTGCTCGGGCACGGGATGGAGGGCCCGGGCCTCGACCCGGTAGCCCAGGGGTACGACGCCGCCCATCCATAAGCCCCGGCGCTTCGAGGACGCGATCTTGTCGCGGATGCGCTCGCCCGTGAGCTCGCGCTCGAACTGGGCGAACGAGAGCAGCACGTTGAGCGTGAGCCGGCCCATGCTGCTGGTGGTGTTGAAGGCCTGGGTCACCGAGACGAAGCTGACCGCGTTTGCATCGAACAGCTCGACCAGCTTGGCGAAGTCCGAGAGCGCCCGGGTGAGGCGGTCGACCTTGTAGACCACGATGACGTCGACGCGCCCGGCCCGGACCTCGGCCAGGAGTCGCTGCAGGGCCGGCCGCTCCAGGCTGCCGCCCGAGTAGCCGCCGTCGTCGTAGCGCACGCCCGAGCAGCGCCAACCCTCGTGGGCCTGGCTGCGGACATAGGCCTCGGCCGCCTCGCGCTGGTTGTGCAGGGAGTTGAAGGCCTGCTCCAGCCCGTGCTCGGTCGAGACCCGGGTGTAGATCGCGCAGCGCAGGGTCTTGCCCGGCAGCGTCATGGCCGCGCTCCCTGGGAGTCGACAGCACTGGCAGTGGCGACCCGTTGCTTTCCGGCTGGGGACGCCTTGCGCAGGCGGAAGAAGCGCGGCCCGTTCCAGGCCTTGCCGGTGATGGCCCGGGCGAGCGCCGAGAGGCTGTCGTAGTGCTGCCCTTGCCAGGCAAAGCCTGCCTCCAGCACGGTGACGCTGTGCAGCTCGCCCTCCCATTCGCGCACGAGCCGGGTGCCGGGCTTGATCGCGGGCAGCTCCGGCAGGGGCGGCACCGCTGCCCCATCCGGATCGGCCGCCAGCCGGGCCAGGGCCTGGACGGTGGCGCGGGCGAGGTCGCCCAAGGCCTCGGCCTGGATGCGATAGGCCAAGGCCCGATACAGCAGCGCGGGCGAGAGCCCCTCGGGCGCGG
>NZ_BPRB01000189.1 GCF_022179685.1 Methylobacterium trifolii
GAGCGCGGCGACAGCCTCTGGGCGATCAGCAGGCGGACCTACGGTGAGGGTGACTGGTACACGGCGATCTACGACGCCAACCAGGACCAGATCCGGGACCCGGACCTGATCTATCCGGGTCAGGTCTTCGTGTTGCCGGCCGAGGACGCCATTGATGCCGGTCTGGGCGAAAAACGCGGCTGAGGAGAATCAAATCATGACCAAATTCACTAAGGCCGTGACCTATATCCTCGCCGCCGCGGCCGTCTCCATGCTCGTCATCGTCGTCCTGCAATCCACGAGCATGCTGGCTAGTTCATGAGGACGCCGATGGCCTGGAGGTTCCCATCACGATTGGCCTCGTTCGATAGCATGCCGAAATAGGTCCTGTTCGAAGTTGATGGTCTTTGGTTCTTACGCTGACGGGATGGGGTAGGAACGGTATCGTCTCAAGGATGTTTCTGGTCCCTCAGCTTAAGCCGGAGGCGTCCATGCGTATCATGCCGTCTATCCTGACCATGTTTTCAGTGCAGAAGAATGCGAGTTTTTCTAGAACAGGAAAAAACGGCCGCATTCGCATCCATGCTGCTCATCGTGAGGATCATGCCAGGATCTATCCAACCGGACAGAGCTACACCTGGGGAGGGCCGACCACGGCGTCGAACGGGTTCGCGCCGGCTATAGGCTACGACGCCTACCATGGGGGCAACGGCTACTGACCCTGTGACGTGTTGTACCACACCAACCGCTGGAACGGTCGACCAGGCGAGGTTGTTTCTGGCCCACATCTCGAAAGATAGGAGCTATCGAATGCGCAAGCTCGCACTTGCATCAACGGCGCTGCTTGGCCTCGGCCTGCTGGCATCGGCACCCGCCGAGGCTCGCGGCTGGGGCGGTGGTTACGGCCACGGCGGCTACGGCGGCGGTTACCACGGTGTCGGTTTCCGCGGTGGTTACGGTGGGTATCGTGGTTACGGCGGCGGCTATGGTCGCGGCTACGGCTATCGTCGCGGCATCGGCCCAGGCGCCGCCATCGGTCTCGGCATCGCCGGCTTCGCGGCGGGTGCCATCGTGGCGAACAGCTACGGCGGCTACGGTGGTTACGGGTATGGGCGTCCGGTTGGGTACTACGGCGGCTATGGCTACGCCCCCGCCTACGGCTACGCACCGGCTTATGGCTACGGCTACCCGGCCTACGGCTACGGGTACTGAGAAGAGCACGTCACCGGCTCGTCATCTGACGTGATGGGTCCAGATAAGAATGCAGTGCGCTTGGAGCAATCCAGGCGCACTGCACTTAGTTTATCATTGAAAAACCGAAATATTGGCGTGAGCTGCATAAATAAAATCCAATAATTTGAAGTTAATAAGATCATCCGGATTGGTCGAGTGATCGATCAAAGGATGAAAATGTCACGTTTCGAGATGCTTTGCGGTGCCGCCGCCCTTTCGACCCTCGGGTTCATGAACATAGCCGCCTACGCACAGGAGGGTGGTCCCTGTTCCGACGACATTGCCAAGCTCAAGCGCGAACTTGGGACCCAGGTCGGCATGGGGGCGCCCGTTTCGCAGCCCGATACCGGCCAGCGCAAGGGACCGAACGACGGGTCGGCCGACCGGACTGCGAGCACAGCCGGATCCAAGGCCAAGCCCGTTGGCGACGCCGAGACGGATCGCGCGCAGGATGGCGGGGCGTCCCGGGCGACGGGCGGATCGCCGGGTACGGTCGGCGGCGTCTCGGGGGCCGTCGCGGCTGCTGCTGGAACCGGCCAAGCCGACTCGGTTG
Organism: Methylobacterium trifolii; assembly: GCF_022179685.1. GTDB lineage: Bacteria > Pseudomonadota > Alphaproteobacteria > Rhizobiales > Beijerinckiaceae > Methylobacterium > Methylobacterium trifolii. The sequence goes on from NZ_BPRB01000189.1 coordinate 1,766, forward strand.
CAAGTGGGCGGATCGCCACTTCGCCGGCCGACGTCCGGGCCCAGTCCGAGAACAAGCCGACCGCCGCCGTCGAGGCGTCGAAGGGTGGTGAACCGACCGCCTCGGCGAACCTGTCCGCCGAGGACAAGGTCTCTCAGGCCAAGACCACCCTGCAGCGCGCGACAGACCTCAATGCAAAGGGCGATCAGTCCTGCCACGATGCCGTCCAACAGGCTCGTTCGTTGATGCCGCAGCAGGGGCGCTGAAACGCATCGCTCTTGAAATGAATGGATCGCAAGGCTCGTCTAAAATAGGACCTGCTTTGCGCTTCTATTATCGGGTGTCCGCACGACTGCCTGCGTCCTGAAAGGTTCAGCCGTCTTGCCCGGGGACCGCCGGCGCAAACTTGCATCCGTCGACGCGATGGGCTCACAAATTGATCAGTCGTAATGGGACACGACATGCTGATCGTAGGGCGCCCGTGAAGTGACTGCTTCGGGCTGTAGAAAATCTTCTAAGATTTGTGACACGCTACGATAGCAAGAGGTCATTGATGCGGTATTGACTAGATCCCGAGCCTACGTCCGCTTTTAAGCTACGCCCGCAGCAACTAGTACGACTAGGTTGGGTCGGATGCGGAATGTCTGCTTCCCGGCTGGCGGCCAACGTCCGTTCATGGCGCAAAGCTGCGATGCGTAACGGCGCGGTTAGGTAGTTTGCAGATCGTCGGCTTTGGGGCAGTGACGCCACGAAGCCGGCATTGGTGATCGCCCGCTCAGATCTGAGCCTGTCCGCCGTCGACGAAGAGCTCGACGCCGTTGACGAAGCTCGCTTCGTCCGAGGCGAGGAACAGCACCGCCTTGGCGATCTCCTCCGGCTGACCGATTCGCCCGGCCGGGATCAGGCCGGCGAGGTAGTTCTTGGTCCTCTTCGCCTGATCCCCGCCGCCGAACAGCTCGTTCAGGCCAGCCGTCTCGGTAAGGCCGGGGCTGATGGCGTTCACCCGGATGCGGCGATCCTTGAGGTCGAGGATCCAGTTGCGGGCGAAATTGCGCACCGCCGCCTTGGTCGCCGAGTAGACGCTGAAGGCGGGCGTGCCCGAGATGCTGGTGATCGACCCGGTGAGGACGATGGAACCACCATCCATCAGCAGCGGCAGCGCCTTCTGGACGGTGAACAGAACGCCCTTCACGTTGGTGTCGAAGGTCTGCTGATAGTGCTCCTCGGTGATCGCACCGAGCGGTACCATCTCGCCGCCGCCGGCATTGGCGAAGACCACGTCGATCTGCGCGTGCTTCTGCTGGACCGCGTCGTAGAGGCGGTCGATGTCGGAAAGCCGGGCCATATCACCCCGGACGCCTGTGACACGTCCGCCGATCTGCTTCACTGCCGCGTCGAGTGTCTCCTGTCGGCGACCGGTGATGAACACCGAGGCGCCTTCCTCGGAGAAGGCCTTGGCCGTGGCCAGCCCGATGCCGCTCGTGCCGCCGGTGACCACCACGACCTTGTTCTGGAACCTGCTCGTCATCGTAGTTCTCCGTCGTTCGGCTTCGTTTGCGTCGTTGACGATACAGATGACTTGAGAACGCTGATGCGAGTAGACGGTAAAATTGGCACATAGCGTTCCAGCAGAGGAACGATGATGCGTACCGACCTCAACGATTTCCGGTACTACGCCGAGGTGGTGGCCCACGGTGGCTTCGCTGCGGCGGGCCGGGCCCTGCGCGAGCCGAAGTCGAAGCTCAGCCGTCGGGTCGCGGCCATCGAGGCACGGTTGGGCCTGCGCCTGATCGAGCGGTCGAGCCGGCGCTTCCGCGTCACCGAGGTCGGGCAAAGCTTCTATGAGCGATGCCGAGCGATGATGCTGGAGGCCGAGCGGGCCGAGGCGCTGGTTGCGGAGGCGCAGGCCGAGCCGCACGGGCGCATCCGCATGAGCTGCCCGAAGGGCTTGGCGGAGGTTGTCTCGAGTTCCGTGCGCACCTTCCTGGTCCGCTACCCGAAGGTCAGCCTTCAGTTCATCGCCAGCGACAGGCCGGTCGACCTGATCGAGGAGCGCATCGACGTCGCCGTGCGGGTGCGGCAGGAGCTCACCAGTGACGCCTCGCTGACGATGCGCTCTCTCGGGCACTCACGCTGGATCCTGGTTGCCAGCCCCCAGGTCGCCAGCCGCCTCGGAGCCGACATCGCATCTCTCGGCGCCTTCCCGACGCTCGGCACGAGCGACGATCAGGGCGAGGTCGAGTGGCGGTTCGAACCGGCGGGCGGGGCGACGTACAGGCTGCGCCACGAACCGCGCATGACGTGCAGCGACTTCGCCGTCCTGTGTGATGCGGCCACCGAGGGCATCGGCATCGCCTACCTGCCCGATCATGTCTGTGCCGGCCACATCGCCGCGGGCAAGCTCGTCCACGTGCTTCGGGATTGGCGCAGCCAAGCCGGCCTCGTCCACCTCGTCTTCACGACCCGGCGCGGACTACCGCCGGCGGTGCGCGCCCTGATCGACCACTTGGCGGCAGCCTTTCCCAAGTTATGAGAGCAAAGACAGAGCCTGCTCGTATCATTAACCCGGTGGCAATCCGCTGATCTGACCGAGGTCTGCTTTTGAGATAGAAGTACAGCAAGCGAAGCGGTCGAGTTGGCTCAACAAGGGAACGTGCGCTGTCGGGCGATGGGCAATTTTTTGTTCGTCCCGCATATTTCGTCTCAGTCCACAGGGCATTAGTGAACTTCCCTGGGGTCGGAGTAATCACATTCAACGGCGGCAACACCCGGTTCGTTGATTAGTGAGGTCCGCGCACCGACTGGGACCTCTAGCCTGTACCGAAGCCTAAGTAGCAGCCGTTTGAAATAGCCAAGTCGTGGAGCAGTGCCGTCCTTTTGTAGGCGTGACATGCTAAACGGGCCGACCCCAATCACTCTTTCGGCGTGTCGAGCAGGGCCGTGATCAGGTCGTGCGGATCGAAGCCGATGGCCTCGGCTAGATCTAGCAACTCGATCAGATCGAGCCGTCTCTGGCCGGCCTCGATGGCGCTCAGGAAGGGCTGATGCCGACCCAGCCGCTCGGCCACCTCGACCTGCCTCAGACCCGCCGCCTCGCGATAGCCGATGATCAGCTCCGCAAGACGCTGGTGGCGACGGGAGCGCAGTGTGCGGGGCATGCGGGAACGGCCAGACAGGGTCCGGCAGGTCCAGTAGCGACGGCACCGTGCGATCCAAAAAGCAGATATCCGATTAGCAGATAAACCACTGGACTGTGCCCCCCGATCGAGCGAGCCATGCCCACCCCGGCGGATCGGCCGCCGGCATCTTCAGGCTCCCGCTCCCATGAACATGCACACCACCATCCTCGCTGAACTCTCCCCCGCCTGCGCCCGTTTCATCCGCCTTGGCCCCGGTAGCGCCTGGGCCCAGACCTGCATCGAGGCCGGAGAGCTCCGCTTCGGCAGTCCCGACGAACCGCATGCCCTTTGTCACGCCGGCGACTGGGATAGCGCGCGCGAGGCCCTGATCGGGCAGGGCAAGTCAGCGGGCGAGGCCAGCCAGGTCCTGCGCGAGATCCGCGAGTTCTACACCCTGCCCGCCGACGAGTGCCTCTGGATCACCTTCTTCAAGGGTCGGCTGTGGTGGACCTTTGCCGACGGCGAGGTCCGTCCGGTCGAGCACGGCGGCCCTGGCGTCGTGATGCGCCGTAGCCGGGGAGGGTGGCTCGACACCTCGCGCATGGGCACGCCGCTGCTGCTGACCGCCCTGAGCAGCCGGTTGACCCAGGTCCGGGCCTACCAGCGTACGATCTGCAACGTCGCCGAGATCGACTACCTCAGCCGCAAGATCAATGAGATCGAGGAGCCGGTGGTGAGCCGGGCCCGGGACGCCCTGCGCGAGACGGTGGCGTCGGCTGAGGCGTTGATCGCCGGCCTGCACTGGGCCGAGTTCGAAGTGCTGGCCGACCTGCTGCTCTCACGCTCGGGCTGGCAGCGGGTCTCGGCCCTGGGCAAGACCCAGCCGGATCTCGACCTGATCATCGAGCAGCCGGCCACAGGCGAGCGCGGCTTCGTCCAGGTGAAGTCCAAGGCGACTCAGGCCGTGCTTGAGGCCTCGATAGCCCGCTACCGCGAGAGCCAGGCCTGCATGCGCATGTTCTTCATCTGCCACTCGCCCGTCGGCCATATCGATGTGGATGCCCCGGACGTGCATGTTTGGACAGGGACGGCGCTGGCACGTCGCGCGGTGGAAGCTGGGCTGATGGGCTGGCTGATCGAACGAGCAGGCTGAGGCACGCTCGGCATCGATCGACGAGCCGGATAAAAAAATCCATAGGAGCTGCTATTGCGGTTCCTATGGATGTTGCTAAAGCTGCCGCCATGCCGAGCGCGAGCAACATCACCTACAAACGCGATCAGGTCGAAGGCGCCGTTGCCTGCAGCTCCGGCGAGACGCTGTTCGATCGTCACCAACGTCCGACGCGACTGAAGGTCGACCTGAAGCGACTGCTCGATCTCGATCGCGCCCAGGCCGAAGATCTACACCCGGCGGTCTCGCCACGCTACGCCTTCCACAATGGTCCTCCGCCTGGTCGCGGCACCGATGTCGTCTACGGCACCTACGATGCCTATGCCCTGCTGATCGGCCTGAGGCTTCTGCGCGGCGGGCTTCCGCAGGGGAGGGCGGTCAGCTTCATGCGCGAGATCCGAGAGCCCCTCGAGGCTTTGCTCGCGAAGACCCTTCTTAAAGAGCCCGGCCAGGTTCGGCAGGATCTCGGGGAAGCGGAGCTTTTGAACGCTGTACGTAGCGGGCATCTCATCGGCGAGGCCGAGGAGATGGTGTTTCTCGTCATGCTCGCGGGTGAGAGCGCACAGGCGTTCGAGATTACCGCTAAATCCGGCGAGACCGTTTCCGGCAACATCTGCTTTGGATCGCCTGATCTGCTTGGGCACATGGTTGGAGCGAGCCACAATGGAAACGCTGCCATCGTGGTCGAGCTCGTGAACGCCGCCCATCGATTGCGCCACTACCTCGAACGCGCACCGACCCGGACCCGTGGTCGCTCGTAGGGGAACCTCTTCCCTCATCCTGAACTGGAACCTGGAGGACATCGTGCCACGACCTATTGTAACCCCAAATAACACTGCAAAACCCAGAGAGGGGCTGACGCCGATCCTCGCCGATCGCATCCTGGTGCGAGCGCTCTGCGAGCTCCGGCCCGATCCGCGCAACCCGCGCAATCACCCGGCCAAGCAGATCGCCAAGATTGCCGACTCGATCCGCGAGTTCGGCTTCCTCGTCCCAATCCTGATTGATGTTTCCGGAATGATCATCGCCGGGCAGGGGCGCTACGCGGCCGCGCAGCAGCTCGGCCTGTCGGCGGTGCCGACCCTCTGCGCCGCGCATTTCAGTGAGGCCCAAGTCCGGGCCTACCGCATCGCCGACAACAAGCTGGCTGAATCGGCCACTTGGGATCCCGACCGCCTTCGGGTCGAGTTGGAAAGCCTTCAGGAGCTCGAGTTCGACCTTTCTCTCACCGGCTTCGAGATCCCCGAAATCGAGGCGATTCTGGATTCCGGAACGAGCATCGTTGAGGACGAGGTCCCCGAGCCGGAGCCGGGGCCGGCCGTCAGTAGGCTCGGCGACCTCTGGCTTATCGGGGTTCATCGTCTGTTCTGCGGCTCCGCCCTCGATGTGGCCTCCTATACCGCTCTCATGGGCGAGGAGCGGGCTGCGGTGGTGTTTGCCGATCCACCCTACAATGTGAACGTTCAAGGGCACGTCTCGGGCCTCGGTAAGAACCGCCATCGCGAGTTCGGCATGGCCTCCGGCGAGATGTCGGTCGCCGCCTTCACCGAGTTCCTGCGAACCACCTTCACGCATCTGGCGGCCTTCAGCACCGACGGCTCGATCCATTTTCAGTGCATGGATTGGCGCCACATGCGCGAGATGCTCGCGGCGGCCGACGGCGTCTACGACGAGCTCAAGAACCTCGTTGTCTGGAACAAGGACAATGGGGGGATGGGCTCGCTCTACCGCTCAAAACACGAATTGGTGTTCGTGTTCAAGAAGGGCAGGGCGGCCCACCGCAACAACGTCGAGCTCGGCCGCCACGGCCGCAACCGCACCAACGTCTGGGATTATCCTGGACAGAACACCTTCCACCGCGACCGAGCCAAGGACCTGGCCGCCCATCCGACGGTGAAGCCCGTCGCCCTGGTGGCCGATGCCCTTCGGGACGTCTCGGTGCGCGGCGACATCGTCCTCGACCCCTTCTCCGGCTCCGGCACCACGCTCCTGGCAGCCGAGCGCACCCAGCGGCAGGGGCGGGCGATCGAGCTGGACCCTGTCTACGTCGACGTAGCCCTGCGCCGCCTCGAGCGCCTCGTGGGCGAGCCCGCGCGCTTGGCCGCGACGGGGCAGAGCTTTTCGGAGGTCGCCGCCCAGCGGGCGGCTGACGGCCCGACGACCGCCATTCATTCAGACCATGACCAGGAGGACCGTGATGCCGCGTAGCCGCAAACCCACGAGTGACTACGACGTCGGCTACGGCCGGCCCCCGGCGCACACCCGCTTCAAGCCCGGCCAGTCCGGGAACCCCCGAGGGCGGGCCAAGGGTGCCAGCGACCTAAGGACAGTGATGGTGGACGTCTTCAAGAAGCAGCTCTCGCAGACGGTCAACGTCGTCGAGGACGGCAAGCCGCGCAAGGTCACCAAGTTCGATCTGATGATGATCAGCAACGTCAACAAGGCCGCCAAGGGCGACGCACGGGCACTGCGCGAGATCGTGGCCCTGGCTCATCGTCTCGGGCTCTTGGAGGGCGCGCCAGTCGCGACGGTGACCGAGGAAGCCCAGCCGTTCTCGGACGAGGATCAGGCGATCATCGACCGCATGTTCGCACGGCACCGCTCCAAGATCGCAGCAGAGCAGCCCGGCCCCGCCCTGACCCAAGACCCTTCTGTGGAGGAGGCGGAATGACTCGACCCGAGCTTCTCGATCATATCCTGCGGGAGGACCTCGGCTTCTTCCTGCAGAAGGCCTTCGGCACCGTCGTGCAGGGCGACAGCTACGAGCCGAACTGGCATCTCGACGCGATCACGCATCATCTCGAAGAGGTCATGGCCGGGCGCATCCGGCGCCTGATCATCACCGTGCCTCCGCGTAGTGGCAAGTCGCTGTGCGCCTCGGTCGCCTTCCCGGCCTGGATGTTAGGCCGCGACCCGACCAAGCGAATCATCTGCGTGTCCTACGCCCAGGAATTGTCGAGCAAGCTCTCGAATCAGACTCGGCAGTTGATGCGGGCGCCCTGGTATCAGCGGGTCTTTCCCGACACGCGCCTCGGGGGCGCGAAGAACACCGAGAGCGAGTTCGAGACCACCCGCGGCGGCTTTCGCATGGCCACCTCGGTCGGCGGCGTCCTCACCGGGCGCGGCGGCCACGTCATCATCCTCGACGACCCGATCAAGCCCGCCGACGCCATGTCCGAATCGGTGCGAACGGGCACCAACGAGTGGTATGACATGACCTTGCTCTCGCGGCTCGACAACAAGACCGAAGGGGCGATCATCCTCGTCATGCAGCGGCTGCACGTCGACGACCTCGCCGGCCACCTTCTCGACCGGGGCGGCTGGACGCACCTCAACCTCCCCGCCATCGCCGAGACCGATCAGATCATTCCGATCGCGCCCTGCAAGGTTCATAGGCGCCGCACGGGCGAACTGCTGCACCCAGAGCGCGAGCCGATGGCGGTGCTCGACGAGCTGAAGCGCGCCCTTGGGAGCTTTACTTTCGCCGCCCAGTATCAGCAGGAGCCCGTGCCGGCGGGCGGCAACATGTTCAACCTTGCTTGGTTTCCCCGTTACAGCGAGGGCCTCTCGCCCGGCGCCTACGGCGACGACGAGGTCTATCAAAGTTGGGACACGGCCTCGAAAGGCGGCGAACTCAACGACTACTCGGTCTGCACGACCTGGCTCGTCCGCCGGGGCGCCTACTACCTCCTCGACGTCTTCCGTGAACGGCTCGGATATCCGGAACTACGGCGCAAGGTCATTGAACTGAACCAGCGCTGGCGCCCGAACGGCGTCTTGATCGAGGACAAGGCCTCTGGCGAGCAGCTCGTTCAGGACCTGCGCAACAACGGCGACGTGTTCGCAATCCCGGTCCAGCCCAAGGGCGACAAGCTCGTGCGCGCGGACTCGCAGGCGGCCTGCGTCGAAGGCGGCCGCGTTCTGTTGCCCGAGCGTGCGGCCTGGCTTGGCGAATTCGAGAAGGAGGTCCTCGCGTTCCCCTACTGCCGTCACGATGATCAGGTGGACGCGATGAGCCAATTTCTGATCTGGACTCGCGACGAGCTCGACGCCGGACCGCGCATCCGCTGGCTTGACGATGATGACGATTATTGAGGCGTGGAAGCCGGCACCATGTCGACCGTCCTACCTGGGTCCAGGGCGGGGGTGAGCGGATCGACCTGAAAGGCCAGACCGCTGTCTTCGGCATGACCGCCGACAGCTTTGGCGGCGCTCAAGTGGTTCCTCGGCGGCTTGATATCGCCCACTCGTGGCGTTGGTAGGCCTGCCTGAGGCCCCCCGGCCTCAATCCGTCGCGGGCTACTCAAAGTCGCCCTAGCGCCCTTAGGGGCGATCCTCGAGCCGCCGGACGCAGGCAATCCCGTGCATATGGTGCACTTGTTATAAAGAGGTGTCGTAGCATGACGCCTCACACAATCATGCCCAACGCATTTCGAGGTGGCGTAAAGCTCGACGCTGAGGCTTAACCCAACCAGACAGTAGTTTTTCGACTAAATTAATCGGCGCCGATTTGTTTCGCTACGAAGCTTAAAAGCTAATTCGAATATTGAGCCTAAATCGCTGCTGCTAAGACCTGTTATATTTTCAATTGCAGTGCAAGATGACTTTTGGTGCGCCGACCCTGTTCGCATCAATGTCGGCGAACGCCTCGACTGCGCCTGACAGGTCGCGCTCCTCGGGCCAGTCGAGGTGTCCCAGCTGCCCCGAGGCCAGAGCAGCGACCACGTCGCGGAATTCCTGGGCGGTGTAGCAATAGGAGCCAGATACGACGACCTCCTGCAACGTGATCTTGCGGATGTCCAAGCCTTCCATACCCGGCAGCAGGCCGATATGCACAATCACGCCGCCGGGCCGGATGAGCCGGCTCGCTGCCTTGCGCGTTGACGCGCTCCCGACCGCGTCTAGGATTAGGTCTGCGACGGCGTCCAGCGCCATTTCTGCGTCTTCTGGCGCGGCGCAACGGATCCGGGGAACACTCCTGGCGATGACGGTGCGCCGCGCCGCATTCGGTTCCACGAGGCAAAGTCGACGCGCGCCTTGCATGGCCAGGACAAGCGCCGCCCCAAGGCCGATCGCGCCGCCGCCAAAGATCAGGCAATCCGCTCCGGTCACCGGACGGCCGAGGAGCCGGGCGCCCTGGTTGACGGCGTGATACGACACGGCCATGGGCTCGGCCAACGCCGCCTTCGCGACCGGAAGGTCGTCGGGTATACGGACAAGGTTGCCTTCGGGCACACACACGAACTCGGCGAAGGCACCGGGCCGCGGCGGCATCGACAGGATCTGTCGATCCTTACAGAGGTGCGAGCGTCCAGACTCGCACGCGGCGCAGGTTCCGCAGGTGACGAGAGGGTTGACGGTCACCCGCTCCCCGTCCCGGCGCCCTCCGGCGATCCGCCCGGCGGCCTCGTGTCCGAGAACCAGCGGGGGGGGCCGCCGCGTGTCGTGCCCGTGATAGGCATGCATGTCGGACCCGCAGATGCCCACGGCCTCCACCCGAACGAGGACTTCGCCCGGCCCGGGAGCCGGCACCGGACGCTCCTGCAGCGCGAGGGAATGCGGTCCGGTATAGACGAGGGCTCTCATCCCGACGATCTCATTTGGCGGTGAAGCCGCCGTCGACCGGCAGCGTCTGACCGGTGACGTAGGCGGAGGCGTCGGAGGCCAGGAACACCGCGGCGCCGTAGAGGTCCGTCAGTTCCCCGTTGCGGCCGGCCGCGGTCTGAGCCGCGTTGCGGCCAGCACGCTCTGCATCCGCGAACACCGCCCGTGTGAGCGGGGTCGGGAAGAATCCCGGCGCGATCGCATTGCAGGTGACACCGCGCGCCGACCAGGCCTCGGCGATGGCGCGGGTGAGTTGCACGACCGCACCCTTGGCCGCTCCGTAGGGCGCCGAGTCCGCGAAGGCGCGGAAGGATTGTAGCGAGGCGATGTTCAGGACCCGGCCAGAACCCCTCTCGGCCATGCCGGGCGCGAGGGCCTGGGTCAGCAGGAACGGCGCCCGTACGTGGAGCGCCATGTGGGTGTCGAAGTCCGCGGCGGTCACGGCTTCGAAGGGCTTGCGCAGATTCACGCCGGCCGCGTTCACGAGGATGTCGATCCGATGCCCCCGCTCCGACAAAGCTCCGGAGAGGACGGTCGCGGTTTCGGGCGCCGCGAGGTCGCCGGGGATCGTGTCGCAGGCGATGGCCTCTGCATGCAGGCCGGCTTGCGCGGCCCGGAGGTCCCCCTCCCGGCGTGCGGTGAGGACGATCGAGGCCCCTGCCAGCCCGAGCGCCCGGGCGAGCGCCAGGCCGATGCCGGAGTTTCCGCCCGTGACGAGCGCCGTGCGTCCGGTCAGGTCGAACAGGGGCGTGAGCCGGAAGCCGCTCACGCGCATACCGCGACGCCGAGATCGAAGACGTGGTCGGGAAAGTACTTGGCCAGCCGGTCGTCGGCGGTGCGCGCGTGCGCTTCCATGCCTTCGAGCCGGGAGATTCGTGCGGTTGCCTGGGCGATGGTCTTGCAGGCTTCCCGGTCCATGCGCTGCCAGGTCAGGGGCCGCAGGAATTTGTGCACCGAGAGCCCGGCCGAGTACCGCGCGGCGTATTTCGTCGGAAGGATGTGGTTCGGGCCGGAGGTCTTGTCGCCGAAGGCCACGGTGGTCTCCTCGCCCAGGAACAGCGAGCCGTAGTTGCTCAGGCGCCCGAGCCACCACTCCAGGTCGGTGGCATGGATTTCCAGATGCTCGCTGGCGTAGCGGTCCGAGACCGCGACGATCTCGTCCCGCGTGTCGCAGTGGATCACCTCGCCGTAGTCGCGCCAGGCTGCGGCGGCCGCGTCGCGCGCGGTCGGCGGCAGAGCGTCGATCAGGACCGGCACCCGCGCGATCACCGCGTCGGCGAGTGCGCGCGAGGTGGTGAAGAGCCAAGCTGGGCTCTCGTGACCGTGCTCAGCCTGACCCACGAGGTCGGAGGCGACGATTGCAGGGTCGGCAGTGTCGTCGGCGATGATCCCGACCTCCGAGGGGCCGGCGAAGACATCGATGCCGACCCGGCCGAACAGCATGCGCTTGGCCTCGGCCACGAATTTGTTGCCGGGCCCGACGATGATGTCGGCGGGCTTTCCCGTGAACAGTCCGAAAGCCATGGCTGCGATGGCCTGGACGCCACCGAGCGTCATCACCACGTCGGCGCCCGCCACCTTCATCGCGTAGAGCACGTAAGGGTGGATGCCTTCGCCGCGATAGGGCGTGGAGCAGGCGACGACGGTAGGCACGCCGGCGGCCTTGGCGGTCGCGACCGACATGTAGGCGGAAGCGATGTGCGCGTAGCGTCCGGTGGGCACGTAGCAACCCGCCACGTTGCAGGGCACGAGCTTCTGCCCCGTGGTCAGGCCCGGCAGCAGTTCGACGGCAAAATCCTTGACGCTGTCGCGCTGCGCCTCGGCAAAGCGCCGGACCTGGCCCGCGGCGAATTCGATGTCGCGCTTGACCGCCTCCGGCACATCGCGGCTGCGCCGTTCGATCTCGTCCGGGGTCACAATGATGTCGCCGGACCAGCGGTCGAGCTTCAGCGCGTAGTCCCGCACCGCCGTCTCGCCCCGCGCCTCGATCTGGGCCAGCATCTCGGTCACGACCTCCCGTGCCGCCCCGGTCTCGGTTTCCGGCGTCTTGGTGGCGCGCTTCACGTGTACGATCGACATAGGTGTCACCTGTTCCCGTGCGGTTGAGGGCGCGTCGCGCGCCACGGATGGGGTTCTCAGGGCTTGGCGCTGGCGGCGTCGAACTCCGTCGCGAAGGCCCTGAGTTTGGGATCGTCGGAGACGCGCTTGAGAAAGCTGTCGTCGATGTAGCCTTTGGCCTCGGGCGCCGCGGGGACGGTGCCGACCTCGGCCATGAAGGCGCCGATCTTGGCAAACCAACCGTCGACCTCGGAGGCGCCGCCGGCGCGCGACATCAGCGCGAGCTGCCTGTCGAGGGAGAAGGTCGGACGCAGGGCGAATTCCTGCTCGATCGCCCTGTCCGAGGCTTCGACGCCGCCGTCTGCGTAGAAGCGCCGGGTGAGATCCTGGGCTTCCTTGGGGTTGGCCTTGGCCCAGCCCCAGCCGCGCAAGTAGACCGCGAGGAACCTCGCGACCTCGGCCGGATGCGCCTTGGCGTAGTCGGCCCGGACCACGAGGGCGCCGGGCACGACGGCGCCCGCATCGGCGCCGCTGCACAGAACCTCGGCCTTGGCCTTCTCCTCGAGCGTGTAGGTGTTGGGCGCCCAGACGCCGACGACCTCTCCCGCTTCGGCGATCACGGCCGAGATGATCTGAGCCTGGCCGAGGTTGACGAAGCGCATGTCGCGCGGGCCGAGGCCCCAGGACTTCAGGCAGTTGCGCGCTGCGTAATCGGCGGTGGAGTTGGTGGTAACCAGGAGCTTCTGGCCGACGAGCTGCTTGGGGTCCTTCAGGATCGCCGCGCGGCGATCGGCATGGACCATCAGGACGTTGGTCTTGGACTCGTCGTTGGTCAGGCCGATCGTGACGAGTCCGAAGCGGGCGGCCCCGAGGATGGCGGGAACGGAACCTGTTCCGCCCACGTCCCAGGAGCCGGCCTGCGCGGCGGCGACCTGGGGGGCGCCGGCGGGAAAGACCGCGAAGTTTGGCTCGAGGCCGGCCTCCTTCCACCAGCCCTTCTGCGTCGCGATGTAGAACGGGAGTGCCCAGTACAGCGAGGGTTGGTACGACACGCCGATCTTGGCAGAGACGCCCTGCGCATAGGCATGCGGCATCAGGCTTAGCGGCAAGGCCAGAGCGAGGGCTCCGGCGAGCGCGAGGCGTGTCAGCGAACGGCAGGTTGGCGACGTGATCATGGTGGCGTCCTCTTTCGGCGGCGTGTCTTTGCAGGGCCCACGGCGATCCCGGGTCGACGGCTCAAAGGCCGGTCCCGCTCTTCTCCTCGCGCAGCGATTTCCAGATGTGCGTCCGCAGGTGGACGAAGGATTCGAGGTCCATGACGTCCTCGATCCGCTCGTGGCTTTCCCAGGCCTCGGCCTCGCGGATCGACTTGACGTCGATGATCTCCTTGATGCGCCCCGGTCGCCGGGTCATCACCGCGACCCGGTCGGCGAGGTAGACCGCCTCCTCGACGCCGTGGGTGATGAACAGGACCGTGCGCGGGTTCTTGCGCGCCAGCCGGACCAGCTCTTCCTGCATCACGACCCGGGTCTGCGCATCGAGGGCGCCGAAGGGCTCGTCCATCAGGAGCACCTCGGGTTCGAGCACATACGCGCGGGCGATGGCGACCCGCTGCTGCATGCCGCCGGAGAGCTGGTGAGGAAAGGCGTCGGCATAGCCCGAGAGACCGACCATCGTGATCGCCGAAGAGACGAGCTCGGACCGTTCTTCGGCCGGCAGGCCCTTGTTGCGCAGGCCGAAGGCAATGTTCTGGGAGACCGTCTTCCAGGGAAACAGCGCGAATTGCTGGAACACCACGGCCCGGTCCGGGCCCGGCCGGTCGACCACCTTGCCGCCGACGAGGACACGACCCGAACTCGGCGCCTCGAAGCCCGCCGCCAGCCTCAGGCAGGTGGTCTTGCCGCAGCCGGACGCGCCGACGATAGCGACGAATTCGCGGTCGGCGACCGTGAGGTCGACGCCGTCGAGCACCTTGACCGAACCGCCGAAACTCTTGCCCACCTGCTCGAACTGAATGGCGCTCATCGATCGGGCCTCTCACGCGTGTCCGAGATGAATGCGGATGCGGGTTTCGATCAGCCGCAGGGTCGTGTCGACGGCCACGCCGAACAGGCCGATCGCGATCATCCCGACCATCACCGTTGTGGTGGAGACCGCCCCTTGCGCCTGCACCATCATGTAGCCGACGCCCGTGGAGGCCACGATAAGTTCGGCCCCGACCAGGGACTGCCAGCCCAGGCCGGCGCTGATGCGCAGGCCCGCGACGATCGAGGGGAGTGCCGCCGGCAGCATGACCTCGGTGACGACCCGGTATCCCGGTGTACCCAGCATCGCCGCGGCTTCCATGAGCCGCGGGTCGACGTAGCGAGCGCCGCGATAGGCGTTGATCAGGCAAGGTGGGAAGGCGCCCGCGAAGATGATCAGGATCGGGCCGCCGACGCCCGTGCCGAACCAGAGCGCGGCGAAGGGTACCCAGGCGATCGGCGCGATGAAGCGCAGGGCGTCGAAGACCGGCGTGACGATGTCGTCGAGAAGCCGGGACCAGCCCATCATCAGTCCGAGGGGGACGCCGACGAGGGCGGCCAGCAGGTAGCCCGACAGGAAGCGCTGGACGCTGGAAACGAGATGGGCCGTCAGGGTGCCGCCGGCGAACGGCGTCGTCAGCAGCGTCAGGAAACGCCGCGTGACTTCAATCGGCGTCGGCAGGAACAGATGCTGCACCAGGCCGCTATGGGCGATGGCCGCCCAGAGCCCGAGAAAGGCCAGCGTCCCGGCTAATCCGAGCAGAGACGCGCGACCCAAAGGCAGTGGCTGGCGAGAGGCGATCACGCGAACGCCCCCTTCGTCTGAGCCCAGCCGACGAGGCGCCGCTCGGCGAACCCGAGGAGCGCCGTGCTGGCGGCGCCGAGAATGCCCACCGCCCCCATGCCGACGAGGATCATGCCGGGATAAAGGTCCTGCTGCGCGACGTTCAGCACGTAGCCCAGGCCGGCTAACGAGCCGACCAGTTCGGCCGCCACCAGCGTGGTCCAGCTCGCCTGGAGCGACAGCCGCAGACCCGTGAAGATCATCGGCGCCGCAGCCGGCGCCAGCACCTCGGTGACGAAGCGCGTGCGCGGCGTGCCGAGCATCTGCGCCGCCTCGATGATCGCCGGGCCGATCGCGCGAACGCCCGCATGCGTGCTGATTACGGAGGGCGGGAAGGCTGCCAGGAAGATCACCAGCACTTTGGCCGCGTCGCCCAGGCCGAGCCAGAGGATGGCCAGGGGAATCCAGGCCAGGGGCGGGATCGGGCGCAGCAGCAGGAAGACGGGATTGATCAGCGCCTCAGCCGTTCGATTCCAGCCCATCAGCAGGCCGAGCAGCACGCCGAGGACGACCGACACCAGGAAGCCGAGGGCGACGAGCTTCAGAGAGTGCATCACGTGTACGAACAGGGTCGCGTCCGGGTAGCCGCGCCCGAACGCCTGGGCGGCCGCCGACTCGACGTCGGACGGCGCCGGAAACCGGCCCGCCGAGACGAGCCCGAGTCCGGTGGTCGCGACGTACCAGACGAGGACGACAACGAGCAGCGTCGTCGCGCCAACGATCGTGCGGCGGCTCGGCCTCACGGCATGTCCTCCCTCGTGGCGGCCGTCTCACGCGGCTCACCGTGCCCCATTGCCGCGGCAATGAAAGCGCTTTCATTAGCGGTATGGCCTGCTATCGTGTCAAGCGGCAATTCGGTGACGGCGATCCGTGCGCAGGACGTCGGATCGCTAGCGCCTGCGCTCCGCCACCTGGTCATCGATGTCGTCGGAGGGCATCTGAAAGGCGATGAGACGAATCCTGCGACCGACCCTTCAGGCCGTCGCCGACCGTGCGGGCGTATCGGCGGCAACGGCCTCCCGTGCCTTGGCCGGCTCGTCCATCGTCCATCCGGACACGATCCGGCGTGTGCTCGCGGCGGCCGAGGCGCTGAGTTATCTTCCGGGAGGGCCCGCACAAGCGCTCGCCTCGGGACGCACCCACACGATCGGGGCCATCATCCCGACCCTCGACCACGCGATTTTCGCCCGTGCCATTCAGGCGATGCAGACGAATCTAGCGACGTATGGCTATCAGCTCCTGCTCGCAGCTCACGAGTACTCGGCCCAGGTGGAGGCCAAATCGGTCCGGTCGATGCTCGGCCGTGGTGTCGACGCGCTGATGGTCGTCGGTGCCGACCATCTGCCGGAGACCTGGAACCTGCTGATGGAGGCGCCGGTCCCGATCGTTCTGAGTTGGTCGTTCGACGATCGTCTCGACGCGATCGGCTTCGACAACGCCCGCGCGGGCTATCTCGCCGCCCGGCATCTCCTGGACCTGGGCCACCGGCGTTTCGGCATGGTCTCCGGCTTCACGCAATCCAACGACCGGGCAAGGCTGCGGATCGCAGGCGTACGCAAGGCCTTGTCCGAGGCGGGGATCGACTTTCCGCAGGCGCGCGTCTCCGAGCAGCCGTTCACGCTGGCGGGCGGTCGCGAGGGACTCGCTCAACTGCTCGAACTCGTGGAGCCGCCCACGGCCATCGTGTGCGGGAACGATCTGCTTGCCGTCGGCGTGCTGTTCGGGGCGAGCTACAGCGGGTTGTGCGTCCCGCGCGACCTGTCCGTCGTCGGCATCGACAATCTCGAGATCGCGAGCCACGTCGCCCCTTCGCTCACGACCGTGAACCTTCCGACCGCAGAACTCGGTCTAGAGATTGCAGAACATCTGCTCGCTCGCTTGCGCGGGGAGTTTCGTGCGCGGCATACGGAGATGGCTATCGCGTTGGTTGAGCGAAGTTCTTCGGGTCCATTGGTCCGCTCCCAGTGAAGTGGTCCGCCCTTTGGTATGGCTTTTGAGTCTGGAGGACGGACAAGATGGCGAAGCACCCGAAGTCCGAAGAGATTGTTGCCAAGCTACGGCAGGCGGATGTACTTATTTCACAGGGTCAGAGCGTGACTGATGCAATCCGCAGGCTTGGCGTGAGTTCAGTGACATACTACCGGTGGCGGCGTGAGTTTGGAGCCTGAAGACAGATCAGGTTCGACGGATTAAGAGTCTTAAGACTGGAAATGCCCGGCCTTAGAGCGGTGCCCGGCCACGTTGGGTCGGGTCACGGCTCTAGGTCCTTGTTTTGACGCGCACTTTCGCGACGAACCGGTATCCGCTTCCTCGGAGCGCGCTCTAGAAGGTAGTGGCTGATTTGACACTGGACAAGCTCATCTTACACTTCTCCTCGGAGGAGAACTGACGACGTGTGGCCCAGCGGATGTCCTTCATCACCGCTTCTGCCGGCTTACCAAACTACTTAAGTAAGCGGTTCGCGACCTGGGCATTATGGAATGTGCTTCACCCGCCCCTGACTTTTCAGGGCAGTCCCACACCAAGCTGCGCTGATCTCAACCGAGGCTCGGGATCAGTGCGTCCGGTTGATGCCGCCGCACGATCGCGCGGGCAACCGGCGACGAGGTCCTCTCATCGCCGGCTGGTATCGCAGGTCGCCCAGAGCCGACCGCTCAGGCGAAGAAGCTGGCGTTGACCTGCCCCTGGGTGATGCCGGCGAGTTCGATGGTGCCGCCGCCCGAGAGCACCAGCAGCGCGCTGCCCGAGCCGTCCGCGGCCGTACCGAAGCTGTAGCTCTGCCCGCGCAGGTCGATGCGGTCGCCCTCGCCTTGGGCAAAACCCAGGATCACGTCGTGGCCCGAGGCCGGGTTGAAGACGTAGCGATCCGCGCCCGAGCCGCCGGTGAGCACGTCGTCGCCGAGATCCCCGTAGAGCACGTCGTCGCCGAGATCGCCGTAGACCACGTCGTTGCCCTGGCCGCCGAACAAGGTGTCCGAGCCCTGACCGCCAAACAGCGTATCGGCACCCATGTTGCCCAGCACGATGTCGTTGCCGAGGTTGCCCAGCAGCACGTCTTCGTTCTGCCCGCCGTAGAGGGTGTCCGCGCCTTGCCCGCCGTAGAGGGTGTCATTGCCCTGGTTGCCCAGCAGCAGGTCGTCGCCCTGGTTGCCCTGGATCAGGTCGTCGCCCTCGTTGCCGAACACCGTGTCGTTGGCCAGGCCGCCGCTGTAGGTGTCGTTGCCGGCAAGCAGGCTGATGCTGTCGGGTCCATCCGTTCCAGTGAGATTGTCGTCACCAGGTGTTAGGTCGGTTGGCTGGGTCGGCGGCGGCGGAGGCGGACCGGCGTCGTCGTTCTGGATCGTGCCGGTGGCCGTGGCGTTGGTGATGGTGCCGAAGTTCTGGCCCGAGAGCGTGAGCGTGAAGCCTTCGTTCTCCTCGACCGTGGTGTCGCCGGCCACACCGAGCGTGATGGTGGCCTGCGTCTGCCCTTGTGCAAAGCTGACCGTACCCGTTGGCAGAACACCGCCGGTAAAGTCGCTGCCCTCGGCAGGCGCGCGTGTGGAACCGGTGACGGCGTACTGAACGGTTTGCGCTGCTTGGGCGTCGCCGGTCCGGGTGACGGTGTAGACGAAGTTCGTTGTCCCCGAATTGCCCTCGGCCTGAGACAGCGTGGCAGGGCCGAGGCTGAGGCTTGGCGCCGGATCGTTGTCACTGATCGTGCCGGTGGCGGTGCTGTTGGTGGTCGAGATCGTGGCTCCGCCGGTGGCGGCGCTCAGCGTCGCGGTGACGGTCTCGGGCGTGGCGCCCTCGTAGAGGCCGTCGTCGAGGGTAGCGACGGTAAAGGTCGCGCTGGTTTGGCCTTGTGCGAAGCTCAGCACCTGGGTGGCGGGCGTGTAGTCCGCGCCGGACGTGGCGGTGTCGCCGGCAGCGCCCGCGGTCACGGTGACCGTCTGGGCTCCCTGCGCATCGCCGGTGCGGGTGACGGTGTAGACGAGCTGGCCGCCCTCGGTGACGCTGGGTGCGTTGGCGATCGAGAACACCGGTGCCGGGTCGTTGTCGGCAATGGTGCCGGTGGCGGTGCCGTTGGTGGTCGAGATCGTGGCCCCGCCGGTGGCGGCGCTCAGCGTCGCGGTCACCGTCTCCGGCGTGGCTCCCTCGTAGAGGGTGTCGTCCGTCGTGGCGACGGTGA
>NZ_BPRB01000190.1 GCF_022179685.1 Methylobacterium trifolii
ATCACCAACGACGATCCCGCACCGACGATCGCCATCAGCGACGTGACGGTGTCCGAAGCGGCAGGCACGGCCACCTTCACCATCACCCGGACCGGGGCCACCGAGGTGCCGATCACGGTCGATTACCGTACCGCCGATGGCACGGCCGTGGCCGGGTCCGACTACACGTCCACCTCCGGGACGTTGACCTTCGCCCCGAGCCTCGCCGCCACGGCAACGCAGACCGTGACGGTGTCCCTCACGAACGATGCATTGTTCGAGGGGGCCGAGCAGTTCGCGCTCAATCTCTCGAACGCCGTGGGCGCCACGATCGCGGATGCGCAGGGTATCGGCACGATCATCGATGACGATACCGCTGTCCCCGTTGTGACGACTTCAGCGGGCACGACAGCCGCGCAGGAACAGGTGGCGGTAGCCGTCGACCCCAACCTGACCCTCACCGACCTCGACAGCGCGACCCTTGCGGGCGCCACCGTCAGCCTCACCGGGGGCTACGCCGGCGCCGAGGACGTGCTGGCCTTCACCAACACCAGCGCAGCGACCTATGGCTCCATCGCCGCCAGTTATGCCGCCGGCGTGCTCACGCTGAGCGGCACGGGCACGACAGCCCAGTACCAGGCAGCTCTCCGGGCCGTCACCTACACCGACAGCTCCGATACGCCGGCCACGGCCACCCGGACGATCAGCTTCACGGCCAGCGATGGCACCAACACCAGCCCAGCGGCAACGCGCAGCCTGAGCGTTGCCGCGGTCAACGACGCTCCGGTCCTGGCCAGCGACGGCCAGATCAGCCTCGTTCAGGGTGGGACGGTGCCGGTCACGGTGGCCGACCTGACCGCCAGCGATGTCGACAACACCGCCGCTCAGCTCAGCTACACCGTGACCGGCACGACGCGCGGGCAGGTTCTCGTCAACGGCACGGCGCTTCTCGCCAACGGCACGTTCACGCAGACCCAACTGGCGGCAGGCCAGGTCGGCTTCCGGCAGGACGGCAGCACCGACACGAGCGCCGGATTCACGATCACGGTCAGCGACGGCACCGCCGTCACCGGTCCGAGAACCGTCGCCGCCACGGTGGACACCACGCCGCCGGCCATCGCCATCACCTCGGGTCCGGTCACCCTGGCCGAGGGCAATGCCGGCACCACGGCCTTCGCCTACACGCTGACCCGCACAGGCAACCTCAACCTGGCCAGCACGGCGACCTATGCGGTCACCGGCACGGGGGCCAACCCGGCGGACGCAGGTGATTTCGGCGGGAGCCTGCCCACGGGCACTGCGAACTTCGCGGTGGGCGCCAGCACCGCCATGGTGACGGTCCTGGTCTCGGGCGACACGGCGTTTGAGGCCAACGAGGGCTTCACCCTGGCGCTGACGGGAGCGACGAACGCCACGGCCGATACCGCCACGACAGCCGCAGGCACGATCACCAACGACGATCCCGTGCCGGTGTTCGCGATCGCCAACGCGCCCGGCGTCACCGAGGGCGGCCAGCTCGTCTACACCGTCACCCGGACCGGCGACGCGCAGGCCAGCCAGTCCGTCACGGTCACCACGGGCGCTGCCGGCGACACCGCCACGGCCAACGCGGACTACACCGCCAGAACCCAGGTCCTCACCTTCGCCCAGGGCCAGACCAGCGCGACTTTCACCGTCGCCACCACGGATGACAGCCTCTACGAGGGCGCCACGCCGGAGACGGTCACCGCGACGCTGAGCGCCGCCACCGGCGGGGCGACGATCTCGACCACCAACGGCTCGGCCACCGGCACCATCGCCGACAACGACCTCGTCCCGAGCTTCGCCATCAGCCCGGCCACGCTGGCGCAGGCCGAGGGCAACACCGGCACGACGAGCTTCGTCTACACCGTCACCCGCACGGGCGATGCGCAGGCGAGCGAGACGATCGCCTATGCGGTGACCGGCTCGGGCACGAACCCGGCCTCGGCCTCGGACTTTGCCGGCAACGCCCTGCCGTCCGGCACGCTGACCTTCGCCCAAGGGGTGACGAGCCAGACCGTCACGGTGCTGGTCGCCGGCGACACCGCGGTCGAGCCGAACGAAGGCTTCTCCGTCACCCTGTCGGGTCCGAACTTCGGCACGATCACCACGGCGACCGCCACGGGCACGATCCAGAACGACGACGTCGCTCCGCCGCCGCCACCGACCCAGCCGACCGGCCCGACGCCCGGCGACGACGATCTCACCGGCACGGATGGGCCCGACAGCATCAGCCTGCTTTCGGGCAACGACACCTACAGCGGCGGCCTGGGCAACGACACGGCGTTCGGCAACGAGGGCGACGACCTGATCCAGGGCAACCAGGGTGACGACCTGCTGCTCGGCAACATGGGCAACGACACCCTCTACGGCGGTCAGGGCGCCGACACTCTCTACGGCGGACAGAACCGGGACGTGCTGCTGGGCAACCAGGGCAACGACGTGCTGTTCGGGAACCTTGGGGCCGACACGCTCTACGGTGGGCAGGGTTCCGACACCCTCTACGGCGG
>NZ_BPRB01000191.1 GCF_022179685.1 Methylobacterium trifolii
GGCCCCCGCCCCCGCCGGTCCGGGTCGAGGCACCGCCTCCGCCCGCGGTCTCGGAGGTGCTCGTGGCCGCGGCCGAGCTGCCGATGGGCCAGGTGCTTCAGGCAGCCGACCTGCGCTGGCAGACCTGGCCCGAGACCGCGGTCGCGGCCGGCTACATCACCCGCAAGGACACGCCCAAGGGCCTTGAGGACACGATGGGCGCCACCACGCGCTCGGCCTTCCTCTCCGGCGAGCCGATCCGCCCGCAGAAGCTGGTGCGGCCCGAGAGCGGCTTCATGGCCGCGATCCTGCCCGCGGGCTACCGGGCGGTGGCGATCGTCACCGACACCCGCGGCTCGAACTCGGCCGGCGGCTTCATCCTGCCCAACGACCGGGTCGACGTGATCCGCACCTTCCGGGACGAGGCGAACTCGAAGGCCACCTCCAGCGACGTGCAGGTCTCGCAGACGATCCTGACCGACATCCGCGTGCTCGCGGTCGGCCAGCTCATCCAGGAGAAGAACGGCACCAACGTCGTCACCGGCGAGACCGCGACCCTGGCGCTGACGCCGACCCAGGCCGAGACGATCACCCTGGCCCAGAAGGTCGGCTCGCTCTCGCTGGCCCTTCGGAGCCTCGCCGATTCGGGCCGCCCCGTGGAGGCCGAGGCGCAGGCCGCCCCGGATACCGCCCTCACGGTCGTGCGCTTCGGCGTCGCCCGCCAGCAGACCCGGTGAGGCCGACCATGCCCGCGAACGAGACGACAGCCATGGCACCGATCAGGCATCTCGCGGCCACCGCGTTCGCGCTTCTCGCCCTGGCGGGCCCGGGCACGGCGCAGGAGAGGCCGGTGCTCGGCCCGGCGCCGGTGCTCACCATCGGCGCGGTCGAAGGCTCGACCACCCGCAAGGTCGAGCTGACGGCGGGCCGCTCGGTGATCGTCGACCTGCCGCGCGACGCCAAGGAGGTGTTCGTCGCCAACCCGGCGGTGGCCAACGCGGTGGTGCGCTCGACCCGCAAGGTCTTCATCATCGGCATGCAGGACGGGGCGACCTCGATCTTCATCATGGACGCGGAAGGCCGCCAGATCGCCGCCCTCGACGTGACCGTGGCCCGCGACCTCAACCTGCCCGCCCTGCGCCAGCTCCTGGGCCAGAGCATCCCCGGCGGCCGCTTCGACGTGCGCTCCAGCGGCGCCTCCCTGCTGCTGTCCGGGTCCGTCAACTCGTCCGCCGAGGCGCAGCAGGCCATCGACATCGCCAACGCCTTCGTCGGCATCTCCGGCGGGGGCGCGGGTGCCGCGGGCGCCGCCTCCGGCGGAACCACGCCGGGCAGCCGCGGCGCGGTCATCAACAACCTCACGATCCGCAACAAGGACCAGGTGATGCTGCGCGTCACGGTGGTCGAGGTCTCGCGCAACGTCCTCAAGCAGTTCGGCATCAACACGGCCGGGAACTGGACGGCCTTCAACCCGGTCCAGGCGATCGACCCGACCACCGGCTTGGCGACCGTCTCGAACGCGCTCGTGAACTCCCTGCCCTTCCCGATCACCGGCGGCAGCACGCCTGCCGGCAACCAGTTCCAGGCGTCTGTCCGGGGGGCGGGCTTCTCGCTCCAGGCGACCCTCAAGGCGTTCGAGCAGGCCGGCGTCTCGCGCATCCTGGCCGAGCCGACGCTCACCGCGATCTCCGGCGAGTCGGCCAAGTTCCTGGCGGGCGGCGAGTTCCCGGTCCCCACCAGCGCCGCCTGCACCACCGGCACGGCCTGCACGCCCGGCATCACGTTCAAGCCCTACGGCGTGGCCCTGACCTTCACCCCGGTCGTCCTGGCCGAGAACCGCATCTCGATCCGGGTCGGCACGGACGTGACCGAGATCGATCCGCAGACGAGCTTCAACTACACGCTGGGCAATTCCACGGTGGCCGTGCCCGGCACGCGGGTGCGCCGCTCCGAGACCACCGTCGAACTGCCCTCGGGCAGCGCGATGATGACCGCCGGCCTGATCCAGCAGGTCAGCAAGCAGGCGATCAGCGGCCTGCCCGGCCTGATCAACCTGCCGATCCTCGGCACCCTGTTCCGCTCCCGCGACTACCAGCGCCAGGAAACGGAACTGATGATCATGGTCACCCCCTACATCGCCCGGCCGATGGAGCAGCGCCAGGTCACGCGCCCGGACGACGGCTTCGTCGACGCCACGGACGGGCAGGCCATCCTGCTCGGTCGCATCAACCGCCTCTACGGCACGGCCGGCGCCGCGCCGCTGGGCCGCGGCTACCGGGGCCGGGTCGGCTTCATCACCGAATAGCCCGCCGCCTTCGCATCCAGCCGGACTCCCATCCCGCGGCGCCGGACAGGCCGGCCCGCGCCTTCCGCAGCCTCGGCTCGCCACAGGACCAGACCGATGCCCCTGCCCTTCCGCCCCCGGCCGATGCTGGTCGCCGCGACAGCGCTCGCCGCGCTCCTCGGCGCCTGCCATCCCGACCGCGCCGCCGTCACGGGCTCGGTCTACCCGACCGACTACCGCGCCCGGCATCCGATCGTGCTGGCCGACGGCAGCCGCAGCCTCGACGTGTTCGTCACCGGCCCTGGCCATCTCGACCCGCGCCAGGCGGCCGACGTGGACGCCTTCATGATGGAGTACCGGCGCTACGGGCGCGGCGGCCTCCTCGTCGAGGTGCCCCGCGGCGTGCCACCGGTTCTGGCCGCCGCCACCGAGCGGACCGCCGGGGCGATTCGGCGCATGGGCGCCGAGGCCGGCGTGCCCGCCCGCGACTTCGCCCTTGCCGGATACGCGGTGGCCGCCCCCGACATCGCCGCCCCCGTCCGCATCAGCTTCCGGCGCATGGAGGCGAAGGTCGCCGACAAGTGCGGGCTCTGGCCGCAGGACCTCGGCACCAGCAGCTTCGCCGTGGACTTCAGCAACCAGCCGCACTGGAACCTCGGCTGCGCCACGCAGGCCAACCTCGCGGCCCAGGTGGCCGACCCCGTGGACCTGGTGCGCGGCCGCCCCGAGGGCCGGATCGACTCCGTCCGCCGCGTGAAAGACATCGACCAGCTGCGCAACGGCAAGGATCCGTCAACCGCATGGCGGCAAGATGGGCAGAACGTCGTCAAATCGCAGGTCGGCAACTGAGGCCCGCGGTATCGTCCGGAGGCGGTCTCCGCCTCCGGACGATACCCCGGCAGACACGACGTTCGTCCAGGAACCCGAACCCGAAAGTCCCGTCATGTCGGACATCTCCGAGACATCCGAGCGCATGATCGCCCCGGTGCCGCGGATCACGATCCAGGCCTTCTGCGAGACCGCGGAGACCGCCGGCATGATCGAGGGCGTCGGCGGTGACCGGCGCATGCAGAAGGCGCACGTCAAGGTCCAGATGGGGGGCGGCCCGGCCGCGGTGGAAGCCTACCGCCACGCGCCCACGCCCAACGTGATCATCATCGAATCGCACGGGGTCCGCTCGAACCCCCTGGAGTGCCTCGACGCCCTGGCCCAGGTCTGCGACGAGGGCACCCGCGTCCTCATCATCGGCCACGTCAACGACGTGGCCCTCTACCGCCAGTTCATCCAGCGCGGCGTCAGCGACTACCTGATGGCGCCGGTGGCGCCGCTTGCCCTGATCGGCTCGATCTCCGACCTGTTCACCGCGCCCGGCGTCAAGCCGGTCGGCCGCACCGTGGCGGTCTACGGCGTGCGCGGCGGCGTGGGCTCCTCGACGGTCGCCCACAACCTGGCCTGGTCGATCGCCCGCGGCCAGGGCCTCCAGACCGTGATCGCCGACCTCGACATCGCCTTCGGCACCGCCTCCCTCAACTTCAACCAGGATCCGCCCCAGGGCATCGCCGAGGCGGTCTTCGCCCCGGAGCGCCTGGACTCGGCCCTGGTCGAGCGGCTGCTCTCGAAGTGCAGCGACAACCTCAGCCTGCTCTCGGCCCCTGCCAGCCTCGACCGCACCATCGACCTCTCCGAGCCCGCCTTCGACGGCCTGATCGAGCACCTGCGCGCGGCCGTGCCCTGCATCGTCCTCGACGTACCCCACCAGTGGAACGCCTGGACCAAGCGGGTGCTCACGAGCGCCGACGACATCCTGATCGTGGCGGGGCCCGACCTCGCCTCCCTGCGCAACGCCAAGAACCTGCTCGGCGCCCTCCAGCACGGACGGCCCAACGACCGAGCCCCCCGAATCCTGCTCAACGGCGTCGGCGTGCCCAAGCGCCCGGAGATCGCGGCCGCCGAATTCGCCAAGGCGCTGGAGGTGACGCTGTCGGCCAGCATCCCCTTCGATCCGGCCCTGTTCGGGGCTGCCGCCAACAACGGCCAGATGCTGGCCGAGGTCCAGGCCGGGGCGAAGTCGGCCGAGCTCTTCGCCGACCTGGCCGCCGCCATGCTCGGCCGGCCCGAGGCGCGGCGCGGCCGGGCCAACATCCTCGAACCCCTGCTGGCCAGGCTGTCGCGCCGGAAGGCGTCCTGACGCCCATGACCGAGGAAGCCAGCCATGTTCGGTAGACGGCAAACCACGGCGGGGCCGCCCGCCGCGGTCCAGGCCGCATCCGCCTCGCCCCAGCCGAAGCCGGCCGTGCCGGTGCTCGTGCAGGAGAACGCCCCCGCGCGCCGGCAGGAGCCGGTCGCCGTCGCCGTCGAGAGCCCGCGCTCCGAGGACTACTACCGCACCAAGAGCATGATCTTTGGGGCCCTGATCGAGGCCATCGACCTCGCCCAGCTCTCCCGCCTCGACGCCGAGACGGCGCGTGAGGAGATCCGCGACATCGTCTCGGAGATCATCGGTCTCAAGAACATCGTCCTCTCGATCTCCGAGCAGGAGGAACTCCTCGACGACATCTGCAACGACGTCCTCGGATACGGCCCCCTGGAGCCGCTGCTCGCCCGCGACGACATCTCCGACATCATGGTCAACGGCGCCAACCGGGCCTTCATCGAAGTCTCGGGCAAGATCCAGCTCACCAACGTGCGCTTCCGCGACAACCAGCAGCTGATGAACATCTGCCAGCGCATCGTCAGCCAGGTGGGCCGGCGCGTGGACGACGCCTCGCCGATCTGCGACGCGCGCCTCCCGGACGGCTCCCGCGTCAACGTCATCGCGCCGCCGCTGGCCATCGACGGCCCGGCGCTCACCATCCGAAAGTTCAAGAAGGACAAGCTCACCCTCGACCAGCTCGTGCGCTTCGGGGCGATCTCGCCGGAGGGCGCCGAGGTCCTCAAGATCATCGGGCGCTCGCGCTGCAACGTCGTCATCTCCGGCGGCACGGGCTCGGGCAAGACCACCCTGCTCAACTGCCTGACCGCCTTCATCGAGGACGACGAGCGCATCATCACCTGCGAGGACGCGGCCGAACTCCAGCTCCAGCAGCCCCACGTGGTGCGGCTGGAGACGCGGCCCCCGAACATGGAGGGCCAGGGCCAGGTCACCATGCGCGACCTCGTCAAGAACTGCCTGCGCATGCGGCCCGAGCGGATCATCGTCGGCGAGGTGCGTGGCCCGGAGGCGTTCGACCTGCTCCAGGCCATGAACACCGGCCACGACGGCTCGATGGGGACGCTGCACGCCAACTCGCCCCGCGAGTGCCTCTCGCGCATCGAGTCGATGATCTCGATGGGTGGCTTCACCCTGCCCTCGAAGACGCTGCGCGAGATGATCTGCGGCTCGATCGACGTGGTGGTCCAGGCGACCCGCCTGCGCGACGGCTCGCGCCGCATCACCCACATCACCGAGGTGCTGGGGATGGAGGGCGACGTCATCACCACGCAGGACGTGTTCCTCTACGACATCCTCGGCGAGGACGCGAACGGTCGCCTGATCGGGCGCCACCGCTCCACCGGCATCGGCCGGCCGAAGTTCTGGGAACGCGCCCGCTACTACGGACTGGAGAAGAAGCTCGGCGAGGCGCTCGACGCCGCCGAGGTCGGAGACGCGTCGTGAGCGGCATGAACCTGCCGCTGGCCGCCGGGCTGTTCGCCGTCGCCGCCGGCGGGATCGCCTACGTCTTCCTGCTGCCGTTGATGGGCGGAGAGCGGCGGGCCGCACAGCGCCTGAAGTCCGTCAGCGCCACCGCCGTCACCGTCGGCGCACGTGGCGCGACCGTCAACCGCCGCGACCAGATCTCCAAGACCCTCAACGAGATCGAGGCCAAGGCCAAGGGAGCCTCCAAGGTCACCCTGGAACTCAAGATCGCCCGCGCCGGGCTGACCTGGTCGAACCGGACCTACTGGAGCGTCTCGGCCGGCCTCGGCCTGACCTTCGGCCTGCTGATGCTGATGATCACCGGCGCCCCCGTCGCGGGCCTGGCCGGCGCCTTCGCCGGGGGCCTGGGCCTGCCGATCTACATGCTGCGGCGCCTGCGCCTGCGCCGCATCGCCAAGTTCAACAAGGAACTGCCCAACGCCGTCGACGTGGTGGTGCGCGGCATCCGCACCGGCATCCCCGTGGGCGATTGCTTCCGCATGGTCTCGCGGGAATCCGAGGAGCCGGTGCGCAGCGAGTTCCGCATCATCATCGAGACCCAGGCGCTGGGCCTGTCGCTCGGCGAATCGGTCGGGCGGCTCTACGAGCGCGTGCCGGTGCCGGAGGTGAACTTCTTCGCCATCGTCATCAACATCCAGCAGCAATCGGGCGGCAACCTCTCCGAGGCGCTCAACAACCTCTCGCGGGTGCTGCGCGAGCGGGCCAAGATGAAGGGCAAGGTCCAGGCGATGAGCATGGAGGCCAAGGCCTCGGCCTCGATCATCGCCGCCCTTCCCTTCGCGGTGGCCGGCATCACCTCGCTCACGAGCCCGGACTACATCTCGCTGCTCTGGACCACCGATGCCGGCCGGCTCGCCCTGGTCGGCTCCGGGATCTGGATGCTGCTCGGCGTCCTGACCATCAAGAAGATGATCGCGTTCGATTTCTGACCTTCGAAGACGGGCTGCGCCATGATCGAGTACATCGCGGGCAAGGTCTTCGACCCCCGCTTCATGGGCGTGCTGCTGAGCGCGGTGGCTGCCGCCGCCACCGCCTTCGCCGTGGCGCAGCCCTTCCTGGAGACGGACAAGCTCGGCAAGCGGATGAAGCTCGTCAGCGACGAGCGCGAGGTCATCCGGCGGCGCGAGCGCGACCGGGTCGCGAGCAAGGTCTCCCTGCGGGCCGAGCCCAAGGCCTACATGAAGAACGTGGTCGAGCGCTTCGACCTGCGCCGCTGGCTCGGCACCGAGACCGCCAAGCGCAAGCTCCTGATGGCGGGCTATCGCGGGCCGCAGGCGGAGACGGCCTTCCTGTTCTTCCGCCTCGTCATGCCGGTGGTGATGACCGTCGGCGCGGTGGTCTACCTCTTCATCCTGGAGGTGATCGACCAGCCCTACCTCGTGCGGATCGCCCTGGTGATCCTGGCCGCCCTCCTCGGGATCAAGGCCCCCGAACTCTACCTGATGAACAGCGCCAAGAAGCGGCAGGCCGAGGTGCGCCGGGCCTGGCCAGACGCGCTGGACCTGACCCTGATCTGCGTCGAATCCGGCATGGCGGTCGAGCACGCCTTCCGCCGGGTCAGCACCGAGATCGCCAGTTCCTCGGTGGTGCTGGCCGAGGAACTGGCCTTGATGACGGCCGAGATGTCCTACCTGCCCGACCGGCGCCAGGCCTACGAGAACCTCGGGATGCGCATCGGCCTCGATGCGGTGAAGGCGGTGGCCACCGCACTGATCCAGGCGGAGCGCTACGGCACGCCCATCGGCCAGGCCCTGCGGGTGCTCGGCCAGGAGAGCCGCGACCAGCGCATGAACGAGGCCGAGAAGAAGGCCGCCTCGCTGCCCCCGAAGCTCACCGTGCCGATGATCCTGTTCTTCCTGCCGGTGCTGTTCGTGGTCATCATCACGCCGGCGGTGATCCAGATCATGCGCACGCAATAGCAGGTCTTCGCGTGGTCTCGCCTGCTTCCGACGATTGACAGAACCGGCCCCTGCGGCCTATGCACCGGCCACCACGCGCGGCTTCCTCGCAGAAGTCCGCGCGTTTCGCGTTGACGCGCCAAGCGTCGGCGAACTCAACAAGAAGCCGGTCCAGGGGCAGCCGCCCCGGAGGCCGTTCGAGAACACGAGAGAAACGATGTTCGCAGTCATCAAGACGGGCGGCAAGCAGTATCGCGTTGCCGCCAACGACACCATCACCATCGCCACCCTCGCGGGCGAGGCTGGCTCCGCCGTGACCTTCGGCGAGGTCCTTCTGTTCGCCGACGGCGCAGGCGCGACCCAGGTCGGCGCGCCGCTCCTGTCCGGCATCAGCGTTTCCGGCGAGATCGTCTCCCACGGCCGCGACAAGAAGGTCATCGCCTTCAAGAAGCGCCGTCGGCAGAACTCCCGGCGCAAGCGCGGCCACCGCCAGCACCACACGGTCGTGCGCATCACCGGCATCGAGGCCGGTTCCAACTAAGGGCGCGCGGGGGCTCACGCCCCCGATCCGCGACCCGCACGATTCGACTGAACGGTATTCGGAGCAGGTTCCATGGCACACAAGAAAGCAGGCGGCTCGTCCCGCAACGGCCGCGACTCGGCAGGCCGGCGCCTCGGCGTCAAGAAGTTCGGCTCGGAGGCCGTGATTCCGGGCAACATCATCGTGCGCCAGCGCGGCACGAAGTGGCACCCCGGCACCAACGTCGGCATGGGCAAGGACCACACCCTGTTCGCCCTGACCGAGGGCCGGGTCGAGTTCCAGACCAAGCGCGGGCGCGCCTTCGTCGCGGTGGTACCGCAACTCCAGGCTGCAGAGTAGACGGCGGGCGCCCGAACAGGCGAAGCAGGTTCCCGCCGGTGTCCCACACCGAACCGGCGGATGTTTTGCTCCCGCCCTGCCATGCAGGGCCGGATCGAACGGAACAGCGGGGGAGGATGGGGCGCCATCCTCCCCTTCGTCGTCTCAGCGCGGCGGCCGGACCCGGCACGCCGCATCGGAGAAGGCAGATGTTCCCCGACCTCACCCGCGACGACGTCTTCCGGATCGAGACGCGCCGTCTCTGGCTGCGCTGGCCGCGGGCGAAGGACGGCGAGGCCATCGTGCGGCTCGCCGGCGAGCGCGCGGTCGCCGAGATGACCGCGCAGATCCCGCATCCGATCGTGCCCGAGGCCATCGACGCCTTCGTCCTGGACGCGCGGCGGGCCAACAGCGCGGGCGCCGGGCTCACCCTGGCCCTGAGCCTGCGTTCCAGCCCGATGCACCTCGTCGGCCTCGTCGGTATCGTCCGCCGGGACGAGGAGCCTTGCGCCCATCTCGGCTACTGGCTCGGCCGGCCCCATTGGGGCGCCGGGCTGATGAGCGAGGCGGTGGCCGCGATGATCGACGCCTACTTCGCCTATGCCGGCGGCACGGTCCTGGTCTCGTCGGCGCGGGTCGTGAACCCGGCCTCGCGCCGCGTCCTGGAGAAGGGCGGCTTCGTCCGGACCGGCACGGAGACGCACGCCTTCCCGGCCCGCGGCGGAGACCTGGAGGTCGATGCGTTCCGCCTCGACCGGGCGCGCTGGCTCGACGGGGAGCGGGCCTGCGCCCCTGCCCTCTCGGCGGCCTGATCGCGGGCCGTCGACCTGTACCTGATGCCGGATGCCGCCCCCGGCGGCGTCCACAACGATAGAAGACGAGACCACCTGTGAAATTCCTCGACGAAGCCAAGGTCTATGTCCGCTCCGGCGACGGGGGGGCCGGCTGCGTGGCCTTCCGTCGCGAGAAGTTCATCGAGTTCGGCGGCCCGAACGGCGGCGACGGTGGGCGCGGCGGCGACGTCTGGGTGGAATGCGTCCAGGGCCTCAACACCTTGATCGACTACCGCTACCAGCAGCACTTCAAGGCGCGGAAGGGCGAGCACGGCATGGGCTCGAACTGCCACGGGGCCAACGGGGCCGACGTGCTGCTCAAGGTTCCCGCCGGCACGCAGATCCTGGCCGAGGACGGGGAGACCCTGATCGCCGACCTGACCGAGGTGGGCCAGCGGGTGCGGCTGGCCAAGGGCGGCAACGGCGGCTTCGGCAACGCCTACTTCACCACTTCGACCAACCGGGCGCCCAAGCACGCCAACCCCGGCCTCGAAGGCCAGGAGATGTGGATCTGGCTGCGCCTCAAGCTCATCGCGGATGCCGGCCTCGTCGGCCTGCCCAACGCCGGCAAGTCGACGTTCCTGGCCAGCGTCACCGCGGCCAAGCCCAAGATCGCGGACTACCCCTTCACCACGCTCCATCCGGGCCTGGGCGTGGTGCGCTCGGACGAGCGCGAGTTCGTGCTCGCCGACATCCCCGGCCTGATCGAGGGGGCGCACGAGGGCGTGGGCCTGGGCGACAAGTTCCTGGCCCATGTCGAGCGCTGCCGCGTGCTGCTCCACCTCGTGGACGGCACCTGTGAGCACGCGGGCAAGGCCTACAAGCTGGTGCGGGGCGAGATCGAGGCCTACGGCCAGGACCTCGCCGACAAGCCCGAGATCGTCGCCCTCTCGAAGGCCGACGCCCTCGACCCCGACACCCTCAAGGAGCAAGTGGCGCGCCTGAAGCGGGCGGCCAAGCGCAAGCCCCTGGTGCTCTCCTCGGCCAGCCGCCAGGGCGTGCCCGAGGCCCTGCGCGCGATCCAGGCCATGATCGAATCGGGCGTGGCGGAGGACGAGGCGGCGCAGCCGGCACCGGCCTGGCAGCCGTGATGACGGGCGGGGCCGCGCGCGCTAATCTTCGCGGGGTATAGACACCGCCCGCAACACGCGAGGCCGGCGACGGCCCGTCCGACGCCGTGGCCATGGTCCACGGCCTCCCCCGGCTGTTCAAGGGCGGCGACTTCGTCCACACCGACCTCGTACCCGCTGACCGCCCGGCCCCATGATCCCCGTCCTCGAAGATTTCCGCCGCGTCGTCATCAAGGTCGGCTCGGCGCTGCTGGTCGACCGCGCCCGCGGGCGGCTGCGCCATGCCTGGCTCGCGGCTTTGGCCGAGGACATCGCCGAGCTGCACGCCCGCGGCGTCGACGTGCTCGTGGTCTCCTCCGGCAGCATAGCCCTTGGCCGTACCGTGCTCGGCCTTCCCCCCGGCGCCCTGCGGCTGGAGGAGAGCCAGGGCGCGGCCTCGGTGGGGCAGATCGCGCTCGCCCGCCACTGGGCCGAGGCGCTCGGGCACCACGGCATCGTCGCCGGCCAGATCCTGGTGACGCCGCGGGATACGGAGGAGCGCCGCCGCTACCTCAACGCCCGCGCCACGGTGCTGAAGCTCCTGGAGATGCGCGCGGTCCCCGTGGTCAACGAGAACGACACGGTCGCCACCAGCGAGATCCGATACGGCGACAACGACCGCCTGGCCGCCCGCGTCGCCACCATGATCGGCGCCGACGTGCTGGTGCTGTTCTCCGACATCGACGGCCTCTACACCGCCCCGCCCGCGAGCGACCCCACGGCCCGCCACCTGCCGGTGGTGGAGCGCATCACCCCCGAGATCGAGGCCATGGCCGGCGGCCCGGCCTCGGAGCTGTCGCGGGGGGGCATGCGCACCAAGGTCGAGGCCGCCAAGATCGCCGTCTCCGGCGGGACCCACCTCGTCATCGCGGACGGCCGCGGCAAGAACCCCCTGCGGGCCATCATGGAAGGCGGGCGCTGCACCTGGTTCCTCTCCGGCTCGACGCCGACCGCCGCGCGCAAGACCTGGATCGCCGGCTCCCTGGAGCCCCGCGGGACCCTCATCGTCGACGAGGGCGCCGCCCGCGCCCTCCAGGGCGGCGCGAGCCTTCTCCCCGTGGGCGTGCGCGGCATCGAGGGCAGCTTCGGCCGCGGCGACGCCGTGCTGATCCGCGACGCGGCCGGGCGTCATCTCGGCCGCGGGCTGGTGGCCTACGACAGCGGCGAGGCCGCGCTGATCATCGGGCATTCGAGCGCCCGGATCGCCGAGATCCTGGCCTATCCCGGCCGGGCCTGGATGGTGCACCGCGACGACCTGGCGATGGTCTCGGAATAGCCTTCGCTCTTTCGCCGATGCCTTGTCCGGCGCGCGCCGGATGTGCAAATACGACGGACGATTACGGATGGCGGTCCTTGAAGCCGGCCAGTCGGGAATAGCCAACGTGCCTGTCCTGAACCTCAGATCCGACTTCGCCGGGATGGACGACCTGCCGGCGCAGATGGCCGAGATCGGCCGCCGGGCGCGGGCGGCCGCGCGGCTGATGGCCCTGGCCTCCGCCCAGACCAAGGACATCGCCCTGCGCACCATCGCCGAGCGCTTGCGCGCGAGCCGCGAGACGATCCTGCGCGAGAACGCCCGCGACGTGGCGGCCGCGGAGGCCGCAGGGCAGAGCCGGGCCCTGATCGACCGCCTCACCCTCGACGACGCGCGGCTCGCCGGCATGGCCGATGCCGTCGAGAAGATCGGGGCGCTGGCCGACCCGGTCGGGCGCCAGCTCGCGGCCATCGAACGGCCGAACGGCCTGCTGATCGAGCGCGTGGCCGTGCCGCTCGGCGTGATCGGGGTGATCTTCGAGAGCCGGCCCAACGTCACCGCCGATGCCGGGGCTTTGTGCCTCAAGGCGGGCAACGCCGCGATCCTTCGGGCGGGCTCGGACAGCCACCGCAGCGCGGTCGCCATCGCGCGTGCCATGAGCGAAGGGCTGGTCGCCGCCGGCCTTCCGGCCGACGCGATCCAGATCGTCCCGACCCGCGACCGGGCCGCGGTCGGCGCCATGCTCGCGGGCCTCGACGGCTGCATCGACGTGATCGTGCCCCGCGGCGGGCGCGGCCTGGTCGAGCGGGTGCAGGCCGAGGCACGGGTGCCGGTCTTCGCCCATCTCGACGGGGTCTGCCACGTCTACGTCGCGGCGTGCGCCGATCTCGACATGGCCCGCAGCCTGCTCCTCAACAGCAAGCTGCGCCGCACCGGCATCTGCGGCGCGGCCGAGACCCTGCTGGTCGACCGCGCCTGCGCCGGCACGCATCTCGTGCCCCTCGTCACGGCCCTGCTCGATGCGGGCTGCGCCGTGCGCGGCGACGAGGCGGTGCAGGCCGCCGATCCCCGCGTCACCCCGGCCAGCGAGGCGGACTGGCGCACCGAATACCTCGACGCCATCATCTCGGCCCGCGTGGTCGATGGCCTCGACGCCGCGATCCAGCACATCGAGACCCACGGCTCCCATCACACCGACGCGATCGTCACCGGGGACCGGGAGGAGGCCACCCGCTTCCTCGCCGAGGTGGATTCGGCCATCGTCACCCACAACGCCTCGACCCAGTTCGCCGACGGCGGCGAGTTCGGATTCGGGGCCGAGATCGGCATCGCCACCGGCCGGATGCACGCCCGCGGCCCGGTCGGCGTCGAGCAGCTGACCACCTTCAAGTACCGTGTCCACGGCAGCGGCCAGACCCGGCCGTGACGAACCTCGCAGCGATCGCCTGAGGCGTGGATCTGTCGATACCCCCCTGTTCTCCAGGCATGCGGATCGGCCTCTACGGCGGATCGTTCAATCCGGCCCATGCCGGGCACCGCCACGTCACCCGCACCGCCCTGCGGCGGTTGCGCCTCGACCGGGTCTGGTGGCTGGTCACGCCCGGCAACCCCCTGAAGGACGTGCGCGCCCTCGCTCCCCTGGATGAGCGCTGCGTTCAGGCGAGGGCCGTCGCGGACGACCCCAGGATCGTCGTGACCGGGTTCGAGGCGCGGATCGGGGCCCGCTACACCCGGGAGACCCTGCGCTACCTCGGCGACCGCCGCCCGGGAATCCGCTTCGTCTGGATCATGGGGGCCGATTCGCTGGCCTCCTTCCACCGCTGGAAGGGCTTCGCCGAGATCATGCGGCTCATGCCCATCGCCGTGATCGACCGGCCCGGCTTCACGATGTCGCCGCTCAGCGCCCGGACGGCACGGATGTTCTCCGAGGCGCGCATCCCGGAAGCCGAGGCCGGCGCCCTCGCGTCCCATCCGCCTCCGGCCTGGGTGTTCCTGCACGGTCCGCGCTCGCCGCTGTCCTCGACGCTGGTCCGCGCCCGGCATCGGGACCGTGACCGCGGGGCGGCGAAACATGATGATTTCTCAGGCGGTTCCGGCTAGGTGAGCGTCTGCGGGGCTATGGGCGCCCCCGTTCGGACGGGCCCGCGATGTTGCAATCGGCGCGGGAACCATCCAATTTCGCACCTTAGAGTCGCGCGAGCGCGGCGTCGCCAATACGAGGAAACAGGACGCTGTCCGAAACGATCACCACCGGAGAGACCGGGCCCGAGGCCGCCGCGTTGGCGAAGGTCGCGGATTTGCGGGCGCTGACCCTCGGATGCCTGGACGAGATGAAGGCCGAGGAGACCATCGCCATCGACCTGGCCGGCAAGACCTCCATCGCCGACACCATGATCATCGCCTCCGGCCGCTCGCAGCGCCATGTCGGTTCGATCGCCGACAAGATCATCCAGGAGATGAAGGCCAAGGGCTTCGGCAACGCTCGCGTCGAGGGCCTTCCGGCCTGCGACTGGGTACTGATCGATGCCGGCGACATCCTGGTCCACATCTTCCGGCCCGAGGTGCGCGGGTTCTACAACCTGGAGAAGATGTGGGGCGTCGATCGTCCGCTGGGCGTCGATCCGTCCCTCGGCGCCTTGGCCGGCTGATCCGCATTCTGTCTTGCGCCTCATCGTCTCCGCCGTCGGGCGACTGAAGAACGGTCCGGAGCGCGACCTCGCCGCGCGATACCGGGAACGCGCGGCCCAGGTCGGCCGCGGCCTCGGGGTCTCGGCCTGCGACGTCGCCGAACTGCCCGAGAGCCGGGCGCGCCGTGGCGCAGACCGTTGCGCCGACGAGGCCGCGGGCCTCCTCGTTCACCTGCCGGCCGGTGGCGTGCTCTGCGCCTACGACGAGCGCGGGCGAGCCGACCTGTCGAGCGAGGACATTGCCGGACGCATCGGTGCGTGGCGGGATGCCGGGCGCGCGGCCCTCGTCGTGGTTATCGGCGGCGCCGACGGGCTCGATGCCTCAATTCGGACTCGGGCGGAGCTGATTCTCTCCTTCGGGGCTGCGACCCTGCCTCACGGACTCGTGCGCGTGCTCGTCCTCGAACAGCTCTATCGCTCCCTGACCATCCTCGCCGGCCATCCCTACCATCGGGGCGGCGAGGGTGTGGGTTAGGTCCGAACGGGTGCGTGATCCTTTTGAGTCATCGCGGGAAACGGCCGGAGCCCCGGTCGTCCAAGGCCCTGTGCGTCTCCCTCCCCCCTCTGCGGGCTACCGGATTCACACGTGTGAGCAGCGGAACTCGATAGGTCTGTCGAAGCGCTGGGCGGCCCCCTCTCCCGTGCGGGAGAGGGTTGGGGTGAGGGACAAAG
The DNA here is from genome assembly GCF_022179685.1 of Methylobacterium trifolii. GTDB lineage: Bacteria > Pseudomonadota > Alphaproteobacteria > Rhizobiales > Beijerinckiaceae > Methylobacterium > Methylobacterium trifolii. The sequence goes on from NZ_BPRB01000191.1 coordinate 15,274, forward strand.
GTCCCTCCGGAGAGGTCGCATCCCTCACCCTGTCCCTCTCCCGCACGGGAGAGGGGACCCGTGCCTCTTCCGCCAGCGTTGCGCGACGGCTCGCGGCCCGCGTCGCGACCACCCTGCTCGTGTCCCTCGCACTCGTCCCGTCTCCGCGGGCCCAGGACACCCCCACCCCCACGACCGAGCAGGAAAAAATCCAGCGCGCGATCGAGGAGCGCGACCGCCGCGCCGAGAACCTCAAGCGCGTCCAGGAGGCGCTGGCCGCCAGCACCGGGGCGCGCGCCCAGTTCGAGGCCGAGATCGCGGCCATCGGCGGGGACCGGACGAAGCTCGACGCCGCGCTCCTCGATGCCGGCCGTCAGGCCCAGGCCACCGAGGACCGGATGAGCCGCCTTGAGGAGCGCCTGAAGACCATGGGCGGGAGCGAGGCGGCCATCCGCCGCTCGCTCGATGCCCGCCGTGGCGTCATCAGCGAGATCCTGGCCGCCCTCCAGCGCATGGGACGCCGCCCGCCGCCGGCCGTGCTGGTCACGCCCGAGGACGTGCTGGCGGTGATCCGCACATCGATGCTCTTGGGCGCCGTGGTTCCCGAACTGCGCGGCGAGGTCGACACCCTGGCCGCCGACCTCGGCGAATTGGTGCGCCTGCGCAGCCTGATCGCTGCGGACAAGCAGGGGCTCCAGAACGACCTCGCCGGCTGGGCCCGGGAGCAGCAGCGGCTGGCCGCCCTCGTCGCCGCCCGGCGCGCGCGCCAAGCCGAGATCGAGAGCGGGCTGGCGGCCGAGCGCACGCGGGCCGCCGAACTCGGAAACCAGGCCAAGAACCTCAAGGACCTCGTGGATCGGATGGAGGCGGAGGTCGGCTCGGCCCGCCGCGCCGCGGACGAGGCGAAGGCCGCCGAGCAGCGGGAGGCCAAGGCGACGCAGGAGCGCTTCGCCGCAGCCGGCTTCCGCGATCCGGCCCGGCTCGCGCCGAAGGTCCGTTTCGTGGACGTGCGAGGCGATGTGCCGCGCCCCGTGAGCGGGCGCCTCCTGCGGGGCTTCAACCAGCCGGACGGCAACGGCGGGACGACGCGCGGCATCTCGTTTGCGACGCGCCCGAAGGCCGGCGTCTCCTCGCCCGCGGACGGGTGGGTGTCGTTTGCCGGGCCGTTCCGCTCCTACGGGCGTCTCTTGATCATCAATGCGGGCGATGGCTACTATCTGCTGTTGGCAGGCATGGATCAGATCAGCGTCGAGGTCGGCCAGTTCGTCCTAGCGGGCGAACCGGTGGGCAACATGGGCGAGGGAAGCGCGAACCCGCCGGGGACTGACGGCGACCGCGGCGATCCGATCCTGTACGTCGAGTTCAAGAAGGACGGCGGCTCCATCGATCCGGAGCCTTGGTGGGCCAAGAGCCCCAGCGAGAAGGTTCGCGGCTAATGCGCAAGACTTCCCTCATCATGCTCGGCGCGTTCCTGGGGGCGGGAACCTCCATGGTCGCGACCCAGACGGATTTCCTGTCGGGTCCGCGGGCGGTGGCCGCCTCCGCCGAGACCTACCGCCAGCTCAGCCTGTTCGGCGACGTGTTCGAGAAGGTCCGCACCGACTACGTCGAGAAGCCGGACGAGTCGAAGATGATCGAGGCGGCGGTCAACGGCATGCTCACCTCCCTCGACCCGCATTCGAGCTACATGGACGCCAAGGCGTTCCGCGACATGCAGACCACCACGCGCGGCGAGTTCGGGGGCCTGGGCATCGAGGTCACGATGGAGGACGGCTTGATCAAGGTCGTCACCCCGATCGACGACACGCCCGCCTCCAAGGCCGGCCTGCTCTCCAACGACATCATCACGCAGATCGACGACGACCAGGTCCAGGGCCTGACCCTGAACCAGGCGGTCGACAAGATGCGCGGCCCGGTCAACTCCCCGGTCAAGCTGAAGATCAGCCGCAAGGAGTCCAAGGACCCGATCGACGTCACGCTCACCCGCGACGTGATCAAGATCAAGCCGGTGCGCTCCCGCGTCGAGGGCAGCGACGTGGGCTACGTCCGCCTGACCCAGTTCAACGAGCAGACCTTCGACGGCCTGCGCGCGGCGGTGGACAAGCTCTCCGGCGAAATCGGCCAGGACAAGATCAAGGGCTACGTGATCGACCTGCGCAACAACCCCGGCGGCCTCCTCGACCAGGCCGTGATGGTCTCCGACGCCTTCCTCGACCGCGGCGAGATCGTCTCCACCCGCGGCCGCAACCCGGACGAGACCCAGCGCTTCTCGGCCAAGTCCGGCGACATCACCAAGGGCAAGCCCGTGGTGGTGCTGGTCAACGGCGGCTCGGCCTCGGCCTCCGAGATCGTGGCCGGTGCCCTCCAGGATCACAAGCGCGCGACCATCCTCGGCACGCGCTCCTTCGGCAAGGGCTCCGTGCAGTCGATCATCCCGCTGGGCGGCAGCGGCGCCCTGCGCCTGACCACGGCGCGCTACTACACGCCGTCGGGCCGCTCGATCCAGGCCAAGGGCATCGAGCCGGACACCGAGGTGCTGCAGGAGGTTCCGGACGAACTGAAGGGCAAGGACGAGACCAAGGGCGAGGCCGGCCTGAAGGGCCACCTGAAGCAGAAGGACACCGACGAGCGCGGCGGCTCGTCCGCCTACGTCCCGCCGGACCCGGCCAAGGACAAGCAGCTTACGGCCGCCGTGGACTTCCTGCACGGCATCCAGAAGGGCGCCGCCAACACCCAGAAGCCCAGCCTGCCGAACTAATTTCACTTTTCGGGCATGCACGGCGCATGGCGTCGCGAACCCCGTCCGGCCATGCCGGGCGGGGTCTTCTTTTGCCTCGCACCCCTCCGCCCGATCCGGGCCGGGGCGATTACCGGAAAATTAACCATGCCGGCCGGCAATGGGGGTTGGGACCCCTGACGCCCAGGCGGGCGATTCCCGTTGGTCCCGTGCCGAGACGCTGGTGAGCGAGCCGAGCGACGACATCCTGACGCGGCCCCTCGGGGTCGCCGCGCCCGAGCCAGGCCTGAAGGGCCGGATCGCGCGGCTGCGACCGCTTCTGCGCGCGCCGCGCTTCGTCGCGGGCGCGGCCGCCGGCCTCGCCGCATCGTCCGTGGCCTTGGTCCTGGCGCTCGGCGACCCGCAGGGCGGCGAACCGCGGGTCACGGTCGCCATCACCCTGCGTGAGCCCCTGCCGATTGCGTCCAGGCCGCAGCCCGTGGCCGAGGCGGCCGAGCCTGCGGCACCGACCCCGTCGCTGCCGACGCAGCGCAGCGCCGAGGAGATCGAGACCGCCTCCGGCGTCACCGTCGTGCGTGCGGGCAACGCGGGCGCCCCGAGCGAGGCGGTGATGATCCGCGTGCCCGGCCCGGCACCGGTGCAGCTCGCTCCTTCCCCCGATCCGCGTATCGCCGACCGCGGGCGCCACGGCACCAGTCCGAAGCTCGGCGAGGGCCGCCTGCGGGCCCTCGACGTCTATGCCCGCCCCGAGGAGCCCGGCTCCGGCCCGCGGATCGCGATCCTCGTCACCGGCCTCGGCATCGGGCAGGCGGCGACCGCCAGCGCCATCGTCAAGCTGCCGCCCGCGATCAGCCTCGCCTTCGCCCCCTACGGCGCCGACGTGGAGCGCAGCGCCGCCCGCGCGCGCGCGGCCGGCCACGAGACCCTGCTCCAGGCGCCGATGGAGCCCTTCGACTATCCCGACAGCGACCCCGGCCCCCAGACCCTGCTCACCACCACCAAGGGGCCCGACAACGCCGACCGCCTCGCCTGGGCGATGAGCCGGTTCACCGGCTACGTCGGCGTGGTCAACTTCATGGGCGCCAAGCTGATGGCCGACGCTGGCGCCTTCGAGCCGCTGCTGCGGGAGATCGGCGCCCGCGGCCTCGGCTTCGTGGATGACGGCACTGCGGCCCGCCCCCTCCCCGCCGGGCTCGCCGCAAAGACGAAGACGCCGGTGGCCCGTGCCGAGATCGTCATCGACGCCGTCCCCCGCCCCGAGGCGATCGACAAGGAGCTCGCCCGCCTGGAGGCGCAGGCCCGCGCGAAGGGCTTCGCCCTCGCCTCGGCGAGTGCGCTGCCCATGAGCATCGAGCGCATCGCCCGCTGGACCCGCGACCTCGAAACCCGCGGCATCCGCCTCGTGCCCGTGAGCGTCGCCCTGCGCGGCGCCGGCCCCCCGACGCGGCTCACCAAGGCGGAGTGATTCCGTCCGCGCCGCCGATGCGCCGTTGCCGCCCGGCGCGGGCCTGACCTATGGTCCCGCCCGATGACGAGCCAGACCGAATCGCGCGACAACCCCCAGGCACTGCCCGCCTCCGCGCTGCCCTACCGCCCTTGCGTCGGCATCACCCTGATCAACCGGGACGGCCTGGTCTTCGTCGGGCGGCGCAAGGCGGAGGCCGGCCCCGAGCACGTTTCCGGGGTGCATGCCTGGCAGATGCCGCAAGGGGGCATCGATCCCGGCGAGGAACCTCCGAAGGCAGCCGAGCGGGAGCTGTTCGAGGAGACCAACGTGGCGCCCGCCTCCCTGCGGCCGCTGGGTGAAATCCCGCACTGGCTCGCCTACGACCTGCCGCCGGCGGTGATGAAGCAGGCCTGGAAGGGCCGCTATCGCGGGCAGGAGCAGAAGTGGTTCGCCTTCGGCTTCCTCGGGCAGGACGACGAGATCGACGTGGAGCGGCCGGGCGGCGGCGCCCACAAGGCCGAGTTCGAGGCGTGGCGCTGGGCGCCGTTCTCGGAGCTGGCGGGGCTGATCGTGCCCTTCAAGCGGCCGGTCTACGAAGGCGTGGTCGCGGCCTTCGCGCCCCTCGCAGCATGGTCGGCCGGGGCGTGATCGGGCTGCGGCCGTGATGCGCTGGCTGGCGATCCCCCTCGTCGTGGCCCTGGGCTGGCTCGCCTTCACCCTGACGCCGTTCTGGGCCCTCTACGACCTCGCCCGCGCGGTGCGGGCCGGGGATGTCAGTTACGTCGAGCGCCACGTCAACTTCCGCACGCTGCGCCTGTCGCTGGTGCGGCAGACCACGGCGGCCGTGCGCGCGGCGGGCGAGGCGAACCCGGACCTGGAGCCGCGCGAGCGCCAGCGCCTCAACGATGCCGCCGTCGGCCTGTCCCTGGCGCTGGCCGAGACGATGGTGACGGCCGACACCGTGCTCGATCTCCTCGACGACGGCTGGCCCGGACGGCTCGACCTGCCGCGGCCGGCCGGCACCCGCTCCTCCGGGCTCGGCATCGACGGGATCGGGCGGCTGGCGGCCTACTACGTCGCCTCCGAGATGCGCGGGTTCCGCACCGTGGTCATCGGCTCCCCGCCAAACGCCCCGCGGGCGGAGCAGCTCCGCATCCGCCTGCGCCTGCGCGGGTGGACCTGGCGCCTCGTGGACATCGAGGTCAGCGAGGCCCTGCGCGAGCAGATGGCCCAGCGCCTCGCGCGCACGCTCGCCAAGGCCCGCGCCGGCGACAGGGCGCCCGCGGCGCAGCCGTAGGGCTATTTCGCCTTGGCGGGCTCGGCCGGGGCGGCCACGGGCGGCTTCGGCTTGCGGGCCTCCTGGAGGCTCTCGGCCTTCTCCTCGTCGGTGTCGCCGCTCTGTTCGATCGCCTTGTCGGGGTTGGAGGCCAGCGTCTTCACAATCTCCAGCACGCGCTCGCACTCGGTGACGTACTTGTAGGTCTCCAGCACGATCGCGGCATCGCGCAGCGTCCGCAGGTCCCGCACGGCCTGCTTGTTGGCGCCCTCCTGGAGTTCGCCCTTGCGCGCGATCGTCTCCTCGATCCGGGCGCCCGTCACGTCGCAGGCGGCGCGGGCCGGGCTCGCAATGGTGCCGGCGGCGAGCAGGAGGGCGAGGATCGTCGGCAGGCGCATGAGGATGCTCCGTTTGAAGGACGAGGGGCGAAGGGGATCAGGCGTGGTGCGGGAAGCCGCCGCGCAGGATGTCGTTGGTCAGGGCGACGAGCTGGCTCGGCCGGTAGGGCTTGGGCACGAAGACGGATTCGGACACGCCCTCGCCCTGCGACAGGCAGGAGCGGCCGCCCGAAGTGTAGACCACCGGCAGGTCCGGGCACTGGCTGCGCGCGTGCCGGGCGAGCACGATGCCGTTCGTGTTGCGGGCCAGGTCGATATCGGTGAAGAGCAGGTCCACGTTCTCGCGGGCCAGGATCGCTTCCGCCTCCCAGGCGTCGGCGGCGGTCAGCACCCGGTAGCCCTCGTCGAGGAGGGCCTCGGCCGCCAGTTCGCAGACCGCGGGCTCGTCCTCGACCACCAGCACGGTGGAGAGAACGCGGTCCGGGAAGGCGGCGACACCGAGCGCGGTGAAGGCGATGGGGAACATGACGCAACTCCTACTCACCCGGCGCGGAAGACCTCTCCCGATGCCGGATCGCTGGACCAACGGGGTCTCGCGCTCCGGCGTTCGCCGTGATTGCATCGAATTGCCAAGGTTTGGTGAGCAGGTGATTAACCCTGCCCGCCCGGGTGTGAACGGAGCGCCGGAAACGGTTAACGAAGGGTTACCGGGCACCCCTCGGGAGACGGATCGGTGAGCCGGGCCTGGCAGTTGGGCGCGGGCCTCGTGCTCACGGCACTGGCCGGATACGTCGACGCCCTGGGCTTCGTGCGGCTGGGCGGCCTCTACACCTCGTTCATGAGCGGCAACACCACCCAGCTCTCGGTCTCCCTGGGCCACGGCGCCTTCGACCACACGCTGATGCCCGCCGTCCTGCTCACCGCCTTCCTGATCGGCGCGGTCCTGGGCAGCGGCCTCTCGATCCTCGTCCCCTCCCCCTGGGCGACGCCCGCCGTCCTGGCCTACGAGGCCCTGCTGATCCTCGGCGCCCTGGCGCTGGGGCTCGCCACGCCCGAACTCGGCCTCGCCTCCTTTGCCATGGCGGTGGCCATGGGCGCGCAGAACGCCGTGCTGGCGCAGGTGAAGGGGTTTCGGGCCGGCACCACCTTCGTCACCGGCGCCCTGTTCAGCCTCGGCCAGAAGATCGCCCAGGCGCTCACCCGCACCGGGCCGCCGCTCGGCTGGGTGGGGGACGGGGCGGTCTGGGGCGCCCTCCTCCTCGGGGCGCTGGCCGGCGCGGTGGCCTATGCGCACCTGGAACTCTATGCCCTCGTCCTGCCGGCCGCGGTCGCGGGATTCCTCGCGGTGATCGCCGCGATCCTCGCGGCCCGCTCGATCGACCCGGCGTCCTCGAAGAGTCCGTTTCCATGAGCAGTCCTACGTCCCTCACGAGCCACGTCGCGCCGGTCGAGGCCGGGGCCCACGTCACCGCCGCCCACTGGATGAAGGACACCCTCGCCCTCGCGCTGGGCGACGGCAGCGTCCTCTTCGCCCGCGCCGGCGAGGTGACGCGCCTGCCCGCGCACCCGGATGCCGGCATCCTGGTGGCGGCGGGAGAAGCCGGCCGCCTCGTCACCGGCGGCGACGACGGGCGCGTGGTCGAGACCCGGCCGGACGGGACGGTGGCGGAGGTGGCCGCCGCCAAGGGCGGCGCCTGGATCGACGCCCTCGCCCTGCATCCGGACGGGGGGCTGGCCTACGCGGCGGGGCGCAGCGTGGTCGCGCGCGACGCCAAGGGCCGCGAGCGCAGCCTGACCGCGCCCTCCACCGGGCGCGGCCTCGCCTTCGCCCCTAAGGGCTACCGGCTGGCGGTGTCGCACTACAACGGGGTCAGCCTCTGGTATCCGAACCACGAGACGCCCGCCGAGGTGGTGGAGTGGAAGGGCTCGCACATCGACGTGACGTGGTCGCCGGACGGGCGCTTCGTGGTCTCGACCATGCAGGAGAACGCACTGCACGGCTGGCGCCTCCAGCCGGACCGGGGGCACATGCGGATGTCGGGCTATCCCGCCAAGGTCCGCTCGATCTCCTGGTCCTCGGACGGGCACTGGCTCGCCACCAGCGGCGCGGAGGCCGCAATCGTCTGGCCGTTCGATTCGAAGGAAGGCCCCACCGGCAAGGCCCCGCGCGAATGCGGGGTGCGCCCGGCCCGGGTCTCGCGGGTCGCCTTCCACCCCAAGGCCCCGGTGCTGGCGATGGGCTACGAGGACGGCTGCCTGCTGCTGGTCCGCTTCACCGACGCCTCCGAGCTCCTGGTCCGCCCGGCAACGAAGGGCAGCGCGGTCTCGGCGCTCGCCTGGGACGCCAAGGGTGGGCGGCTGGCCTTCGGCTGCACGGATGGGGCAGCGGGGGTGCTGACGCTGCCGGGGTGAGGGAGTCGGAGGGGATGGGGCGTCGTGGTCGATCGCGACGCTTCGAGGTGCTGCAAACGATCGGGCGTTCCGGGGCCGGATGACGGCCGCCTCGCGTGGCCGCCAACCCTTTCGGGCCAGGACTTTC
>NZ_BPRB01000192.1 GCF_022179685.1 Methylobacterium trifolii
GCGTTCGTCGCCTTCGACCCCATCGGGGTGACACTTCGCGCGAAACCCTCAGTGCGCGGCTCGGCACGGCCCTTGCGGGCGATTCCGCGGTCTGTAACGTCCGCCGCACCAGGAGCACGCCGCCCGTAGAGGCGGAGACGAGAAGGGAGACGCCTATGGCCGATTCGATCGGGATCGCACCGTCCAGTCTGGACGATGCCGCGGACCGCCGCCGCCGGATCATGGCGATCGTCGGCTCCTCGTCGGGCAACCTGGTAGAGTGGTACGACTTCTACTGCTACGCCTTCTTCGCCCTCTACTTCGCCCCGGCCTTCTTCCCGAAAGGCGATGCCACCAGCCAACTCCTGCAGACGGCCGGCATCTTCGCGGTGGGCTTCTTCATGCGCCCCGTCGGCGGCTGGCTGTTCGGGCGCATCGCCGACCGCGTCGGCCGGCGCGCTTCGATGATCATCTCGGTGCTGATGATGTGCGCGGGCTCCCTCTGCATCGGCATCCTGCCGACCTACGAGACCGTGGGCACCCTGGCCCCCGTCCTGCTGTTGCTCGCCCGCATGCTCCAGGGCCTCTCGGTCGGCGGCGAGTACGGCACCAGCGCCACCTACATGAGCGAGGTGGCGATCAAGGGCCAGCGCGGCTTCTTCGCCTCGTTCCAGTACGTCACGCTGATTGGCGGCCAGCTCATGGCCTCCCTGGTCCTGGTCATCATGCAATACCTGATGACGGCCCAGCAGATCTCGGCCTACGGCTGGCGCATCCCGTTCTTCATCGGCGCCGGCCTCGCGGTGGTCGCCCTCTACCTGCGGCGCTCGCTGGCCGAGACCAAGGAAGGCGGCGACAAGGAGGAGGCTGGCACCTTCTCTGCCCTGTTCAAGCACTGGCGCGCGTTCTGCGTGGTGCTCGCCTATACGGCCGGCGGTTCCCTGAGCTTCTACACCTTCACGACCTACATGCAGAAGTATCTCGTCAATACCGCGCACATGGAGAAGACCTCGGCCGCGCAGGTGATGACGCTGGTGCTTCTGGTCTACATGGCGATCCAGCCGATCTTCGGGGCGCTCTCGGACCGGATCGGCCGCAAGGCCAACATGATTCTCTACAGCGGGCTGGGCACACTGATGGTGGTGCCGCTGATGACCTTCCTGGGCAAGAACCAGGACCCCTACCTCGCCTTCGCGGTCATCACCCTGGGGCTTGCGGTCATCAGCTTCTACACCGGCATCAGCGGCATCGTGAAAGCCGAGCTGTTTCCGGCCAACGTGCGGGCGCTCGGCGTCGGTCTCTCCTACGCGCTCGCCAACGCGACCTTCGGCGGCACCGCCGAATTCGTCGCCCTCTGGTTCAAGGACGCCGGGATGGAGAGCACCTTCTTCTGGTACGTGACCGTGATGCTGGCGATCGCCTTCGTCGCCTCGCTGATCATGCCCAACCCGAAGGTGCACGGCTTCCTCGACGGCCAGGGCACCGTCGAGGAGGCCCTGGGCGCCAAGCCGCGGCTGGCCCACGCCTGAGGCCCGGAACCTCTCCCTCCCCCTCTGCGGGGGAGGGAAAGCAAGAAACTATTTGATGACGGCGCAGGCGATCCGGTCGCCGGCGCCGCCGATCGGCTGGGTGGCGTGGTCGTCCTCCTTGGCGTGGATGATCAGTGCCGAGCCGTCCCCGTCCTTGAGGCCGCCCTCGCCGGTCAGCGGCGTCTCGCTGGAGACCTCCGCGTTCACCGAGCCGTCGGCTGCGGCGTAGACGTTGGGCAGGTCGCCCTCGTCCGGGCCGTCCGGGTTGAGCAGGCCGTGCTTGCTCTGGTCGTGGTTCACGTGGGCCTTGGAGTTCAGGAACTTGGCCGTGTCCGAGCAGTCGCCGACCGCGTGGAAGTGGATGCCGTGCCAGCCGGGCGGCAGGCCGCCGGGGGAGATCGCCAGCCGCAGGACCAGGGAATTGGCCCCGTCGCGGATCGTCAGCCTGCCGATGCCCTCCCCCTTGGTGTTCTTGATCTCGCTCTCGTAGGTCTGCGGCGCGGCCGGCGTTGCACCCGGCGCAGGTTCCTGCGCCAGGGCGGCCGTCGCCCCCGGCGCGATCCCGGCCAGCAGCGCGAGCAAGGGCACGATGCGTCTCATATGATGGCTCTCCTCTCCACGCCGGGTTAGGTAGGCCGCGGGCTGCCCCTTCGACAGGGCGGCTCGGACGCCTCCCGCGTCCCCCACCCCCTTGACTGTCTTTGAGGACGATGACGCGAGACCGGCTCAGGGCCGACCGATTCCTGGTGGAGCACGGCCATTTCGAGAGCCGGGCGCGGGCGCAGGCGGCCATCGCCGCCGGGCTCGTGCGCGCCGACGGCCGCGCGGTGGCCCGTGCGTCCGAACCGATCGCGCCCGGCGCGCGGATCGAGGCGCAGGCGCCCCACCCCTACGTCTCCCGCGGCGGCCTGAAGCTCGAAGCGGCGCTGGATGCCTTCGGCATCGACCCGCTCGGGCGCCCCTGCCTGGACGTGGGCGCCTCCACCGGTGGCTTCACCGACGTGCTGCTGCGGCGCGGGGCGGCCCATGTCCACGCGGTGGACGTGGGCCGGGGCCAGCTTCATCCGCGCCTCTCCGCGGACCCGCGCGTGACCGGCCTGGAGGGCACGGACATCCGCGGCCTCGCCCCGTCCGTCTTCGCCCGGCCCTTTGGGCTCGCCAGCGTCGACGTCAGCTTCATCTCCCTCCGCCTCGTCCTGCCGCCCTTGCGCGCCCTGCTGGCGCCAGGGGCGGATCTAGCCGCCCTGGTCAAGCCGCAATTCGAGGCCGGCCGTGCGCGCGTAGGCCGCGGCGGCCTCGTGCGCGACCCGGCCATCCACGCCGAGATCTGTGCCGGCATCCGCGATTGCATGGCCGGCCTCGGCTTCATCCTCCTCGGCCTGATCCCCTCCCCCGTGCCCGGCGGAGACGGCAACGCCGAATTCCTGATCGGCGCCCACCTGCCATGAACCTCTTGCCATGACCGAGACCGTCACCATCGCCAGCCTCGGAGGCCGCGGCGACGGCATCGCGCAGGACGGCACCGCGATCGCCTTCGCCCTGCCCGGCGAGCGCGTCGCCATCCATCGTACGGGCAATCGCGGCGACCTTGTCGCGGTCGAGACCCCCTCGCCCGACCGAATCGCGCCGTTTTGCCCGCATTTCACCCGTTGCGGCGGCTGCAGCACCCAGCACCTCGCGCCCGGACCCTACGCCGCCTGGAAGCGCGGCCTCGTCGCCCAGGCCCTCGACCAGGCCGGCCTCGACCTCGCCCCCGAGCCCCTGGTGGACGCGCATGGGGCGGGCCGCCGCCGCATCACCCTGCACGTCCGCCACGTCGCGGGCCAGGCCGAGGCCGGGCTGATGGCAGCCCGCAGCCACGACCTCGTCCCGATCGAGCACTGCCCGATCACGGTGCCGGCCCTGCACCGGGCCCCGGCCGTCGCCCGTGCGCTCAGCGCCCCCCTCGGCCACGGCCGCAAGCCCCTGGACGTGGCGGTGACGGCCACCGATTCCGGCCTCGACGTTGACCTGCGCGGCCACGGCCCCGTGGAGGCCGGGGTGCGGGCCGCCCTGGTGCGGCTTGCCGGCGAACTCGGCCTCGCCCGGCTCTCCCTGCACGGGGACCTCGTGATGGAGACGGGCGCCGTCACCGTCCCCTCAGGCGACGGCAGGCTCTATCCCGCCCCCGGCGGTTTCCTCCAGGCGACGGAAGCCGGCGAGGCCGCCCTGACGGGGCTGGTGGCGGCTGCCTTCGCGCGCAAGGCCAAGCGGGTGGCGGACCTGTTCTCGGGTTGCGGGCCCTTCACCCTGGCCATGGCGCGCACCAGCGAGGTCCACGCCGTCGAGGCGGAGGCCGCGGCGCTCACCGGCCTCGACCGGGTGTTCCGGAGCACGCACGGCCTGCGGCGCGTCACCACCGAGGCGCGCGACCTATTCCGCCGCCCGCTATTGGCTCACGACCTCAACGCCTACGACGCTGTGGTCTACGATCCACCGCGGGCCGGCGCCCAGGCGCAGGTCCGGCAGATCGCCGAATCCCGCGTGCCGCTCGCTGTCGGCGTCGCCTGCGATCCGGGCACCTTCGCGCGCGACGCCGCCACGCTCACGGCTGCAGGCTACCGGCTGGAGCGCGTCACGCCCGTGGACCAGTTCGTCTTCTCCAGCCACGTCGAGATGGTGGGGGTGTTCCGCCGGGAGGCGGTTCCCCGTCGCCGCTAGAGCCTACTCCGCGGGCGGGCGGGCCGCCTCGCGGAACGGGTGGGCGGGGTAGACCCCGATCACCTTCAGCTCGCGGGAGAAGTATTCGAGTTCCTCGAGCGCACGGGCCAGCCCCGGATCGCCCGGATGGCCGTCGACCTCGGCGTAGAACTGGGTGGCGGTGAACTGGCCCTCAAGCATGTAGCTCTCGAGCTTGGACATGTTGACGCCGTTGGTGGCGAAGCCCCCGAGCGCCTTGTAGAGGGCGGCCGGGATGTTGCGCACGCGGAAGACGAAGCTCGTCACCATCGGGCCCTCGCCTGGCTCCACGGGCACGGCTTCGGGTTGGAAGACTACGAAGCGGGTGGTGTTGTGGGCCTCGTCCTCCACGTCGCGGGCCAGGATTTCAAGGCCGTAGACCGCGGCCGCCATCGCCGGCGCAAGGGCCGCCCGGCTCGGATCGCCGGCTTCCGCCACCTCGCGGGCCGCGCCCGCCGTGTCGCCGGCCACCACCGCCTTCACCCCGAGGCGCCGGATCAGGCGGCGGCACTGGCCGAGGGCGTGGATGTGGCTGTGCACGCTCCGGATGGCCGCGATGGGGGTGCCGGGCAACGCCATGAGCTGGAAGTGGATCGGCAGGAAGTGCTCGGCCACGATGCGCAGGGGCGAGGCCGGGATCAGGTGGTGGATGTCGGCCACCCGCCCCGCGATCGAGTTCTCGATCGGGATCATGGCGCGCCCCGCCCGCCCCTCGGCCACGGCGGCGAAGGCGTCCTCGAAGGTGGCGCAGGGCAGCGGCGTCCAGTCCGGGTAGGCCTCCGCGCAGATGATGTGCGAGTTGGCCCCGGGCTCGCCCTGGTAGCTGATGATGTTTTCGGTCGTCATCGACTCGTTCGATTCCAGAGGGCCGCCGGCCCCGCGTGCCCGACTGCGCGGGCGGCTAGTTCAGGCGGCGGGCCGTCAGGAGCGCGCGGGCGCGTTCCAGGTCGGCGGGGGTGTCGACGCCCAGCGGCAGGTCGTCGACGATCATGGCGTCGATGCGCATCCCCGCCTCCAGGGCGCGCAGCTGCTCCAGCTTCTCGCGGGTCTCCAGGGTGCCGGGGGGCAGCGCCATGAAGCGGGCGAGCGCCGTGCGGCGATAGGCGTAGAGGCCGATATGGTGGAACAGCGGCCCCTCCCCCCAGGGGGCGCGGGCGCGGGTGAAGTAGAGCGCCCGCAACCGCTGCGGTCCCACCGGGTGGCCGACCAGCTTGACCACGTTGGGGTCGTCGGCCTCCTCCGAGCGCGTGATGGCCGCGCAGAGGGTGGCGATGTCGACGGAGCGGTCGGCAAGCGGCGCCACCGCGGCGCCGATGATGCGGGGATCGATGGTGGGCAGGTCGCCCTGCACGTTGACGACCACGTCGTGGTGCCCCTCCGGGTCGACGATCTCCAGGGCCTCGGCCAGCCGGTCGGAGCCGGAGGGGTGGTCGGCCCGCGTCATCACCGCCACGCCGCCCACGGCCTCTACGGCCTGCGCGATCGCGGGCGTGTCGGTGGCGACCACGACGGGGCCGATCCCCGCCTCCACCGCCCGGCGCCAGACGTGCACGATCATCGCCTCGCCGGCGATCTCGGCGAGCGGCTTGTTCGGCAGGCGGGTGGCGGCGAGCCGCGCGGGGATGAGCACCAGGGGGTCGGACATCGGGGCGTTTTTACGTGTGCGCGGCGCGCTGCTCCGGCCGCGGCCGGTGCTTAACAGGCCCCTCCCCCGTTGTCATGGTTGCGGACTCGGCTGGGGACTTGGCTGGGGACTCGGCCGGGAAGCGGGCTCTGCGACCAAGCGGTCGGCCGATCCGGCATTGTCAAGGTCGGGCCTGAGCGGCTAATGCACCCTCGAAGTCTTCCAATGTCCGGCGTCCCGCCCCGCCGGTCGCTGTCCTGCGCTGGCGCCCGCCGCAGCGCGACCGGAGTCGTGAGAGAATGGATTCGTTCGAGCTGAACAAGGTGGCCGGCGCTGTCCTCGGCGCCCTGCTGTTCGCGGCCGGATCGGGATTCGTGGCCGAACTCATCTATCACCCCAAGCCCGCCGGGAATGCCGGCTACGACCTGCCGGAGCCCCAGGCCGAGACGGCCGCGCCGGAGGCCGCCAAGGTCGAGCCGATCGCCGTGCGGCTGGCCAGCGCCAGCGCCGAGAAGGGCCAGGGCGGCACCAAGGCCTGCCAGGCCTGCCACAGCTTCGAGAAGGGCGGCCCCAACAAGGTCGGCCCCGACCTCTACGACGTGGTCGAGCGCAAGAAGGCCGGCCACGAGGGCTTCGAGTACTCCGCTGGCCTGAAGGAGAAGGGCGGCACCTGGACCTACGACGACCTCGACCAGTTCCTGACCAGCCCGAAGGCCTACGTGAAGGGCACCAAGATGGCGTTTGCCGGCATCGCCGCCCCGCAGGAGCGCGCCAACGTCATCGCCTACCTGCGCACCCTCTCCGAGAGCCCCAAGCCCCTGCCGGCGGCCGAGAAGGCGGATGCCAAGCCCGCGGACGCCAAGCCTGCGGATGCCAAGCCCGCCGATGCCAAGCCGGCCGATGCGAAACCGGCAGACGCCAAGCCCGCGGACAAGCCCACCTCCGAGAAGCCGGCGGCCGGCAAGGCGTCCGAGGGCAAGGACAGCCCGGCCAAGCCCGCCGACGCCAAGGCGGAGGACGCCAAACCGGTGACGGAGAAGCCGGCCGGCAGCCCGAAGGCCGACCAGAGCGGCGAGAACCGCAACGCCGTCGCCCCCAAGGCCGCGCCCGAGAGCAGCGGCCCGACCTCGACCTCCGACGCCAAGCCCGCGCCCGCCGCCCCCCCGGGCCCGGCCGCGACGGAGCCGCCGGCCAAGGCCGACCCCGCTGCCGACGACAAGGCGAAGGAGCTCGAAGGCGGTAAGGACACGGGCAAGGATACCGGCAAGCCGCAGTGACCTCCGGGACTTCCCGAAACGAGAGGGGCCGGGCGTGAGCCCGGCCTGTCTCGTTTGGGCCAGTGGATACACACGTCGCCCGAGGCCCGGTAAGTCACTGTCCCGGAACGCGTCTCCCCTCCCCCGCAGAGGCTACCGTATTCACACATCTCGCGAGGAGGGGTGACGAGGCCCGGGTCCCCTCTCCCGTGCGATAGGGGCAGGGTGAGGGATGCAACCTCTTCGGAGAAACCTGGGACCCTCACCCCA
>NZ_BPRB01000193.1 GCF_022179685.1 Methylobacterium trifolii
CGTCCAGGCCCTGGCCCGGCCGGCGCTCGACGACCCGGTCCTTCGGCAGGCGCCGCGCGATGTAGGCGTCGAGCAGACCGAGCCGGCAGAGGCAGTGCCGGAACAGCGCCTTCGGCAGTTCGAGGGAGAGGGCCGTGGAATCTGCTCCGGTCGACCGCGCCGCGGCTCCCCGCTCCCGGCATGAGCGGACGCCGCATCCGGCCTCCGTCCTAGCGTCGGGACCGTGACCAAAGGCCGAAACGCCGGGTCCGGGGGCGGATTCCGCCTCTTCGGGCCTGTGGAGGGGTGGGGACGACGCGGCGACGTGGCGACGTGGCGACGGCCGGATATGATAAGTTGGCGCCGGAGGTGAACCGATGACAGAGCTGCTCGAAAAGGCCGTCGCCGCCGTGCGGCGGATGCCGTCTGCCGAACAGGACAGCATCGCCGAAGCCATGCTCAGCTTGGCCGGCATCGGCGAGCTGCTGGAGATCGAGCCCGAGCACCGGGCCGCCGTGCTGGAGGGGATGGCGCAGGCGGCGCAGGGCGCGTTTGCCGACGGTGACGCCAGCGAGATCGTCGCCCGCGCCTTCCGACGCGCCCGCACGTGAAGCTGCGGCTTACCCCGCGCGCCGAGAACGATCTGTTCGAGATCGCGGCCTATCTCGTTGCACGCAACCCGCAAGCAGCCCGGCGCGTCGAAGATGCGCTCCAGGATGGGTTCGCGTTGATCGCGACCTATCCTCATGTCGGCCATGTACTGCGTGAGGGCGTTCGCCGCCTTGCCCTGCCTCGCTATCCATACCTGATCTTTTACGGCGTGCGGGAAGCGGACGACGCGGTGGACGTGTTCGCCGTCCGCCATGCGGCTCGCCGGGACGAAGAGTAAGCGCACCTTACGAAGCCGGTCTTCCGTGATGTCCGTCCCGGGCAACGTCGCGCGGAGGAAAAGCTCGCGCCGGCGAGAGCCGCCCAGCGCTTGACCTGCCCCGCCACGGTGGGCTTCGTGCACCGCAGCAGAGCCCTCATCTCCGAGCCACCATGTCCGAGACAGATCCCCAAAAAAAATTCGGCGCCGCGACCCGGCTGGTCCATGCGGGGCGCGACCCGTCCGCCCAGCACGGCTTCGTCAACACGCCGATCTACCGCGGCTCGACGGTGCTCTACCCGACCTACGATGCCATCAAGCACCGGCGCGGGCGCTACAATTACGGCACCTCGGCCACGCCGACGATGGACGCCCTGACCGACGCCTGGACGGAGCTGGCGGGCGCGGCCGGGACGGTGGTGACGCCCTCCGGCCTCAACGCGCTGACCATCGCCCTGATGGCCTCCGTCTCGGCGGGCGACCACCTGCTCGTGACCGATTCCGCCTACCGCCCGACCCGCATCTTCTGCGACGGGGTGCTCGCCCGCTACGGCGTCGAGACCACCTACTACGATCCCCTGGTCGGGGCCGGCATCGGGGACCTGATGCGGGAGAACACCAAGGCCGTGCTGGTGGAGGCGCCGGGCTCGCAGAGCTTCGAGATGCAGGACGTGCCGGCGATCGGCGAGGCGGTGCATGCGCGCGGCGGCACCGTCATCATGGACAACACCTGGGCGACGCCGCTGCTGTTCCCGCCCCACGCGCGCGGAGTCGACATCGCGGTCGAGGCCGGCACCAAGTACCTCAGCGGCGGCTCGGACCTGCTGATCGGGCTGACCTCGGCCAACGCGAAGCACTGGCCGGCGGTGCGCCGCACCTTCGACCACTTCGCCCCCTGCGCCGGCCCCGAGGACATTTTTCTGGCGCTCCGCGGCCTGCGCACCATGCCTTTACGCCTGCGCGAGCACGGGCGCGCCGGGTTGGAGATGGCCCGCTGGCTCCAGTCGCGCCCGGAGGTGCTGCGGGTGCTCCATCCCGGCCTGCCAGACGATCCCGGCCACGCGATCTGGCGCCGCGACTTCTCCGGCGCCTCGGGCCTGTTCGGGGTGGTCCTGAAGCCCGTGCCGGAGGCGGCGCTCGCCGCGATGCTCGACGGCCTCGAACTCTTCGGGATGGGATTTTCCTGGGGCGGCTTCGAGAGCCTCGTCATCCCCTTCGACTGCGCCGCCTACCGCACCGCCACCGCCTGGGCGCCGGGCGGCTGGGGCCTGCGCTTCCACATCGGCCTGGAGGACGTGGCGGACCTGAAGGCCGACCTCGACGCGGGCTTCGCGCGGCTGCGGGCGGCGAGATGAGCGCTCACGGCGCCAGCCACGACCCAGTCCACACCGCCCCGTCGCGGCGCCAGCCGGCGCGGCGGTGGCCGCGGCGGTCGAGGTACAGAAAGTCCAGGCGCGTGGCGCGCACGCCGACGGCGCAGAAGTTCGGGCGGCCGAGCGTCACGGCGGCTTCCGGATCGGGCAGCACGTAGGCGTCGCCCGAGGGCAGGGCCGTGCCGGGGCCGGGCTCGCCGCCATAGGCGACCCGGCTCATGGCCTGCGCCGCCGCCCAGGCCGCATCGGCGATCGCGTCGTCCGTGTGCAGGGTGGCCTCGCCCTCCACGCGGATCTGGACCTTGGCCGCAGCGTCGTAGCCCTGGAGCGCGCAGAGCGGCGCGCGGCCGATCTCGCGGGCCTTGTCGGAGCGCCGGTCGCAGTGGAAGCGCAGGGTCCCGGCCGCGGAATCGGCCGCGCGCAGCACCACCGTGCGCAGGCGCGGGCGCCCTGCGCCGTCCACCGTGGCGAGCGCCGGGGTGTGGAAGGCGCTGCCGTTGCGGCCGACCCCGTCCGCCAGCAGGCGCCAGAGTTCGGCGAGGCTGGCGTCGAGGTCGTCGTAGAAGGCGGGAAGCGGGTCCCGGCTCATCGCGGGCGCAGGCGGGGCGTCATCCTGGCAGACGAGCACGGGGCCGGGGCGCGATCAAGCATCGCTTCCCCCTGCCGCAGGCGCCCTCTTCGCGCCCGCCCGGCGCCGCGCCCGCTCGCGAAAGATCAGGGCGAGGTTGCGCAGGTAGATGCCCGTGGAGAGGCCCTGGCCGATGATGATCACCGGCTCGCGGCGCACGAAGCCGTAGACCAGGGTCATCAGGCCGCCGACGATGGAGAGGAACCAGAACGAGAGCGGCATCACGCTCCGGCCCGCCCGTTCGCTGGCCAGCCATTGCAGGATGAAGCGCGAGCCGAACACCAGCTGTGCCAGGATGCCGAAGACCAGCCAGAAATCGAACCGGGTGACGAACACGTCGTAGAAGTAGTCCGGCAGGTCCCGCGCGAGTTGGATCAGCATCGGACGGCTCCGGGCGCGGGGATCTCGGCCGCCTGCGGGCTCGCGCGCTTGCGCCGGATCAGCCACCACACGCCGGCGAGGTCGAGGAGACCGACCCAGAGCCGGTCGAACAGGCCGTAATTCGAGACGCCGGTGAAGCGCGGCCGGTCCACCACGTCGCGGTGGACGACGGAAAAGCCCTCGCGGGCGATGAGTGCCGGCATGAAGCGGTGCAGGGCGTCGAAATAGGGCAGGCGCAGGTAGACCGCGCGGCGGAACACCTTGAGGCCGCAGCCGGTGTCGCGGGTGGCATCCTTGAGGATCTTTCCGCGCACGCCGTTGGCGATCCGGGACTGCATCATCTTGAAGCGGCCGTCCTTGCGGCCCTGGCGCTGGCCTTGGGCGAGGCCCGCGGTCTCGCCCGCCGACTCCAGGGCCGCCACCAGAACGGGGATGAAGGCGGGGTCGTTCTGGCCGTCGCCGTCGAGGGTGGCCACGATCGGCCCATGCGCGACGGCCACGCCGCTGCGCACCGCCGCCGACTGGCCGGCGCTGCGGGCATGGCGCAGCACCCGCAGCCAGGGCCGGCCGGCGCGCGCCGCGTCGAGGGCCGCAGGCGTGGCGTCGGTGGAGCCGTCGTCCACGTAGATCACCTCGAAGGGGGACAGCGACGCGCAGGCGCGTTCGATCTCGGCCACCAGGGCCGCGATGTTGCCGGCCTCGTTCTTGACCGGCACGACGACGCTGAGGCGGACGGACTCGCTCACGGTGTCACCGCATAGGCCGTGAGGTCGACCCGCCGGCCGCCGTTGATGTTGAAGCCCGAGACCTGCCCGACGACCTTGGGCACGGCCGCGCCCACGGGCCAGGAGGCGTCGAACCCGGCAGCCTCACGCCCTTCCACGAAGAGCAGGCGGCAGCCGCCCGCCTGGAGGAAGTCGCGCCCCTGCGCCCCGCCGGCGGGCGTGGCGAGGTCGGTGCCGATCAGGAAGACGAGGCTCGGCTCCCGGTAGCCGAGGCTCGCCACCTGCGGGTTCGCGCATGGGAGATTGTCGCGGATGGCGGCGAGGCGGTTCGAGACCTTCAGCGCCGGGATCGCCCCCTGCGCCAGCCCGAACACGGCTGGCGACAGCAGGCAGGAGGCGGCCACCGCCAGCACCAGGGCGCGCTCCGGCAGCCCTTGGGTGAAGGCGATCCAGGCCGCGCCCGCCACGAGGCAGGCGCCCGCCAGCAGGGGCAGGGCGCTCCAGGGCAGCATCCGGTCGAGGTGCCAGGCGGCGTAGGCGAGCCCCAGGGTCAGGCCCAGGGGAATCGCGGGCACGAGGAGGGCGACGAGCCCGGCGCCCCGGCGGCGCGGATCGAGGCCGCCGCGGTCCAGCGCCAGCACGGTGAGGATGGCGACCATCGGCATCAGGGGCAGGACGTAGTGCGGGAGCTTGGTGGGCACCGCCTCGAACGTCAGCCAGGCCGGCACGATCGCGGCGAGCAGCAGCGCGACGGCGTCCTCCCCGCGCGCGCGCCAGGCGAAGGGGATGGCGAGCGCCGCGAAGGCGGCACCCGGCCAGAAGGTGGCGAAGAAGGCGATCGCGTAGGCGCCGGGCGGCCCCCAATGCTTCTCCTTGGCCCCGCCGACCTTGGCGAGCATGTCGTGGCCCACGGCCTCCGAGAAGAAGGCGCCGCCGCTCTTCCAGGCGATGGCCGCGAACCAGGGCGCCACGATCAGCAGCGTCAGGGCGAGCCCGTGCCAGGGCCGCAGGGCCAGGAGCCAGCGCGCCGAGCGCGCCTTGGCCGAGAGGACGAGCATGGGCAGGCCGACGAAGAGCGGCACCATCGGCCCCTTGACCAGGATGCCGAGCGCCAGGCCGAGCCAGAAGATCGACGCGGTCCGCCAGGGGAGACCCGCCCCGCGCCCGAGCCAGGCGCGGGCCAGCGCCCCGAAGCTCGCCACCGTGCAGGCGGTGAGCAGGGCGTCGGTCTTGGCGAGCCGCGCCTCGGCCGAGAGCATCAGGCAGGCGCCGAACAGGGCGGCGGCCAGCAGGGCGCCGCGGCGCGGCAGGAAGGCGAGGGCGGCCCAGTAGGCCAGGAGCACGGCCCCCGTGGCGCCGATCAGCGAGGGCAGGCGGTAGAGGGCGATCGTCGTGCGGGCATGCGGGACGCCCAAAACCTCGCCCGCGGCCACCGCCGCGGCCTGGGCCCAGTAGATGCCCACCGGCTTCTTGTGGCGCGCCTCCCCCTGGAAGCGGATGTCGACGAAGTCGCCCGATTCCAGCATCTGCTTGGAGGCCTGGGCGAAGCGCGGCTCGTCCCGGTCCATCGGCTGGAGGGAGACCTGGCCGGGCAGGAAGCAGAGGAGGCAGAGCGCCAGCAGCCAGGCGCAGGCGCGGGCATGGCTGGCGCAGGCCTCGGCCAGACCGCGGTCGATCCAGTCGGCTGGGGCTTGCGCGGCGCGGCCGGCTTCGAGGCTCGTCTGCATGACGCGCCCGTGTTGGAGAACGGGCCTCGAAAGTCAAATGCGGGCGCGGCCGGATGCTAAGAAAGGGTCCCCACGGATGGAGTCGCACATGACGATCCAGATCGGCCTCCTCGCCTTCCCCGGCGTCCAGCAGCTCGACCTCACCGCGCCCTACGAGGTGTTCGCCTCACTGCCGGGGGCGCAGGTGCACGTGGTGGCCGCCAGCCTGGAGCCGGTGCGCTCGGCCACCGGCCTCACGATCCTGCCTACCGTCACCCGCGACGCCTGCCCGCGGCTCGACGTGGTCTGCGTGCCCGGCGGGGCGGGCGTGAACCCGCTGATGCGGGACGAGGCCACCCTGGAATTCCTGCGGGCGCAGGCCGCGAGCGCCCGCTACCTCACCTCCGTCTGCACCGGCGCGCTGGTGCTCGGCGCGGCCGGGCTGCTGAAGGGGCGGCGCGCCACCACGCACTGGGCGGCCCTCGACCTGCTCGCCGCCTTCGGGGCGATCCCCGTGCGCGAGCGCGTGGTGCGGGACGGCACCCTCATCACCGGCGGCGGCGTCACCGCGGGCCTCGACTTCGCCCTCACGGTGGTGGCCGAACTCGCCGGCCGCACCGAGGCCGAGACGGTGCAGCTCCACCTCGAATACGCCCCCGCGCCGCCGTTCCCCGGCGGAACGCCCGAGACCGCGCCGCCCGAGGCCCTGGCCGGGGCACGAACGCGGCTCGCCCGCAGCCGCGCCACCCGCGAGGGGATCGTGGCCGCCATCACCGGCGCACGGGTATCGCGCGCCGACTGGGCCGTCTCCGACGACGGATGAGGCCGGCCCGGTCCAGGCCCGGCCGTCTCGAACGGCGATCCCATCGGGACTCGGAACCTTCGGGCGCCCGGGCTCTTGCCATGCTGGCGTCCCGCCGACCGGCCGGAGCCGCGGAAGCTGCCATGAACGAAATCCTCGTCGTCGCCCTGATCTGCGCCTCGTCGGTCCAGGCCCCGGACTGCGACCGCGCCACCGCATCGGACGTGCTGACCGGACCCGCGCATTCCCTGCAGGAATGCCTGCTCCAGGGCCCGATCCTGGCCGCCAATGCCGGCCTCGGCAGCAGCAAGGACAGCTACGTGAAGACCCGCTGCGAGCAGCGGCGCTGAGCGCGGACAGGACGTGAGGCGGCCATCATGAGCGACGAACCCGTCAGCCCCGAGCGGGCCGTCCACATCCGCCTGCGCGCGCGGCTCGCCGTGGTCGAGCGGGCGGCGTGGTTCGGGCTCGTCCAGGCGATGCGGACGCAGCCGGCCGAGACGGAGGCCTACATCGCGTCCGAGCGGGCCCGCTGCGCCGAGGGCTTCGCCGGCGCGGCCTGGTCCCGCGACCTCACCGCGCCGGAGCGCGCGATGCTGGCGGCCGAGGTCGATTCCGGCCTCGCGGATCTTCTGAAGGACGCCCGCGACGCCGTGTGAGGCGAAAGGCTACTTGCGGCCGGCCGCCTTGACCGCGTTGCTCACGGCGTCCTTCGTCGAGGGCGCCGCGGCGTTGGTCTTGGGGACCGACTTCTTCGGCTTCTTGGTCTCGCGACTGCCGCGCTTCTTCTCGGTCGCCATGGCGTCTACTCCCTGCAACGGCCGGTCCCGATGACCGGTTTGGAACGTCGTCTTGCAATCTCGTGCCCGTCCGCGCGAGCGACGGGCCGGCGCTTCGGCCGCCCGTCTCAGACCGGGCGCAGGCCCGGCGCGTCGAGGGGTCCGAAGCGGATGATGAAGCGGGCACCCTCCCACAGCTCGATCCCGTGGGTGTTGGCGAGCAGGCTCACGGCCTTCGTGGCGGCCGCATCGGTGGCCACGTCGATCGTCTCCGACGAGCGGATCGTGCGGGACCTGTCGAAGCGGAAGGCGCGGTAGGTGGAGCCCCCGGCCGGGGTTCCGGCCCTGTTCGGGAAGGGGAGGAGGTCCGACATGCACGCCCGTCCGGTCTACAGGCGGGGGCACGGGTACCCTCAGCCACCGGAGCCTGCGGTGCTCGTCCGGTGATGGCCCACCATGCGCCCGGCGTTCCGGGAAAGATAGGTGGGCGCCCGGCCACTCCCGCGCCGGCGTCAGCCCGTCCCGAAGCGGTCGCGCCAGGCAGGCGGCATCCCCGCCGAGAGGCCCTCCGGCGGCGTGGCGGCCGAGAACACGCCGATCGCCACCGCCCGCGCCAGCACCTGCGCGGCCATGTCCCCCAGGCGCGCGAGGTCGGCGATGGGGTCGGCCAGGGGCATTTGGCCGGTGGCCAGCGCGAAGACCACGTCGCCGTCGAGCGGCGTGTGCACCGGCTGGAGCGCGCGGGCCAGCCCGTCCTGGGCGGCCACCGCCAGGCGCCGGGTCTGGGCCTTGGTCAGCGCCGCGTCGGTCGCGACCACGGCGAGCGTCGTGGCGGCCCCCGGCAGCGTCCGGACGGGGAAGGTGAGGGCGTCTGCCGGGATCGCGGCGGGCCAGCCGAGGCCGCCGAACTCCGCCCCGCGCTCGAACGGCGCGGCCCAGAAATGCGGGGCCTCGCCCACGGTCGCCCGGCCGAAGGCGTTGACGGCGGCAAGCGCCCCCACCTGGAACGCGGTGCCGGGGACGGCCGCCGAGGCCGAGCCGAGGCCGCCCCGGAGGTTGGCCGTCCGCGCGCCGAGCCCCGCCCCGACCGAGCCGAGATCGAACGCGACATCGGCTGCGGCGGCGGCGGCGAATCCGAGGTCCCGGTAGGGCGGATAGCGGCCCCAGGCCTTGTCTCCGCCGTTCAGGAGATCGAACAGGATCGCGGCCGGCACGATCGGCACCCGCATGCCGCCGACCGAAAAGCCCCGGCCCTGCTCGGCGAGCCAGGCCACCACGCCGGAGGCCGCATCCAGCCCGAAGGCCGAGCCGCCGGAGAGCACGAGGGCGTCGATGCCCTCCACCGTGCGCTCGGGATCGAGCAGGTCGGTCTCGCGGGTGCCGGGGCCGCCGCCGCGCACGTCCACCGCCGCAACGCAAGCGCGATCGAGGACGATCGCGGTGACGCCGCTGACGATCCGCGCGTCGCCGGCATGGCCGACGCGCAGGCCGGGGATGTCGGTGATGCGGTTGCGCCTCATGGGCATCATCCTGCCACGGGGCCGCGGGGTGTGGAAACCGGACGCGCGTCCAAGATTTCGGGACGCCGAGGCATGGCCCGGCGCGGCGTTTCCTGCCACCCGGTTCGGGCCGGCCCATCGGTCGCGCCCGAGCCGGCCGGGCCAGGGAACACCAGCATGACATCCAGTGTCCTGAAGCTCGCCCGCCTGGGCCTGATCGCCGGGCTCGGCTTGAGTCCGAGCCTGGGCCTGAGCCTGCCGGCGCTGGCCGGAGGGGCCGGCACCTACGCCGTCAAGGGCAACAACGGCGAGAAGGGCACCGACTACACCGGCACCCTCGTCATCACCCAGACCAGCAAGGACACGTTCAAGCTGAGCTGGAACATCGGCGGCGACAAGTACGACGGCTTCGCCGTGGGCGACGCGCGCATCCTGGCAGCCAGCTTCGTCAGCGACGGCTCCTCCGGAGCGGCGCTCCTCGTGGACGACGAGGCGGGGGGCTACAAGAGCATCTGGGCCTTCAAGGGCGAGACCAAGCTCGGCGTCGAGATGATCACGCCGAAGAAGTAGGGTTTTCGCGTTTCCCTGGCGGAGTCAGACGTCGCCTGTGACCCGATAAGTCCATCTTCCGGAACGCGTTTCCCCTCCCGCTTGTGGGGAGGGGTCAGGGGTGGGGGTGGTTCAGGATAAAGCGGTGCGGTGCCGTCTGCACCACCCCCACCTCCGGCTCCTCCCCACAAGGGGGAGGAGAGGCCCGCGGTTATGTTGCGGCTCTTCTTGAAAGCAATGTGTGCATCCGTTCGCGCACGGCCGCAGCCCCCCTGCGGCGCCAACCCTGTGGACGCGTCGCGCGGCTGCCGCACCGGCGGCGGGCCGCCCGTGCTAGGTCTCCCGCCGGCAACGCGGAACCGGAGCGACGATGGCGGTCGGCATCGACGGCATGATCGAGATGGGCCTGTGCCTCGACGGTGCAGGCCCGGGGCAGCCGGCGCGCCTCGACCTCGAAGAGCTCCTCGCCACGCGCCTGCTGGTCCAGGGCAATTCCGGCTCGGGCAAGTCGCACCTGCTGCGGCGCCTGCTGGAGCAGAGCGCGGGCCTGGTGCAGCAGGTTGTGATCGACCCGGAAGGCGACTTCGTCACCTTGGGCGAGGCGCACGGCCACCTCGTGGTCGACGGGTCGCATTCCGAGGCCGACCTCCAGGCCATCGCCGCCCGCGTGCGCGCCCACCGGGTCTCTGTGGTGCTCGATCTCGAGAGCCTCGACATGGAGGCGCAGATGCGCGCGGCCGCCGCCTTCCTCGGCGGGCTGTTCGAGGCCGAGCGCGCCCACTGGTATCCCTGCCTCGTGGTGGTGGACGAGGCCCAGGTCTTCGCCCCGGCCGCGGCCGGCGACGTGTCCGACGAGGCCCGCAAGGTGTCGCTGGGCGCGATGACCAACCTGATGTGCCGCGGGCGCAAGCGGGGGCTGGCCGGCATCATCGCCACGCAGCGGCTGGCCAAGCTCGCCAAGAACGTCGCCGCCGAGGCCACCAACTTCCTGATGGGCCGCACCTTCCTCGACATCGACATGGCGCGGGCCGCCGACCTCCTGGGGCTGGACCGCCGCGGCGCCGAGCGGTTTCGCGACCTCGCCCGCGGCGACTTCGTGGCCCTCGGGCCGGCCCTGAGCCGCCGGCCGCTGGCCCTGCGGATCGGCGCGGTGACAACCTCCTCGCGGGCGGCCCCCGGAAACCTCATCCCCCTGCCGGCGACCGCCGGCGCGGACCTGCGCGCGATGATCCTGGCGCCCGCCGAGGAGATGCCGGGGCTGGCCCCGCGCGCGCCCCGGCCCGTGGGGACGCCGCGCGTCACGCCCGCCGACCTGATGCGCCAGCTCGCCGCCCACCGGCCCGAGGCGCCCCCCGAGGCGCCGGCCCTGGACGAGACCGAGAACCGGGCCGGGTGCGATGCCGTCCTGCGCGGGCTGGTGGCCGACGCGGATGCCGGGCGGCAATCCGTGGCGGTGGTCTACCAGGATTTTCTGGTGCGCTGCCGGATGCGCGGCCTCGACGGGGAGCGCGTCGGCCTGCCCGCCTTCCGCCGCTCGCTCAGCGTCGCACGCGCCGGGATCGCGGACGCCCCCGAGGCCGGCTCGGAGGAGGAGGGGCCCTGGGCCCAGGCCCAGGCCACCGCCGCCGGGATGCCGGAGGAGGTGCAGGGCCTGTTCCTGCTGATCGCCCGCGCGGCCCTGGCGGGCGAGGCCTGCCCCGGGGACGCGGCCCTGGCGCGGGCCATCGGCAGCCGCTCCCCCGGCCGCGCCCGGCGGCTGCTCGGCTACATGGAGAGCCGCGGGGCCATCGTCTGCCGCACGGATTTTCGCGGGAGCCGGGTCATCGCCCTGCCGGCGCTCGCCTGCGAGACCGCGCCGGGCGACCCGAAGGCGGACCCGGCCCCCGCGCCGGAGGCCGACGCGGAACCCGCGGCCGGACGCTGGGGCCTCTTCGCCGCCGAGTGATTCTTTTGGGGTTTTTGGACGGTCGGCTCTCTCAGCCCGGCGCGCTGAGGCGCAGGAGTTCCGGGATCAGCATCTCGGCCGATTGCTCCACCGTCTCGGCCTGGGTGGTGATGGTCAGGTCGGGGGCGAGCGGCGGCTCGTAGGGGGCGGAGATGCCGGTGAAGTCCGGGATCTTGCCGGCCCGCGCCCGGTCGTAGAGGCCCTTGGGGTCGCGGGCCTCGCAGACGGTGAGCGGCGTGTCGATGAACACTTCGAGGAAGGGGACGTCGCCCGCGATGCGCCGGGCGGTGGCCCGCTCCTCGCGGAACGGAGAGATCAGCGAGACCACGACCACGAGGCCGGCCTCGGCCATCAGCCGGGCGGCCTCGGCCGCGCGCCGGATGTTCTCGTGGCGGTCGGCGGCGCTGAAGCCGAGGTCGCGGTTGAGGCCGTGGCGCAGGTTGTCCCCGTCCAGCACCATGGTGTGGCGCCCGTTGCGCGTCAGCGCCCGGTCGACGGCGTTGGCGATGCTCGACTTGCCGGCCCCCGACAGCCCCGTGAACCAGGCGATGGCCGGGCGCTGGCCGAGGCTGCGCCAGCGGGTCTCCCGCGGCTGGAGGGTCTGCCAGGTCAGGTTGTCGGATGCGGGCTGGCTCTGCGGCAACGGCTCGGTCTCTCCCGGATGGCGGCGGACCGGACCCGTGCCCGATCCGGCACGGTCTTCTACGGGAGCCCGGCGAAGAACGAAACCGTCTCCTCACGATCACGTGAGGGGCAGATGCTCCTCCGGCGGGATCGGCCGCGGGCGGCCCTGGTCGTCGATGGCGACGAAGGTCAGGGTCGCCTTGGTCACCTTCTCGCGTACCGGGGTGCGGAAGCGGCGGGCCCAGGCTTCCACCTCGATCTTCATCGAGGTTCGGCCGACCTGCACCACCCGCGTGTAGACGCAGAGTACGTCGCCCACCCGTACGGGGCGGATGAAGGTCATGGCATCGAGCGCGACGGTGACGACTCTGCCCTGCGCCCGGTCGACCCCGGCGATACCCCCGGCCTGGTCCATCTGCGACAGCACCCAGCCGCCGAAGATGTCGCCGTTGGCGTTGGTGTCGGCGGGCATGGCGATGGTGCGCACCGTCAGGTCGCCCTGCGGCTGCTCCGCCCGGATCTCGTCCGCCGTCGTCCCGCCCATGCCGTTCCCACTCGTCCCGTTCGCAAGGGTGCCCAGTCTATCCCCGGTCCGGCCTGCGCCGGAAGCGGGGTCAGGGCATCAGCCCGGCGAGCTGGAGGCCGGCCGCCAGGAAGACGGCGAGCGCGCAGACGAGGCATTCGAGGGGGATGGCTTGCCAGAGGTCGCGCGTGGCCACCTCGCGGGTCGCGATGTCGTGCATGGGATCGTTCCTCCCGAGCGGCCAAGTCTGATGCCGGCCGTCTCGAAAGGGAAAGTCTACAGCAGTTTTGCCGGATGCGCACGAAAAAGCCCGGCGGCTCGGGGGAGCCGCCGGGCATGGACGCTCAGGCCTTGCGGGCGCGGATCAGTAGAAGAAACGCCGCGGGCCGTAGAAGGGGCGGCGGTAGTAGGGGCGCGGGCCGTAGAAGCGGCGGCCGTAATAGGGCCGACGGTAGTAGGGGCGGGGCCGGTAGAACCGGCGGCGGTAGTAGTACTGCGCCTTCTCGGCGGTGGCGGGCGCCGCCTCGGCGGGAAGCGCGAGGCCGGGGCCGACCGGGGCGGCGGACGCCCCCTGCGGCACGGCGGCGGCGAAGCCGAGCACCAGCAGGGCGGCCAGCAGGACTTTCCTCAGCACGTTGTCACTCCTTCTCGTGGGGCACGTCTGTCGTCGGGCGGATCTGTCGTTCGGCCGATCCGGATGCCCGAGCGCCTGAAACGCACGAGCCTCCGAAAGCGTTTCGCACCCCGCCCTCAACGAGGGCGTCGGGCGCCGCGGGCAAGGGGTGCGCGACGCGGAAGGTTACCGAGACCTGTCGGGTCAGGCGATCTTCGTGGTCATGTCGACGGTCGGCGCGGAGCCGCTCTGGCGCACCAGGCCGATCCCGTGCTCGCAATCCTCGCGGCGGGCATAGCCCTCGGCAGAATCGGCCACGACGTTGCCGTTCGGCACCCGCAGCCGCCAGCGCCACTCGCCCTTCGCATCCCGGTAGAGTTCGAACCGCATCGAAAGGCGCTCCCGCTCGTCTTGGCCCGGCTGAGATGGGGCGCGGCGGGCGCCCTGCAATGAGGGGTCGCTCCGGTTGCCAGGGGCCGCCCGCTTCGGTAGCCCTGTCCGCCATGAGCACGATCGATTTCCACGCCACCCGCCGGGGCGTCCTGGCGCATTTCGCGGCCGATCAGTGCATCGCCCAATCCCTCCGGCGCTACGGCGAATGGGCCGAGAACGAGATCACGCTCCTGCGGCCCTATCTCGGACCGGGCGACACGGCGCTGGACGTCGGCGCCAATGTCGGGACCCACACCCTCGCCTTCGCCGAATTCGTCGGGCCGACGGGGCGCGTCATCGCCATCGAGGGCCAGCTCTCGACCTTCGCGCTGCTGGGCCACAACGTACTGGTCAACGGGCTGGCCGAGGTCGTCACGGCGCTTCCCGTGCTCGCCGGGGCCGAGCCCGCCCTGGTCGAGTCGAGCCTGACACCCCCTTCCGACAACGTCGGCGCCAAGAGCTTCTTCCCGGACGTGCACGGCCGCAGCATCCACGGGGTCCCGGTCCACGCCCTCCCGCCGCGGCCCAAGGGCCTGCCGGTCAAGCTCGCGCTCATCACGGTCGACAGCCTGCAACTGTCGGACTGCGCCCTGATGAAGGTGGACGTGGAGGGCATGGAACTCGACGTGCTGCTCGGCTCGCGGGAGACCCTGGAGCGCACGCGCCCCGTCGTCTATTTCGAGCAGGCCGCGGGTGCGGCGTCCGGCCTGGGCGAGATCCAGGCGCTGCTGCGCGGGCTCGGCTACCGGCTGTTCCGGCACCTTACGCCCGCCTTCAACCCCCAGAACTTCAAAGGCAGCGCCGACAACATCTTCGGGGACGCGACCGAACTCAACATCCTCGCCGTTCCCGAGGGCGCGGCGATCCCGGCGGGGCTCGACGAGATCGTCTAACCCGCCTGAGTTGTCGGGGGCCTCGAACGAACCCCCAAAAAAGAGCCGCCCCGGAGGTCCGGGGCGGCTTTTTCCGTTCAGGTCGAGGCCGATCAGGAGCGCGGGGCGCGGTCCAGCCAGCCGATGGCGCGGCCCTCGCTGGCGCCGGCACCGCCCGCGTTGCGCGGACGGGCGTCGGGGCGGCGCGGCCGGTTGTCGGGACGGGCCTCAGTGCGGGCGGGGCTCGGCCGGTTCTCGCCCTGGGGACGGGCGGGACGCGCCTCCTGGGCGCCCTGCGGCCGGCCCTGCTGCTGGGGACGGCCGCTTCCACGGCCCGCCTCCGCAGGACGGGCGCCGCCGCCGGGACGGCCCTGGCGCTGGCCGGGGCGCTGGCCCGGACGGCCGCCGCCGGGGCGCTGCTGGCCGCGGGTGTCGGGACGGCGCTCCTCGGCCTGGGCGATCTCGGCCGCCTCCTGGCGCGAGGGCGGCTGGAAGCCCTCGGGGAAGGGGGCGACGGGGATCTTCTGGCGGGTGATGCGCTCGATGTCGCGCAGGTAGGCCCGCTCCTCGTCGTTGCAGAAGGAGATGGCGAGCCCGTCCGCGCCCGCCCGCGCCGTGCGGCCGATGCGGTGGACGTAGCTCTCGGGCACGTTGGGCAGGTCGAAGTTGACGACGTGGCTCACCGCCTCGACGTCGATGCCGCGGGCGGCGATGTCGGTGGCGACCAGCACCCGGCAGGCGCCGTCCTTGAAGGCGGCCAGCGCCCGCTCGCGCTGGGGCTGGGACTTGTTGCCGTGGATGGCGGACGCCGCGATGCCGACCTTGTCGAGGCCGCGCACGACGCGGTCGGCCCCGTGCTTGGTGCGGGTGAAGACCAGCACGCGCTCGATCTTCGGGTCGCGCAGGATGTGGGCGAGCAGCGCCTGCTTGGCGCCGGTATGGGCGAAGATGACTTCCTGCTCCACGCGCTCGGCCGTGGTGGCCACCGGGGTGACGGCGACCTGAACGGGATCGCGCAGGTACTGGTCGGCCAAGCCGGCGATGTTCTTGGGCATGGTGGCCGAGAAGAACAGGCTCTGGCGCTTGGCGGGCAGCATCTTCACGATGCGCTTGAGGGCGTGGATGAAGCCGAGGTCGAGCATCTGGTCGGCCTCGTCGAGGACGAGGATCTCGACGCCCTCCAGCGTGAGCGAGCGGCGCTCGATCAGGTCGATCAGGCGGCCGGGCGTGGCCACGAGGATGTCGACGCCGGGCGCCAGCGCCCGCTCCTGGCGGCCGATGGTGACGCCGCCGAACACCACGGTGTTCGTCAGCGGCAGGTGGCGTCCATAGTCCGAGAAGCTCTCGGCGATCTGGTTGGCGAGCTCGCGGGTGGGCGAGAGCACCAGCACGCGGCAGCCGCGGCGCGGGGCGCGGCGGTTCTCGAGGCTGAGGCGGTGCAGGATCGGCAGGGCGAAGGCCGCCGTCTTGCCGGTGCCGGTCTGGGCGATGCCGCAGAGGTCGCGGCCTTCCATGGCCGGGCGGATCGCCTGGGCCTGGATCGGGGTGGGGGTGTGGTAGCCGGCCTCTTCGAGCGCCTTCAGCACGGGCTGGGCGAGGCCGAAATCGGTGAACTGGGTCAAGGAGGAACTTCTTCCGATGCAGCAGGACCGGCCGGGCGGCACGCTCACGAGCGGCGACGCGGATTGGGTGGGCGGTCCATTGGCAGGAGGCTGCCCGCGTGATGGGGCGGCCTGGGTGCATGCACGTTGAAGAGAGGGGCCGGCACCCGGAACCCGCTGAACGCGGTCCTGAGATCCGTCACGCAACCCCCTCAAGCGGGCCCATCTGTCGGCCGCTGACGCTGCAGGTGCGATATGCGGTCTCGCGGCTGCGAAGTCAATCGGAGGCCGGCCCGAAGGTGGGGAGGGGACGCAAGTGACGCAGTGTGTGACGCAGGACACGCACACGGCCGGCGCGGGCGCGTAACGGAGCGGTGCGGCGACGAACCCGGACATGGAACGCCCGCCGGGCACCGGTACAGTCGTTCGAAACGAGGGGAGAGGCGCCGTGACGACATTCAGCGTTTCGTGGGCCGACGCGTCGGCTGCGGGAACCTACGCCCAGCGCATCCTGCAGACGGTCCAGAGCGCGGCCAACGCCTGGGCGTCCTACCTCCAGGGCTACGGCACCATCGAGATCAGCCTCAGCATCCAGAGCCTGGATGCCGGCACGATCGCCACGGGGGGCACCAACTTCAACGGCACCGGCGGCAGCCTCACCCCGAACCCGATCAGCGAGATCCGCACCGGGACCGATCCGGACGGCGCGGAACCCGACATCGCGATCGAGATCGGCAGCGACTACTACAGCCGCCTGTTCTACGACCCCACCGGGACGCAGGCCGTGCCCGCGGGGCAGATCGACGCCCGCACCGTGTTCGAGCACGAGATCGCCCACGGCCTCGGCTTCCTCTACCTCGACCGGACGGCCTACGCCGCCGCGGTGCAGACCATCGACGGCAGTTCCTTCTTCACCGGCCCCAACGCGACCATCGCCAACAGCGGGGCGCCCGTGCCCCTGGCCTCCGGCCTCGGCCATGTCAGCATCGGTGACGACCTGATGAACCCGGCGGTGGCCTCCGGCACCCGGAAGGAGATCGGCCAGGTCGACCTCGGCATCCTCCAGGACATCGGCGCGCCGGTCGGGACGGGGCGCGCGGACCTGATCACGCTGGGCGGCAACGGCGACACCTTCCTGGCCTTCGGCGGCAACGACACCGTCTCCGGCGGCGGCGGCGGCGACGTGCTGTTCGGCAACCAGGGCGACGACGTGCTGTTCGGCAACCTCGGCAACGACACCCTCTACGGCGGCCAGGACCGGGACACCGTGTATGGCGGCCAGGACGACGACGTGGTGCTGGGCAACCTCGGCGACGACGTCGTGCTGGGGAACCTCGGCAACGACACCCTGTTCGGCGGGCAGGGGGCGGATACCCTCTACGGCGGCCAGGGCAACGACGTGCTGTCCGGGGACCTCGGCAACGACGTGCTCTCGGGCGACCTCGGGGCCGACCGCTACGTCTTCGGCCAGAATTCCGGGATCGACCTCGTCCTCGGCTTCTCGCAGGCGCAAGGGGACCGCCTCGACCTCTCGGGACAGACCTACACGCTGGCCGGCGCCGGCAACGGCGATGCGCTGCTGACCCTCTCCGGCGGCGGCTCGGTGGAACTGGCCGGCATCACCGCCGCGCAGTTCCAGACGAGCTTCCTGGCCTGAGCGCGGCGGGACCGACCCGCTTCGATCCGCACCGTGGGTGCGTACGGCCCTGTCCTGTCGCGCTCCGCGTGCGGAATCCCGTAGCCTCCGGTGCTGCCGACCGACGCTCGTCCGATCCATCCCCCTCATCCCGAGGCGGCTGGCGCCGCACCTCGGTATGAGGGACCGGGTGGGATTAGCCGGGATGTCATCCGCGTCCCGGCACATCGAAGGATTGCGTAGGCCGGACAGGACCTGTATTCCCAAGGTCAAGCTTGTCACGCAACGGCGATGGGTCTTTCCGTCGTCTGCGTTAAATCCGACTTTATCCGGACAGATCCCAAAATCCGGACCCCCGTTTCGACGCATTCGCCCCGATCCCGGAGATATTCCCGATGGCCGCCCCGCAGCCGACCTTCACGGTGTCGTTCGATGATCCGTCGAACCAGGCGTCCGACCTGCGGGCGAGCCTGATCGCCAACATCCTCTACGCGAGCGGGTTGTGGGCGCAGTACCTGAATAGCTCCGCCAACATCGAGATACTGCTGCGCATCGATTCGACGGCGGTGGGCCGGGCGCAGGGCGGCAGCGCGTCGACCGGCGTGGTCGGCACCTACAACGGCATGACCCTGTACCAGGACAGCGCCGGCTTCGAACTCGCGACCGGGCGCGACGTCACCGGCACGGGCCCCGACCTCGTGATCACCGTGGACCCGGCCTACCTGCGCAACGAACTCTGGCTCGATCCGTCGCCGGGCTCGGCACCGGCCATCCCCACGAACCGCACGGATGCGGTCTCGGTCTTCACGCACGAACTCGGGCATGCGCTGGGCTTCAACGGCTTCCGCAACGGCACGACCGGCGCGCTACCGGGCAACTACCTCAACACCTTCGACACGAACGTCGCCGCCCTCGGCAGCGGGCTCGGCTTCTACGGACCCACGGCGCTCGCGGTCTACGGCGCGGCCGTCCCGCTGACGACGGGCAATTACGGCCATTACGGCAACGTCTCCGAGTCCCCCGGCACGAACCCGGTCGCCGGGCTGATGAACGGGGTGAACTACTTCCGCGGCGTGCGCTACGGGATCGCCGACATCGACCTCGCGATCCTGACCGATGTCGGCGACCCGATCCTGGTGCGCCGCACCGGCACGCCTGGGAACGATTCCATCACGGACGGGCCGCTGGCCTCCGAGATCATGCTGGGCACGGGCAACGACGTGGCGCTGGCGGGCGGCGGCAACGACATCCTCTACGGCAACCAGGGGGACGACACGCTCTTCGGCAACCAGGGCAACGACACCCTGTTCGGCGGCCAGAACCAGGACACCCTCTACGGCGGCCAGAACGAGGACGTGGTGCTGGGCAACCTCGGCGACGACGTGGTGCTCGGCAACCTCGGGGCCGACACCCTGTTCGGCGGACAGGGCGCGGACACCCTCTTCGGCGGCCAGGGCAACGACGTGCTCTACGGGGATCTCGGCAACGACGTGCTCTCGGGCGACCTCGGCGCGGACCGCTACGTCTTCGGCCAGAATTCCGGGATCGACCTCGTCCTCGGCTTCTCGCAGGCGCAAGGGGACCGCCTCGACCTCTCGGGCCAGACCTACACGCTGGCCGGCGCCGGCAACGGCGATGCGCTGCTGACCCTGTCCGGGGGCGGCTCGGTGGAACTGGCCGGCATCACCGCCGCACAGTTCCAGGCGGCCTTCCTGGCATAAGGCTCGCCCGCCCGGCGGCACGGCCGGTGCAGAGGGCTCGCGTGCCATGCAGCCAGCCCCCCACCATCGTCCCGCTAAGGGACAGACGCGCCCCGCAGCGGGATTCCGCCTCCGCGGCCGGACGGCCCCGCGGCCCGTCCGTCCCACTGCGGACGGTCCGGCGGCCGGCCGCCCGATGATCGCGCGCCACACCCTGACCTATGTCGGCTCGCGCGGGTTCGCCGCGATCCTGAACCTCGCCTCGGTGGCGGTGTTCACGCGGCTCGCCCCGGTGGAGAGCTACGGCGCCTACCTCTACGTCATGTCCTGGGCCTTGGTGCTCTACGGGGCCACCTGCCAGTGGCCGAAATACGCGTTCTTCGCGCTCTACGACGAGGCCCGCGCCGGCGTGCAGGTCGCCACCCTGGCCCGCATCCTGGCCGGCACGGTGGTGCTGGCGAGCCTGGGCAGCGGGCTGGCGGCCGCCTTCGGCCTCGTCCCCGCCGGAATAACGGGCGCGGTCGTCGCCCTCGTGGTCGGCATCACCCTGTTCGAGGCCAGTGCCGAGATCGCCCGCACCCGCCTCAGGGCCGGCACGGTCGCGGTCTCGGTCGTCGCCCGCGCCGTGCTGATGCTCGGCCTCGGCAGCGCGGCGCTGCACCTCTCGCAGGACCCCCTGCATCTCGCCCTGGCGGTGGCCGCCGCCAACGCGCTGGCCGCCCTTCCGGCGGTCGCCGCCGTCCTGCCGCTGATGGGCGGGCGGGGCAGCCGCGTAGAGGCAGGCCGCCTCCTCGCCTACGGCTGGCCGCTGGCCCTCTCCTTCGGCACCGCGGCGCTGGCCGCCAGCCTCGACCGGCTGATCATCGGCCGGACGGTGGGCCCCGAGGAACTCGGCGCCTACGGCGCCATCGCCGACTTCCTGAAGCAGAGCTTCGTCGTCTTCGGCGAGGCGCTGACCCTGTCGATGATCCCGATCGCCAAGCGCGAGGCCCGCCTCGGCGGCTGGCCGGCGGCCTCCGCGATCCTGGCCGACGCCGCCCGCGCCATCGCCCTGCTCGCGGCCTTCGGCGCGGTGTTCTTCTCCGCCTTCGACGACGTGGTCATCGCGATCCTGCTCGGGCCGGATTACCGCGCTGAGGCGCAGCGGCTCGCACCGGTGCTGATCCTGGCCAGCATCCTGATGACCCTGCGGGCCCATTATTTCGGGCAGGTGATCTACTTCGCCCGCACCAGCCGGCTGGAACTCGCGGCCTCGGTGGCCGCCCTCGTCACCGTCGCAGGGCCCGCCCTCCTGCTGATCCCGTCCTTCGGGGTGATGGGCGCGGCCATCGCCTTCGCCGCGGGGCAGGGGGCGGCCTGCCTCGTCTTCATCCTGGGGGCGCGCTGGCGGGCGGAAGGCGCCATCGCGATGCCGCTGCCGGGGGCCGACATTCTCGGCATCGTGGGCGGTGCGCTGGCCTGCGCCCTCCTGCTCTGGGCGATCGGCCTGACGCCGTGGGGGTTCGCGCCCGCGGGCCAGGCCCTGCGCTTCGTCCTGCTGGTCGCGGGCTTCGTCGCGGTGGCGTGGCGCTACGACGTGGTGGGCATCGCCCGCGCCGTCCGGGGCCGTCTTGCTTTTCGCACGCGTTGATGCGGGACACCGCCCGACTCCCGAACGGCCTCGTCGCGGCCCTGCGGCCCCTCACATCGGACACCCCCTGGATCGAGCCCTGGCGCGCCCTCGGTGTGAGCGCCCTGGTCGCCAACCCCTTCTACGAGGCGGATTACGCCGTGAGCGCCGCCCCGGCCTTCGGGGCGGGGGTGCGTCTGCTCGTCGTCGCCGACAGGCTGCCGGAGGAGCCCGGCGCGCGGCTGGCCGCCCTCTGGCCCTTCCGAACGTTGCGCACCCGCTGGGGCCTGCCGCTGCCGCTGCTGATGGGCTGGACGCACGGCTTCTGTCCCTTCGGCGCGCCCCTCCTCGACGCGGAAGCACCCGAGCGCGCCCTGGCGGCCCTGCTCGCCGCCCCCCGTGCCCTCGGGCTCGCGCCGCGCCTGCTTATGCCGAACGCCCCCGCGACGGGCCCCTTTGCCGACCTCCTCGCGCACTCAGGCACCCGCAGCGCCACCTATTGGCGCCACGAGCGCGCCGTCCTCGACGTCACCGGGCTCGGGGCGGAGGGCCGGGCGGGCTACCTCGGCCACATGACGGGCAAGCGCCGCCGCAAGCTCCGGCTCGCCGCCGAGCGCCTCGGGGCCTCTGCCCCCGTCACCCTGGAGACGATCCGCGAGCCGGGCGCCCTCGCCGCCGCCCTGGAGGAATACGTCGCCCTGGAGACCGGGGGCTGGAAGGGCCGGGCCGGCACGGCGCTCGGGCACCGTCCCCAGGAGGCCGCCTTCATGCGGGCGATGGTGGAGGCACTCGGGGCGCAGGGGCGCGTGCGCATCGACCGGTTGCGCCGGGAGGGCCGGACGCTGGCCGCCGCGATCCTGCCGCTCACCGGCCCGGAGGCGTGGTTCCTCAAGATCTCCTACGACGAGGCCGAGGCCGCGGGCGCCCCCGGCGTGCAGCTCGTCCACCGCCTGACGCAGGCGATCCTGCGCGAGGGCGACCTCACGCGGCTCGATTCCTGCGCGGCCCCCGATTACCGGCTGGCCGAGATGTTCTGGACCGGGCGCCGCGCCATCGCCCACACCCTGGTCGAGGCGGCGGGCGGCGACCCGCTCTTCCCCCTGGCCGCCGCGCTGGAGCGCGCCCGCGAGCGCGTTTCGCGCTGGCGCGCGGCGCGGCGCTGAGCCTCACCAGCCGAAGCGGGCGATCTGGGCGAGGCGCGCCTGCGCCGCCGCCTCGTCCCGGCCGAGCAGGGCGATGCGCTGGGACCAGTCGTGGCAGGGGGCGCAGAAGCGCAGCGACAGGAGCGGAATCCCCCCGCTGCGTGCCCGGTTCACCGAGGCGATCAGGCAGGCGATGACGGGCTCCGCCTCCGGCGTGCCGAGGCAATCCGCCCGCGGGCTGCCGAGGACCGGGCGGGTCGGCCAGTCCAGGGACAGGGTGGTGCCGCCCTGCCGGTCGGGAGCGGGCGGCAGGGTGTAGCTGCGCAGGAACAGGGCGCAGAACCCGAGGATCAGGCCGAGGACGAGGAGGGCGGGGCGCATCCCGGCATTATGGCGCGCGCGGTCCCCGCGGCGAGCGCCGATCAGCCGAGGTCGTCGAAGCGGCTGCGGAAGAAGACCTCGCGGCCGGCCCCGTCGATCACCCGCACGGCCTCCGCCGGCTCGCCCACGCGCTGCGGCACCCGCGCCCGCGCGAACAGGCGCAGCGCCCGCTCCTGGGCCGGCGCCAGTCCCTCGACGCGCACGGAGATGCGGCTCTGCACCTCGCCCGCCTCCGGGCCGAGGACTTCGATGTGGAAGGTCTCGCGCAGGCTCACGGTGTCCTTGTCGGAGCGGGAGGACGGATGGTCCCAGATAGACGCTGGCGTGTCGGCGCGCATCCCGCTTGCGGGACCGGGGGCGGCGATGGCACTGCGGCGGGAACGCGCGGCGGGGAGGATCGGATGCGGGACGAGACCACGAGGCGCCCCCGCGTGAGGGGCCGGTGAACCCCCTCAAGGCGGCCATCGCGGTTGCCGCCTGCGCCCTGCTGTTCTGGCTGGCGCTGCGCGTGACCCGGCGCTTCGTGGATATCGGCATCGCCGCCGGCCACGCGGAGGAACGCCGCCGCCTGGAGGCGGAGGCCGCCGAGGAGGCGCGTGCGGCTCAGGCCGCGCGCGACGGCGCCGTGCCGTAGGCGTCGGCCATCAGGCCGATCGCCGCGAGCTTGGCCTCGAGCGCGGACCAGTCGTCCGCGTCCGCGATCGGCGCCCACAGGGCCTCGACCTCCTCGATCAGGAGGGTGCAGGGCGCGCCCGAGAAATACGGGTGGTCGGGTCGTGCGCCGGCAGCCGGCGCCAGCCCGTCGAGGGCCGCGCGCACGGGGGCGAAGGCCTCGGAGGCGTAGAGCGCGGCGGACGGCCCGGCCTCGGCGCGCTTCGCGGCGGCGAGCCCCCCGTACCAGTCGAAGAAGAAGCGTTCGAAGGGGGCGCGGCTCTCGGCCAGGTACCGCCAGATCGCGGCGACGAGGCGGTTCGTGCGTGCCTCGTCGGCCGGCGCCAGGCCGAGGCGGGCGAACAGGGTCTCGGCGAAGGCATCCTGCAGCGCCGGCCCGAAGGCCTGCAGCTCGGCCTCCAGGGCGGCCTGGGGCGCCAGCGTCAGCAGGCAGTCGGCCAGCCGCGTCAGGTTCCAGAACAGGGCCTCCGGCTGGCGCCCGAAGGCGTAGAGGCCGCTGGTGTCGAAATAGGCCGCGGTGAAGTCCGGATCGTAGTGGGGCAGGAAGCGCCAGGGGCCGTAATCGAAGCTCTCGCCGGTGACGTTGATGTTGTCGGTGTTGAGCACCCCGTGCACGAAGCCGGCCGCCGCCCATTGCGCCCCGGTGCGGGCGACCCGCCGGACCACGTCGCCGAGGAAGGCGGCGGCCCGGTCCGCCACGGCCTCGCGCCACAGTTCGGGCCGGTGCGTCGCGATGGTGTGGTCGAGGAGTTTCGCGATGTTGTCCGGCTGCTCCAGCGCCAGGAAGCGCTGGAAGCTGCCGATGCGGATATGCCCGTGGCTCAGGCGCACCATCACGGCCGAGCGGGTGGGGGAGGGCTCGTCGCCCCGCTCCAGGGACTCGCCAGTCTCGATCAGACTGAAGCTCTTGGAGGTGTGGACGCCTTGCGCCTCCAGGAGCGCGGTCGCCAGCACCTCGCGCACGCCCCCCTTCAGGGTGAGGCGCCCGTCGCCGCTGCGCGACCAGGGCGTGCGCCCGCTGCCCTTGGTGCCGAGGTCGAGCAGGCGCCCGTCCGCACGGTCGTGCATCTGCGCGAACAGGAAGCCGCGCCCGTCGCCGAGATCGGGGTTGTACGAGCGGAACTGGTGGCCGTGGTAGCGTAGCGCCAGGGGCTCGGGAAAGCTGCCCGGCAGCGGTTCGAACCGGCCGAAATGCCGGACCCAGTCGGCCTCCGACAGCCCCCCGAGCCCGACCCGCTCCGCCCATGGCTGGTTGCGGTAGCGCAGCACCGCCTGCGGGAAGCGGGCGGGGGCGACCACATCGAAGAACTCGGGGCCGAGGTCGGCGTGGCGGCGGGAGGGGCGGAAGTCGGCGGCGGTCTCTGTCAAGGCAACGGGCCTTCCGGTCGGGGCAGGGTGCGGCGTCACGGGCCGGTCGGGGAGTCAAAGCCCGCAGGACCGATTCCGTTTCCCGGCCTGCACTGCTCCCTCCCCCCTCCGTGGGGGAGGGTGGGCCTCGCGTGAGCGAGG
>NZ_BPRB01000194.1 GCF_022179685.1 Methylobacterium trifolii
AGAACGTCTCGGCCTGCGCCTTGCTCATCTGGATGCGGCGCTGTCCGACGATGCGCAGGCCGAGACGTTCTACGAGATCCACAAGGAGCGCCCGTTCTTCGGCGAGCTCGTGGAGTTCATGACCTCGGGCCCCGTCGTCGTGCAGGTGTTGGAGGGCGAGAACGCCGTGGCCAAGTACCGGGAGGTCATGGGCGCCACGAACCCGGCCCAGGCCGCCGAGGGCACCATCCGCAAGACCTTCTCCGAGTCGGTCGGCGAGAACACCGTGCACGGCTCGGACAGCGCCGAGAACGCCAAGGCCGAGATCGCGCAGTTCTTCCAGGATTCCGACATCGCCGGCTGAGCGGTGACCGCCGGAACACACCGGCGGCGGCTTCTACCTGAGTAGCCGGTCGCACCGCCCCGAATGGGGGTCGGTGTGGCCGGAGCGCCATTGACGAAGCGGGCGCGGGGAGAGTCCAACGGCGAAGGTTTTCAACCACGCGCCAACGGACCGAACCGTCATGACGACCCGCCGCCTGCCCGCCCTGATCGCCGCCGGACTCCTCGCCATCGGCGCGACCGCCGCCCTCGCGAGCGGCTCCTCGGCGCCCTTCGAGCAGTACCAACCCGATCCGGCACTGCGCACCGTGCCGAGGGCCAACCTCGAAGGCCGCGTGCGCCACGCCTGCGCCGTGATCCAGGCCCGCATCACCAGCGCGCCGGAAGCCTCCCTGGAGCGCCCCTGCGGCTGCTATGCGAAGCAGACCATGCGCTCCCTGGACGAGTCCGAGATCGAGGCCTACCGCGCCACCGGCTACTTCAACGATTCCGCCCGCGCCAAGGCGCTCTCGGCGCTCGACACCTGCAAGCTGCAGCGGCCGGTCTAAGGCCGGGGCCTCTCTGCCTCGCCTTTCAGCGGGCGAGGGGCCTGTCGGCGGCCTACAGGCTCGACAGGGCACCCTCCGCCCGGGCGGCCTCAGGCGAAAACACCACCCGTTCCCCCTCCAGCCGCGCCCGGCCTCCGGCCACCAGGGCGAGTGCCGCCGGGTAGAGGCGGTGTTCCTGCACGATGACCCGGGCGGCGAGGCTGTCGGGGTCGTCGCCCGCCCGGACCGGCACGGCGGCCTGGGCCACGATCGGCCCCGCATCGAGTTCCGGCACCACGTAATGCACCGTGCAGCCGTGCAGGCGCACGCCGGCCGCCAGCGCCTGGGCATGGGTGTGCGTGCCCTTGAACAGGGGCAGCAGGGAGGGGTGGATGTTGAGCATCCGCCCGGCCCAGCCCTCGACGAAGCCCGGCGTGAAGATCCGCATGAAGCCGGCCAGGCACACGAGGTCGATCTCGGCCGCCCGCAACGCGGCGTCGAGGGCCGCGTCGAAGCGTTCGCGACTGGCGTAGGCTTTGTGGTCGATGGCGCGCGCCGGGATGCCCTGCGCCGCGGCATGCGCGAGCCCCCCCGCCTCGGGACGGTTGGAGAGGACCAGGACGATCTCGGCCGGGTAGCCGGGCACCTTCGAGGCCTCGATCAGCGAGACCATGTTCGAGCCGCGCCCCGAGATCAGGATCGCGACGCGGGTCTTCTTCGAAGCGCTCATGCGAATGCGAGGCGGCCGGTGAAGCCCACGGGCTCCGCGCCCCGCCCGGTGATCCGCCCGAGGCGGACCGGCGCCTCGCCGGCTGCCACCAATGCGGCGCCCACCGCCCCGGCATCCTCGGGGGCGACCACGAGCACCATGCCGATGCCGCAATTGAAGGTGCGCAGCATCTCCGGCTCGGCCACGCCGCCCTTGGCCGCCAGCCAACCGAAGACCGGTGGCACGGCGATGGCGGACAGGTCGATCTCGATGCCGACGTCGTCGGGCAGGACGCGGGGCAGGTTGTCGGGAAAGCCGCCGCCGGTGATGTGGGCGAGCGCCTTGATGCCGCCGGTCGCCCGGATCGCCGCCAGCAGCGGCTTCACGTAGATTCGCGTCGGCTCCAGCAAGGCCTCGCCCAGCGTCCGGCCGGGCGCGAAGGCTGCCGGCGCGTCCCAGCCGAGGCCGGTCCGGGCGACGATGCGGCGCACCAGTGAGAACCCGTTCGAATGCACCCCGGAGGAAGGCAGGCCGAGGACGAGGTCGCCCGGCGCGATCCCCGGCTTCGGCAGCAGCGTGCCGCGCTCGGCCGCGCCCACGGAAAAGCCCGCCAGATCGTAGTCGGCGCCGTCGTAGAGCCCCGGCATCTCCGCGGTCTCGCCGCCGATCAGGGCGCAGCCGGCCTGCCGGCAGCCCTCCGCGATGCCGCGCACGATGTCGGCGCCGACACCGGGCACCAGCTTGGCCGTGGCGTAGTAATCGAGGAAGAACAGCGGCTCGGCGCCCTGCACCACGAGGTCGTTGACGCACATGGCCACGAGGTCGATGCCGATGGTGTCGTGGCGCCCCGTCTCGATGGCGATCTTGACCTTGGTGCCGACGCCGTCGTTGGCCGCCACCAGGATCGGGTCCTTGAAGCCCGCCGCCTTCAGGTCGAACAGGCCGCCGAAGCCGCCGATCTCGGCATCCGCCCCCGGCCGGCGCGTCGAGCGCACCAGCGGCCTGATCGTCTCGACCAGCGCGTTGCCCGCGTCGATGTCGACGCCCGCATCGGCGTAGGTCAGCCCGTCCTTGCCCATCATGCCTGCATTGTCCCCGAGGCGTCGCAAGCCGCCCGTCTAGCCGCTTCGGCGAGCGCTTGCGAGTCGGCCGGGGTTGATCGGGCAGACCCCTGTGCCCACTCTCCGCCAGGGTCGAAGCGTGGCGGCGGGGTGGATGATGCGCGCGAGGGCTGTGATCGGGCTGGCGGCACTCGTGGCCGCCGGCCTCCTCGTCTACATGCTGCGCGAGGTGATGCTGCCCTTCGTGGCCGGCCTCGCGCTGGCCTACCTGCTCGATCCCCTGGCCGACCGGCTGGAACGCCTCGGCCTCGGGCGGCTGGCCGCCAGCCTGATGATCCTGGCCCTGTTCGTCGTGGCGCTGGTGGTCTGCCTGCTGATCCTGGTGCCGCTGGCGGCCAACCAGGTCGCGGCCCTGGTCAACGCCCTGCCGGCGATGGTCTCGCGCCTCCAGGGCATCATCGCCGAGCGGGCCGGCCCCCTGCTCCAGCGCCTGGGCGGTGCCGACGTGCTCAACGAGCTGCAATCCTCGGTCGGCACGCTGGCCACGCAAGGTGGTGCGTGGCTGCTCGCCTTCCTCAAGTCGATCTGGTCCGGCAGCCAGGCCCTGATCTCGATCGCCTCCCTGCTGGTGGTGACGCCGGTGGTGGCCTTCTACATCCTGGTCGACTGGGACCGCATGGTCGCGTCCATCGACGGCTGGGTGCCGCCCCGCCACCGGGCGACCGTGCGGCGGCTGGCCACGCAGATCGACACGGCCATCATCGGCTTCGTGCGCGGGCAGACCCTGGTCTGCCTGATCCTCGGCACCTTCTACGCGGTCGGCCTCTGGCTGGTCGGCCTGAACTTCGGCGTGCTGATCGGGCTGATCGCGGGCTTCCTCACCTTCATCCCCTACGTCGGCACGCTCACGGGTTTCATGATCTCGGTCGGCGTCGCCCTTGTGCAGTTCTGGCCGGGCTCGGACTGGCTGCATCTCGGGCTGACGGTGGGCGTGTTCCTCCTCGGGCAGTTCCTGGAGGGCAACGTCATCTCGCCCAAGCTCGTCGGCGAATCCGTCGGCCTGCATCCGGTCTGGCTGATGTTCGCCCTGCTCGCCTTCGGCTCGCTGTTCGGCTTCCTCGGGCTGCTGCTCGCCGTGCCGGTGGCCGCCTCGATCGGGGTGCTGGTTCGCTTCGCGCTCGCCCGCTACCTGGAGAGCCGGCTCTACCATGCCGAGCAGCCGGTGCTCATCGACCTGCGCCAGGATTGAGGGT
Organism: Methylobacterium trifolii; assembly: GCF_022179685.1. GTDB lineage: Bacteria > Pseudomonadota > Alphaproteobacteria > Rhizobiales > Beijerinckiaceae > Methylobacterium > Methylobacterium trifolii. The sequence goes on from NZ_BPRB01000194.1 coordinate 3,872, forward strand.
ACCTCACGAGACTGCCGGTTCCCCGGGAGCCCGCCGGCCGCGACGGCGCAGCGGGCGTCCTGCAAGGGACACCGATCCGCCCTTGACCTGGGACGGCGCGGGGTCAACCTGGGCCCGGCATGCGCGAGAACGCCCCCCCGAAGCAGCTGGCCTTCGACCTGCCGATCGACCCGCGCTACGGCCGCGAGGATTTCCTGGTCGGCCCGGCCAACGAGGCCGCCTACGGGCTGATCGAATCCTGGCCCGACTGGCCCGACACCGTCCTGGTGCTGACCGGCCCCTCGGGCAGCGGCAAGAGCCACCTCGCCTCGATCTGGGCGACGCGGGCCCATGCCTGGACCGTGCCGGCGGCCGAGGTCACGGCGGGCAGCGTCACGCATCTCGTCTCGAACGGCGCCCTGGTTATCGAGGACGTGGACCGCGCCGCCGGCCGGGACGAGGCGGCCCTGTTCCACCTGCTGAATCTGGCCCGCGAGCGGCGCTCGCCCGTGCTGCTGACCTCCGGGGCCGGAATCGACCGCCTGGAGCTGGCCACCGCCGACCTGCGGTCGCGCCTGCGCCTCGCCCCGGGCGTCGCGATCCTCGCCCCCGACGACGCCCTGCTGCGGGCGGTGATCGTCAAGCTCTTCGTGGACCGCCAGCTCGTGGTGGACCTCAGCGTCGTCGAGGCCCTGGCGCTGCGCATCGACCGGTCGCTCGGCCGCGCCCGCGAGGTCGTGGCGGAACTCGACCGGGACGCCCTCGGCCGCGGACGGCGCATCACCCGCCCCCTGGCGCTCGCGGTCCTCGACCGCCTCGGGGCTTCGGTGGCCGGCGCGGAGCCGGAGGACGAGGACTGACGCCGGCAGGCGTCCATACCGGGCACGCGCACGCCGCTTCGTCATGAAACCGTCGCAAGCCGGCGGGACTCCCCGTGCTAGAGCGCTCTGCGCCGAAGCGGATGCCGGTTCGGCGAACGAGAGCGCGGCAAGACGACGTCGAGCCGCCGGTCGCGGGACTCGCTGGGAGCAAGGTTGTTGACGGATATGGAACCGACCGCAGGCGCCCTGAACCGCGACCGCGCCGACGACGAGGCGCAGGAAGCCGCCACGGCTCCGGCGCGTCGCAAGCCCGCCCAGCCGCGCGCCGTGCCGAGGCCGGCCGGGAGCGCCGCCGCCAAGGCGAATGCGGGCGACGAGTGGCCCGCCGCCGCCGATCTCGCCGAGCCGTCGCCGCCTGCCGCCGGCAGCGCCGCGCGCGAGCCCGTGCTGGAGGCCGGCCGGTCGCTGCGCCACTCCCCCGAGCGCTTCGTGAACCGCGAGCTGTCCTGGCTCCAGTTCAACCGCCGGGTGCTGGAGGAAGCCTCGAATCGCAACCATCCGCTGCTGGAGAAGCTGCGCTTCCTCTCGATCTCGGCCAACAACCTGGACGAGTTCTTCATGGTCCGGGTGGCCGGCCTGATCGACCAGGTCCGCGCCGGGCTGACGCTGCCCTCTCAGGACGGCCTGACGCCCTCCGAGCAGCTCGCCCGCATCGGCATCGAGGTCGCGCGGCTGGCCGAGGACCAGCAGGCCCGCTGGCGGGACCTGCGCGCGGAGTTGCACGGGGTCGACGTCGACCTGGTGGAGCCCGCCGGCCTCAAGCCCGAGCATGCCGCGTGGCTGGAGGAGTACTTCCTCAACCACGTCTTCCCGGTGCTGACGCCGCTCGCCATCGACCCGGCCCACCCGTTCCCCTTCATCCCGAACCTCGGCAGCACCATCGCCCTGATGCTGGTCCGCCCCCGCGACGGCCGGGTGCTGCGCGCGCTGATCCGCATGCCCGGCGTCCTCGACCGGTTCGTGCGCCTGCCCGCCGTCGAGAACGACCCGGCCGCCCGCTTCATCGCCATCGAGCAGGTGATCGTGATGTTCACCGCCCGGCTGTTTCCGGGCTACCTGGTGAAGGGGCAGGGCGCCTTCCGGGTGGTGCGCGACTCCGACCTCGAGATCGAGGAGGAGGCCGAGGACCTCGTCCTGCATTTCGAGACCGCCCTGAAACAGCGCCGCCGCGGCATCGTCATTCGCCTGGAGGTCGAGGCCGGGATGCCGGAGGACCTGCGTGCCTTCGTGGCCGACGAACTCGAGATCGGGACGGACGCCGTCTTCCTCGTGGAGGGGATGCTGGCCCTGAACGAGCTGTCGCAGATCGTCGGGATCGACCGCCCGGACCTGAAGTTCAAGCCCTACAACCCGCGCTTCCCCGAGCGCATCCGCGAGAGCGGCGGCGACGTGTTCGCCGCGATCCGGCAGAAGGATTTCTGCGTCCACCACCCCTACGAGTCCTTCGACGCGGTGGTGCAGTTCCTGTCCCAGGCCGCCCGCGACCCGAACGTGGTGGCGATCAAGCAGACCCTCTACCGCACCTCCTCGAACTCGCCGATCGTGGCCGCGCTCGCCGAGGCCGCCGAGGCCGGCAAGTCCGTCACCGCCCTGGTGGAGCTCAAGGCGCGCTTCGACGAGGAGGCCAACATCCGCTGGGCGCGCAACCTGGAGAAGGCCGGCGCGCAGGTGGTGTTCGGCTTCGTCGAGCTGAAGACCCACGCCAAGCTGTCGATGGTGGTGCGCCGCGAGGGCGAGCGGCTCGTCACCTACTGCCACGTCGGCACCGGGAACTATCACCCGATCACGGCGCGCATCTACACCGACCTGTCCTTCTTCACCGCCGACCCGGCGATCAGCCGCGACGTGTCGCGGATCTTCAACTTCATCACCGGCTACGCGGAGCCGGCCGAACTGGAGCGCATGGCCGTCTCCCCGCTGACGGCCAAGAACACCCTGCTGGAGCACATCGAGGCGGAGGTGGCCCATGCCAAGGGCGGCCGCCCGGCCGCGATCTGGCTCAAGTGCAACTCGCTGGTGGACGCGCAGATCATCGACGCCCTCTACGACGCCTCGGAGGCCGGCGTGCAGATCGACTGCGTGGTCCGCGGCATCTGCTGCCTGCGGCCCGGGATCCCCGGCCTGTCGGAGACCATCCGGGTCAAGTCGATCGTCGGCCGCTTCCTGGAGCACGAGCGCATCTACGCCTTCGGCAACGGCGTCGGCCTGCCCCACCCGAAGGCCACCGTCTACATCGCCTCGGCCGACCTGATGGCGCGCAACCTCGACCGGCGCGTCGAGGCCCTGCTGCCGATCACCAACCCGACCGTGCACCAGCAGGTCCTCGACCAGATCATGCTGGCCAACCTCCTGGACAACCGCCAGAGCTGGCGGGTGCTGGCCTCGGGGGGCTGCGAGCGCATCCAGCCGGCCGAAGGGGACGAGCCCTTCAACGCCCACAAGTACTTCATGACCAATCCCAGCCTCTCGGGCCGGGGCAAGTCCTCGAAGAAGTCGAGCCCGCGGGCCCTGAGCCGCAGGGCGCAGCGGCCCTGACGGGGCCGTTGCAGGCGAACCGGAAACCATCTCCTCGGCGCACGGGCGATTGGCCTGGGATGGTGCGGCAGGCGCCTGATGCCAGCGGCGGCGAACGCGCGTAGAAGGGGTGGCCGCGCCGGTCAGGCGGGGCGTATCCGTTGCCTTGCGAAGGACTCTCGGATTTGGGTTCCCCCCGTGCCGGCCTCACGCTCGCCCATTCCGCGGAGCTGCCCGTGACCGGTCGCTCCGCCCCTGTCGCGATCATCGACATCGGCTCCAACTCCGTGCGGCTCGTCGCCTACGACGGCCTCGGTCGTGCGCCGACGCCGCTCTACAACGAGAAGGTCCTGTGCGGCCTGGGCCGCAACGTCCTCACCACGGGCCGGCTCAACGAGGAGGCGGTGCGCAAGGCGCTCGGGGCGCTGGCCCGCTTCCGGGTGCTCTGCGCCACCATGCGCATCGGCCGCGTCTTCGTGCTCGCCACCGCCGCCGCGCGCGACGCCGAGAACGGGCCGGCCTTCCTGGAGGCCGCGCAGGAAGCCTGCGGCACCGAGATCCAGCTTCTCTCCGGCCGCCGTGAGGCGGAACTGTCGGCGCTCGGCGTGATCTCGGGCTTCCACGCCCCGGACGGGGTGGTGGGCGACCTCGGCGGCGGCTCCCTCGAACTCGTGGACGTGCGCGGGGCCGTGGTGGGGCAGGGGGTGACGATGCCGCTCGGCGGCCTCGCCCTCCAGGACCTCTCCGGGGGCTCCATCAAGAAGGCCGGCAAGATCGTGCGCGAGCACATGAAGAAGGCAGCACCCCAGCTCGAGACCCTGCGCGGGCGCAGCTTCTACGCGGTGGGCGGCACCTGGCGGGCGCTCGCCCGCCTGCACCAGGCCGCGCGCCAGTACCCCGTCCACGTGATGCACGGCTACAGCGTCGAGCCCTCGGACGAGCTGAGCTTCCTGCAGGTGGTCGAGCAGTCAGACGCAGCGCAGCTGCTGGACGTGGAGAGCATCTCCGAGGCCCGGCGCCCGCTGCTCGCCTACGGGGCGGTGGTGCTGGAGGAGATCATCCGGGTCGGCCGGCCGCGGGAGATCGCGGTCTCGGCCTCGGGCGTGCGCGAGGGCCTGCTCTACGAGCAGCTCGACAAGGACACCCGGGCCCTCGACCCGCTGCTCGCCTCGGCCGGCGAGCTCAACGGCCTGCGCGCCCGCTCGCCCCGGCACGGGGAGGAGCTGCTGGCCTGGACCGACCGTTTCGTCACCAGCCTGGACGGGCCGGAGACCGCGGACGAGCGCCGCCTGCGCCACGCCGCCTGCCTGCTCTCCGACATCGGCTGGCGGGCGCATCCCGACTACCGGGGCGAGCAGAGCATCGCCCTGATCCAGAACGCCGCCTTCGTCGGGGTCGACCATCCCGGCCGCGCCTACCTGGCGCTGGCGATCTACTTCCGCCACGAGGGCGTCGCCCCGGAGAAGGCGAGCCCGGTCCTGCGCGGGCTCGCCGGCCCGCGCCTGTTCGAGCGGGCGCGCCTGCTCGGCGCCCTCCTGCGGGTGGCCTTCCCGATCTCGGCCGGCATGGAAGGCGCGCTCGGGCGCATTCCCGTCACCGTCGAGGCCGGCCGGGTGCTGCTGCGCCTGCCGGCCGAGTGGCAGGCGCTCAACAGCGACCGCCTGCTGAGCCGCGTGCGCGGGCTGGCCCGGGTGGTCGGCCTGGACGGGCGGATCGAGGTCGGCTGAGGCCCTCCCGGCGGCCGACCGGGGACCGGCTCACTCGCCGGTCAGGGTCGCCCCGGTCTCGGCCATATCCACGGGCGCCGGCGCCGCGCCGGACTGCGCCTCGACCACGGCGGCGGCCGTGACGTTGACGATGCCGCGCGCCGTCACCGAGGGCGTCAGGATGTGGGCGGGCCGGGCCGGGCCGATCAGCAGCGGCCCCACGGGCAGGGCGTCGGCCAGCACCTTGGCGAACTGGAAGGCGATGTTGGCCGCATCCAGGTTCGGGAACACCAGCACGTTGGCCGAGCCCCGCAAGCGCGAGCCCGGCAGCACCCGGTCGCGGACCATCTCGGAGAGGGCGGAATCCGCCTGCATCTCTCCGTCGACCTGAAGGTCGGGGGCCCGCTCCTGGATCAGGCCCAGGGCCGCCCGCATCTTCATGGCCGAGGCCGAGTCGGACTGCCCGAAATCGGAGTGGCTGAGGAGCGCGATCTTGGGCGTCAGCCCGAAGCGGCTGACGTGGCCGGCGCAGGCGATGGCCAGTTCCGCGATCTCCTCGGCGCTCGGGTCCTGCCGGACATGGGTGTCGGCCAGGAAGTAGGCGCCCTTCTTGGTGACGATCAGGCTCATCGCCGCGCATTGGGTGATGCCCGGGTTGAGGCCGATCACGTCGCGGATGATGCGAAGCCGGGTCTCGAATCGCCCCTCCAGGCCGCAGATCAGGGCGTCCGCCTCGCCCCGGCGCACGGCGATGGCGCCGATGATCGTGGTGTTGGTGCGCACCAGGGTGCGGGCCGCCTCGGGCGTGATGCCGCGCCGGCCGGCGACCTCCAGATAGGTCTGGACGTACTTGCGGTAGCGCGGATCGTCCTCGGGATCGATCAGCTCGAAATGCCGGCCCTCCTCGATCGAGAGGCCGAAGCGCTTGATCCGGGTCTCGACCACCCGCGGGCGGCCGACGAGGATCGGCTTGGCGACCCCGTCCTCGACGATGGCCTGGACCGCGCGCAGCACCCGCTCGTCCTCGCCCTCGGCGTAGATGACGCGCTTGGGCGCCTCCTTCGCCTTGGAGAACAGGGGCTTCATGATGAAGCCGGAGCGGTGGACGAAGCGGTCCAGGCTCTCGGCATAGGCCGCGATGTTGGAAACCGGCCGCCCGGCCACCCCCGAATCCATCGCGGCCTGGGCCACGGCGGGTGCGATGCGCACGATCAGGCGGGGATCGAACGGGCTCGGGATCAGGGAGTGCGGTCCGAAGGGCCGGGCCTCGCCGCCATAGGCGCGGGCCACCACGTCGGAGGGCGTCTCGCGGGCGAGCGCGGCGATGGCCTTGACCGCCGCCTTCTTCATCTCCTCGTTGATCGAGGTGGCCCCGACATCGAGCGCCCCCCGGAAGATGTAGGGGAAGCACAGGACGTTGTTGACCTGGTTCGGGAAGTCCGAGCGCCCGGTGCAGATCATCGCGTCCGGCCGCTTCTCCTGCGCGAGGTCGGGCATGATCTCGGGATAGGGGTTGGCGAGCGCCATGATCAGCGGCTTGTCGGCCATCCGCTCCAGGTATTCGGGCTTGAGCACGCCGCCGGCCGAGAGGCCGATGAACACGTCGGCTCCGGGGATCACGTCGGCGAGCGTCCGGCCTTGGGTGTCCTGCGCGTACACGTCCTTCCAGCGGTCCATCAGCTCGGTGCGGCCCTTGTAGACCACGCCCTTGATGTCGGTGACGGTGATGTTCTCCTGCCGTGCGCCCAGCGACACCAGGAGGTTGAGGCAGGCGAGCGCGGCCGCACCCGCCCCAGAGGTGACGATGCGGACCTCCGAGAGCGTCTTGCCGGCGAGTTCGAGGCCGTTGAGGACGGCGGCCGCGACGATGATCGCCGTGCCGTGCTGGTCGTCGTGGAAGACCGGGATGTTCATCCGGGCCCGGCAGCGCTCCTCGACCTCGAAGCACTCCGGGGCCTTGATGTCCTCCAGGTTGATGCCGCCGAAGGTCGGCTCCAGGGAGCAGACCACGTCCACGAGCTTGTCCACGTCGTGCTCGTCCACCTCGATGTCGAACACGTCGATGCCGGCGAACTTCTTGAACAGGACGGCCTTGCCCTCCATCACCGGCTTCGAGGCCAGCGGGCCGATGTCGCCCAGGCCCAGCACGGCGGTGCCGTTGGTGAGCACGGCGACGAGGTTCTGGCGGATGGTGAGGGTCGCCGCCTCCTGCGGGTCGGCGTGGATCGCCTCGCAGGCCGCGGCCACGCCGGGGGAATAGGCCAACGCCAGGTCGCGCTGGTTGCCCAGCGGCTTGGTGGCCTGGATCTCCAGCTTTCCGGGGCGCGGCAGGCGGTGGTAGACGAGCGCCCCGGACTTGAGATCCTCGGACATGTTGTCGGCCATGGCCCATTCTCCCTGCGTGAGGCGACCGGTCCGCGCACCGGTCCGCGCCCTGCCGTGAAGGCCCTGTTGCACCGCCTGCGCAGAGGGCGCAACCCGAACAACGAGACCCGCCTGCATCTCGAAACGCTGGCCCGGCGCCACGGATTCTCGATCGGCGCCTATTCGTACGGCTGCCCCAAGGTGCGCTTCCCGGAATCGGGCCGGCGGCTGACGATCGGCCGCTATTGTTCCATCGCCGACAAGGTCGAGATCCTGCTCGGGGGCGACCATCGCCTCGACTGGGTCTCGACCTATCCCTTCGCCGCGATGGCCGGCCTCTGGCCGGACGCGCAGGCCCCGGAGGACTATCACGTCTCCCGCGGCGACGTGGCGATCGGCCACGACGTCTGGCTCGGCTCGGGCTGCATGATCCTGGCCGGCGTCACGATCGGGCACGGAGCGGTGGTGGCCGCGCGCGCCGTCGTCACCCGGGACGTGCCGGCCTACGCGGTGGTGGCCGGCAACCCGGCCCGCGTGGTGCGGCGCCGCTTCGACGAGGCCACGGTGGAGGCGCTGCTGGCCTGCGCGTGGTGGAACCTTCCGCACGATGCCGTCACGCGGCTGGTGCCCCTGCTCCAGGGCGGAACGGCCGCCGACCTCGTCGCGGCCGTGCGGGCCGTTGCGCGGCCGGAGTGAATCCCGTACCCGCTGCCGACCGACCGACAGAGACGGCTCCGATGTCCGACACGCCTCCCGACCGCCTCGCGGTCAACCCGAACAGCCCGTTCTACGACGAGACCCTGCTGGAGCGCGGCATCGGCGTGCGCTTCAAGGGCGTCGATAAGACCAACGTCGAGGAATATTGCGTCAGCGAGGGCTGGGTGCGCCTCAGCGCCGGCAAGACCCTGGACCGGGCCGGCAACCCGATGACGGTGAAGCTGAAAGGGCCGGTCGAGCCCTATTTCCGGGACGTCGCCTCGGAGGGCTGAGCCTCGCGCCGGGCACGCGCCAGGGTGAAGTCGCGCAAGGCAGCCGCCACCATGGCCGCGATCCCGTCCGTCGAGGTCGGCTTCGTGACGACGAGGCTCGCCAGGATGTCTGAGCGCCGCTGACGCTGCCTGGCCGTGCGGGCGTGGTTCGACAGGCGCAGGCAGAAGGCGCAGCCCTCGGGACGCAGGTAGAGGCTGTCGCCGCGCTCGTTGCGGGCCACCTCCGGGAAGCCGTGGCCGGCCAGCAGCCGGGCCGCGTGGGCGAGCGCCGCGGCCGGGGGCAGGGGGTTGCTCACGGGCCGGCCGGCTTGATCGTGCCCAGGGTGCGCCGGCCCATCGCCCGCGCCTTGAGCCGGAGCGCCGGGCGCTCGACCGCGTACCAGGAGGCGGCCGCGACCAAGGCGGTGAGGGCCAGCGCCGGAACCAACAGCATCGCACCCGAGGCGCCGGGCCAGAGGGCGTGCAGGCTCTGCTGGATCGGCCAGCCGTAGAGGTAGATCCCGTAGGACAGGTCGGCCGCCGGATCGAACCTGGCCCGCGCCATCACGGTCAGGGCGAGCCAGACGGCGCCGTAGGCCTCGCCGAGGAACAGCAGAACCCGATAGGCCTCCGTCCGATGCAGGAGGAGGCAGGCGAGGGTCAGCGCCGCGAGCGGCCAGACGGAGAGCCGGATGCGCTCGCGCCAGAGGTAGAGGGCAGCCCCGCAGGCGAAGATCAGCGGCAGGCGCAGGGCCGTCTCCAGGCCCTTTGGCAGGTCCGCGTGGGTGGCCTCGGCGGCGAGCAGCCCGACCGCGAAGCCGCCGACACAAAGCAGGACCGGCCAGGGCCGCCGCAGGGCGCCCAGCAGCCCGGCGACGAGCACGCCGAGATAGCACAAGACCTCGTATTTCAGGGTCCAGACGGTGCCGAGCGGGCTGCGATAGGGGTTGTCTGAGAACACCCCCGGCAGGGCGGCGTTGCTCTTGAAGGTGGTGAGCGTGCCGCGCACGAAGCGCCACAGGGCGCCATCGCGCAGATAGTCGGCCAGCGGCAGGGTGGTCATCGCGGCGCCGAGCACAAGGGCGACGAGCAGCGTCGCGGCCACCAGCCCCGGCAGGATGCGGAGCGCGCGGGCCAGCACGTAGTCCCGCACCCCGCGCCGGTCGAGGCTCATGGTGACGAGGAAGCCCGAGACCGCGAAGAACCCGTTCACCGCGTGCTCGCCGAGGGTGAAGCCGGTGGCCCGCGCCAACGGCTCGTCCAGAGCATTGCCCGAGGTGACGCTGAAGGCGTGGGAGACCACCACCGCCAGGGAGAGGGCGAGGCGCAGGCCGGTGAAGCCGTTGTGCGGGCGCGCCAGCGCGTCGGCCACGGTCGGGGCGGCCCTCACCGCAGGCCCTCGCGTTCCAGGGCGCCGCGTCCGCGCAGGGCCGCCCACGCCCCGGCCGCCGAGCCGCCGTAGCGCTCGATGCCGGCGCGCCGGAACACCAGGGCCGACAGCAGGGCCTTTGGCAGGTTGGCGAGGAGCCCGGAAAAACTCGGATCGGGCAGGCCGTACTTGCGGCTGACATAGGCCCGCGACCAGGCCTGATGCCAGCGCGTGCGGAAGACCCGGCCCGGCTCCGGGGCGGAGGAGCGGCCCCGCCCGTGCAGGGCGACCGCTTCGTGGACGTGGACCAGGGCGCGGCCCGTGTCGGCGACGCGGCGGCAGAGGTCGTCGTCCTCGTAGAACAGGAAGATCGCCTCGTCGAAGCCGCCGAGATCGAGGAAGAGGCGCCGTTCGACCATCAGGCAGGCCCCCGACAGGAAGGGCGCGCAGGCATCGCCCTCCGGCAGGGCGAGGCGCCCCTTCGGATTGGTGAGATAGGGCGCCAGCAGCGAGCGGGCCTGGTAGAAGAACCGCCCGTCCGGCTCGACGATGCGGGGCGCGTAGAGCCCCGCATCGGGCCAGCGCGCGGCGGCCTCCAGCAGGGCGTCGGCGGCACCGGGCCGCAGCAGCACGTCGGGGTTGAGGACCAGGACGTGGCCGGCCGTCTCCGCGGCGCGCACGCCGCGGTTGTTGGCCCGGCCGTAGCCCTCGTTGCGGGGGTTGCGGATCACCCGTGCGCCTGCGGCCTCGGCAACGGCGGCGGAGGCGTCGCGGCTGGCGTTGTCGACCACGATCGCGGGGACGTGCTCGGCGGCGAGCGCCGCGAGGCAGGCCGGAAGGGCGTCCGCGCTGTCATGGGCGACGACGACCGCGATGAGGCTGGCCATCGGCGTCCCGCCTCAGTCCAGGCCGAGCCGCGCCGCCTCTTCCCTCCCCCCTCTGCGGGGGAGGGTGGCCCGCGAAGCGGGTCGGGAGAGGGGAGCGACGATGCCGGATACGGCGCTCCCCTCTCCCGACCCTCGCTGACGCGAGGGCCACCCTCTCC
>NZ_BPRB01000195.1 GCF_022179685.1 Methylobacterium trifolii
GCCCTCCGCCTTGCCGCCGGACCAGAAGCCGTATTTGGGCTTGGCGGGCGGGTTGACGACGCCGGCGATGTGGCCCGAGCCGGCGAGCACGTAATCCACCGGGCCGCCGAACTTCGAGGAGCCCTCGAACACCGAGAGGGCCGGTGCGATGTGGTCCTCGCGGGCGGCGAGGTTGAAGACCGGTACCGTGACCTTCTTCAGGTCGAGCCGGATGTTGCCGAGCACCATCTCGCCCCGGGCGAGGGTATTCTCCAGGTAGCAGTTGCGCAGGTAGAACGAGTGGTTGGCCGCCGGCATCCGGGTGGCGTCGGCGTTCCAGTAGAGCAGGTCGAAGGCCGAGGGCGGCTTCCCCTTGACGTAGTTGTTGACCACGTAGGACCAGATCAGGTCGTTGGGGCGCAGCATGTTGAAGGCGTTGGCCATGCGCGAGCCGTCGAGGTAGCCGCGGTCGGCCATCCGGGCCTCGATCTGCCTGATCTGCGTCTCGTCGGCGAAGACCTTGAGGTCGCCCGCATGGGTGAAGTCGACCTGGGTGGTGAGGAAGGTCGCGCTCTTGATCCGGGTGTTGCCGGTGGCCGCCTGCGTGGCCAGCGTCACGGCCAGCAGCGTGCCGCCGACGCAGTAGCCGGCCGCCGCCACCTCGGTCTCGCCGGTGGAGACGCCGATGGCGTCGATGGCCGCCTCGATGCCTTCCCGCATGTAGGACTCGAAATCCTTGTCGCGGTGGCGCTCGTCCGGGTTCACCCAGGAGATCACGAAGACGGTCAGCCCCTGCGCGACCATCCAGCCGATGAAGCTCTTCTGCTTGTTGAGGTCGAGGATGTAGAACTTGTTGATCCACGGCGGCACGATCAGGAACGGGCGCTTGATCACCGTCTCCGTCATCGGCGCGTACTGGATCAGCTCGATCAGGTCGTTGCGGAACACCACCTCGCCGGGCGTCACCGCCACGTCCACGCCGAAGGTGAAGGCGCTCACGTCGGTCTGGCGCACCCGCAACTCGCCCTTGCCGGCCTCGATGTCCTCCTGCAGCATCTTCATGCCGCGCACGAGGTTGGCCCCCTTCTCCTCGAAGGTGTGCCGGATCAGCTCCGGGTTGGTCATCACGAAGTTCGAGGGGGAGAGGGCGCCCGTGAGCTGGCGCAGGTAGAACTGCGCCTTGTGCCGGGTGTGCTCGTCCACGCCCTCGGCCTCGTCCACCAGCCCTTCGGCCCAGCGAGAGGCGATGAGGTAGCTCTGCTTGATGAAGTCGAAATACGGGTTGCTGCTCCAGTCGGCGTGGCTGAAGCGGTTGTCCTTGGCCTCAGGCACGGCCACGGGGGTCGCCGCCTCGCCCTGGAGGCGCTGGAAGGTCGACCCCCAGAGGGAGATGAAGGCCTGGCTCAGCTTGGTCTGGGCCTCCAGGCTGCGGGCCGGATCGGACATCCAGGTCTCGGCGATGGTGCCGAGCGTCCGGACCATGTCGCCGACCTCCTCCGATCCGCCGGGCTTGGGGAGCGCATCGGGGTCGAGGGGCTTGAGGTAGCTGGCCGCGCTGCGCCCGAGTTCCTCCGCGAACAGGCCGGCGTTGCGCGAGAACGCCTCGAAATCGAGGCTGGGGGGCGTGGGGTTCGGAGGCGTCGTCACGCGTGCATCACTCCCTGGGGTGTCGCACGACCTGGCGGGCAGGCTCTGCCCGGCCGGTCGCTGTCGTTTTGGCCCCCGGCGGGCCTCGTTTCCGACAAATTAAGGCGCCAGCGGGAGGTTTCGCCAGTCCTTGTGCAGAATTGCCGAGACATACGCCCCATGTCCTCAACCCACGGCAGACGGGCCGCGGCCCGGTCCACGCGCCTGCGCGCCGCCATCCGGGCGGCGGCCCTGGCCGGCACGACGCTCCTGGCCGCCTGCTCCGGCGACGTGAGCGCGGTGCGCACCCTGGCGGTGGATGCCGGCTACGGCCCGAAGAGCGTGCAGGCCCCCGACTTCGTCGCCAAGTCGCGGAGCACGGGCACGCCGGAATTCCTGCCGGTCGGCGTCTCGGCGCCGCAGCGTCCGGTGCGGGCGAAATCGGCCGAGAGCCAGAAGGCGCTGGAGGCGGACCTCGAAGGCGCGCGCAACCGCAACCAGGCCAAGGGCCGCTCGGCCGAGAGCGCCGGCAAGGCGACGAAGCCCGCGAATGCCCCAGCCTCCGAGTGATCGGGCGCGCGCGATTTCGAGGGTCGGGATTTTCAGGGTCGGCTCGGGCCCGCTTCGGTGCTAGACAGGCCGACCGCCCCGCCACGTCACGAAACGCCAGTCGCGGGCGCGCCGATGGACACGAAGGCCATGACCGACTTCCACCGCATCAAGCGCCTGCCGCCCTACGTCTTCGAGCAGGTGAACCGGATCAAGGCCGCCGCCCGCGCCAACGGCGCCGACATCATCGACCTCGGCATGGGCAACCCGGACCTCGACGCCCCCAAGCACGTCATCGCCAAACTGTGCGAGACCGCAGGCCGCCCGCGCACCGACCGCTATTCCGCCTCCAAGGGCATCGCCGGCCTGCGCCGCGCCCAGGCCGGCTACTACCAGCGCCGCTTCGGCGTCAGCCTCAACCCCGACACCCAGGTGGTGGCGACCTTGGGCTCCAAGGAGGGCTTCGCCAACATGGCGCAGGCCATCACCGCGCCGGGCGACGTGGTGCTGGTGCCCAACCCCAGCTACCCGATCCACGCCTTCGGCTTCCTGATGGCCGGCGGCGTGATCCGCTCCGTGCCGGCCGAGCCGACGCCGGCCTTCTTCCCGGCGCTGGAGCGCGCCATGCAGCACTCCATCCCCAAGCCGGTCGCGCTGGTGGTGTGCTACCCTTCGAACCCGACCGCCTACGTGGCGACGCTCGATTTCTACCGGGATCTCGTCGCCTTCGCCAAGCGCCACGAGATCATCCTGCTCTCGGACCTCGCCTATGCCGAGGTGTATTTCGACGGCGAGCCGCCGCCCTCGGTGCTGCAGGTGCCGGGCGCGATCGACGTGACGGTGGAGTTCACCTCGCTCTCGAAGACCTATTCCATGGCCGGCTGGCGCATGGGCTTTGCCGTCGGCAACGAGCGGCTGCTCGCGGCGCTCTCCCGGGTGAAGTCGTATCTCGATTACGGGGCCTTCACCCCGATCCAGGTCGCGGCCACCGCGGCGCTCAACGGGCCGGACGACTGCATCCACGAGATGCGGGCGACCTACAGGAAGCGGCGCGACGCCCTGGTCGATTCCTTCGGCAAGGCCGGCTGGAAGATCCCGGCGCCCTCCGCCTCGATGTTCGCCTGGGTGCCGATCCCGGAAAAATACCGGGGGCTCGGCAGCCTGGAATTCTCCAAGCTCCTGCTGGAGAAGTCGGACGTGGCCGTGGCGCCGGGCATCGGCTTCGGCGAGTTCGGCGACGATTACGTCCGCATCGCGCTGGTCGAGAACGAGCAGCGCATCCGGCAGGCGGCCCGCAACGTCCGCCGCTTCTTCGACAACGCCGACAAGACGCTCCACAACCTCGTGCCGATGGCCAAGGCCGGCTGAGGACGCGCCTCCCGTTGTTGCGGCCGGGCGACAGGGGCGCGCAAAGCCCCCTCCGGCCAGCCGCGGCGCTTGTCAGGCCCGGGCGCGATGCGCAGGGTCCGCGGATGGTCCGTCGTTCCGCGTCCGAGGGTTGCATGCGCCGCCTGAACCTTCTTGCCGCCTTCCTCCTGGCCGGGGCCGCCTCGGCCTGCGCGCCGAACCCGATCATCGCCCGGGACCCGGTTCCGGCGCCGGGCCCCACGGACGCCCTGGTCTGCGACTCGCGGCCGATTCCCCTGAACGGCTTCACGACCGACTGCGATCCGGTGGTCCGCCAGCCCCAGGTCGTGCTGCGTTCGAAGGGCTGAGGCGCCGGTTGGATGCAGTCCGGCAACGGACAAGTCATCCGACTTCAGGCATGATCATACGCGGCCGGGATCGAGCGGCCGGCTTGCGACGGAGCATTGCGTGAACGCCGCCCACCGACTCGGACTTGCCGCCGGCCTGCTGATCCTCGCGCTCCCGGCCTCGCAGGGGGCCATGGCGCAGCCCGTGGGCTACGTCTTCCACGCGCCCGAGGGTCCGAGCGTGCTGCGCACCGACGGGGTGGGCCGCGTCGTCGTCCCGCCGTCGCGGCCCGATCTCGCGGCGCCAGCCGTCCCCGTGCCGCAGGTGATGAACGGCGGCGGCTTCGGGCTCTCCGGCTTCGACTATTACAACGACGAACTCACGGAAGGGCGCCTGGGGGCCCGCAAGCAATCCCGCACCTACGTGATCGCGCCCGCCTATCTCGGGCCGGTCCTGCGCTGACGGCGCCGGCGGCCACGGCGTTTACAGCGGGGGGCCGGGCCGGTATCACCCAGCTCCGACCCGCCCTTCGTACAAAGATCACACGAGCGAACCCCTCGAAATGCGCGCCGAGATCGAGCAACTCTCGGATGCCGCCAAGCAGTCGATCGGACTGCTGAGGAGGCATCTTTGACTGGGATACCGTCGATAAACGCCTCGCGGAGCTGAACGCGGCCTCCGAGAACCCGGACCTCTGGAACGACGCCGAGGCCGCGCAGAAAGTCATGCGCGAGCGCACCCAGCTCGACGAGGCCGTGAGCGCGATCCGCAAGCTCGAACGGGACCTCGATGACGGGGCCACCCTGATCGAACTCGGCGAGATGGAAGGTGACGCGGCCTCCGTCGGCGAGGGCGAGGCCGCGATCCGCGCCGTCGAGAAGGAGGCGGCCAGCCGCCAGATCGAGACGCTGCTCTCGGGCGAGGCGGACGGCTTCGACACCTATGTCGAGGTCCATGCCGGCGCCGGCGGCACCGAGAGCCAGGACTGGGCCAACATGCTCCAGCGCATGTACGCGCGCTGGGCCGAGCGGCGGAAGTTCAAGGTCGACATCGTCGAGTGGACGGACGGCGAGGAGGCCGGGATCAAGGGCGCGACGCTCCTGGTCAAGGGCCACAACGCCTACGGCTGGCTCAAGACCGAGTCCGGCGTGCACCGGCTGGTGCGGATCTCGCCCTACGATTCCAACGCGCGCCGCCACACGAGCTTCGCCAGCGTCTGGGTCTATCCGGTCATCGACGACCGGATCGAGATCGAGATCAAGGAATCGGACTGCCGCATCGACACCTACCGCTCGTCGGGCGCCGGCGGCCAGCACGTCAACACCACCGATTCGGCGGTGCGCATCACCCACAACCCCACCGGGATCGTGGTGGCCTGCCAGCAGGAGCGCTCGCAGCACAAGAACCGGGCCACCGCCTGGAACATGCTGCGCGCCCGGATGTACGAGGCGGAGCTGAAGAAGCGCGAGGAGAAGGCCAACGCCGAGGCCGCCTCGAAGACCGAGATCGGCTGGGGCCACCAGATCCGCAGCTACGTGCTCCAGCCCTACCAGCTGGTGAAGGACCTGCGCACCGGCACGCAATCCACCGACCCCGACGAGGTGCTCGACGGCGACCTCGATCCGTTCATGGAAGCCTCGCTCGCCCAGCGGATCTACGGCGGCGCCGACGTGGTCGAGGACATCGACTGAGCCGAAGCGAGCGCCTCGAACCGCCGGCCCGCGTCGAGGAAGCGCTGCGGGTCGACCGGCTCACCGTCGACGCGGGTCTCGTAATGCAGGTGCGCGCCGGTGGAGCGCCCCGTGGAGCCGACCTGACCGACGAGGTCGCCAGCCCTCACCACCTGTCCCGGCTGCACCGCGATCCGCCCGAGATGGGCAAAGCGCGTGACCACGCCGTGGCCGTGGTCGATCTCGACCATGTTGCCGTATCCGCCCGCGGGCTCGGCCGCCGTGACCCTGCCCGGCGCCGTGGCGCGGGCCGGCTCGCCGGACTCGGCCTTCAGGTCCAGGCCGGTGTGGAGCGCGAGCCCCCGCGTGAACGGATCGAGGGCGGTGCCGAAGGTGCTCGATACGACGGCCTCGCCGCCGGTCGGCCGGCGCAGGGGCAAGGCCGTCGCGACCCGACGCAGGCGCGCGCCGTCCTCCACCATGCGTCGGGCCGAAGCGAGAGCGGTGGCGAAGGGGTCGGCGGCGACAGGCACCAGGGGGCCGCCGAGGCCGGACGGGGCGGGGCCGGCGAACCGGGCCGGGTCGAGCGGGCGCGACCTCGCTCGCTTGCGCGACGTGATCGGCCGGACCGGCCTCGACCCGGCCCGGTTCGCCGGCCCCGCCCCGTCCGGCCTCGGCGGCCCCCTGGTGCCTGTCGCCGCCGACCCC
>NZ_BPRB01000196.1 GCF_022179685.1 Methylobacterium trifolii
CAGAAGCTCCTGCCTTTACACATCCCGCGACGTCGGCGGAGGCGGCGCGGGTCCCCTCTCCCGTGCGGGAGAGAGACAGGGTGAGGGATGCGACCTCTCCGGAGAGACCTTTGTCCCTCACACCAACCCTCTCCCGCACGGGAGAGGGGGCCCGCACAGCGCTTCGAACGACCTGTACGGCTCCGCTACCCGCAGAGGGGGGAGGGAAGCGCCCGCGTCGATCGACGGCGTCCCGCCCGCGGGCGCCCGGTCGTGAACCGCGAGTTCCTCGATCTCTACAACCGGGAGCTCGGCTTCCTGCGCGAGCATGCCCGCGAGTTCGCCGACGAGTATCCCGGCATCGCCGAGCGGCTCGGCGGCCTGGTCGAGGGCCATACCGATCCGATGATCGCGGGGCTGCTCGAAGGGGCGGCCTTCCTCGCAGCGAGGGTGCAGCTGAAGCTCAAGCACGAGTTCCCCGAATTCACCCAGAACCTGCTCGAACAGCTCGTCCCGAACTATCTCGCCCCGACCCCCTCCGTGATGCTGGCCCGCGTAAGGCCCGCCTTCGGCGACGCGGCCCTGCGCGAGGGGCCGTTGATCCGGCGCGGGGCCAACCTCGACGCCACCTACCGCGAGCGCGAGCGCCAGATCGCCTGCCGCTTCCGAACCACGGCCGACCTCCGGCTCTGGCCGTTCGACATCGCGCGGGCCGAGTACCTGAGCCATGCCGGCCCCCTCCAGGCCCTGGGCGTCGGCGGCCCGGAGGCGGTGGCGGGCCTGCGCCTGACCCTGGTGCACCGGAGTGCCGCCCGCATCGAGGACGAGCCGGGCGAGAAGGCGGCGGCCGCCGACCCGCAGGGGTGGTTCGCCGGCTGCGCCGTGGACCAACTGCCCGTCCACCTCGTCGGGCCCGAGGCCGACGCGGTGGCGATCTACGAGCAGCTCTTCGCCGACTGCACGGGCATCTACCTGCGCCACCTCGACGCCTTCGGCGACCCGGTGGTGGTGCGGCTTCCCCCCGACAGCCTGGAGCCGGTGGGCTTCGGGCCGGACGAGGCCCTGATCCCCAAGGACGAGCGCCTGTTCGACGGGTTCGACCTGCTGCGGGAATATTTCAGCTTCCCGCGCAAGTTCCTCGGTTTCCGGCTGAAGCATCTGGCCCGGATTCTCGGCAGCTTGCGTACGCGGACCTGCGAGATCGTCTTCACCTTCGACGAGGTGAGCCACCGCCTCGGCTCGGCGGTGCGCGCGGACGCCTTCGCCCTCTACGCGGTGCCGGCCGTCAACCTGTTCGAGATGAACCTCGACCGGGTGCCGGTCCAGGCCCGGCAGCACGAGTACCACCTCGTGGCCGACCGCAGCCGACACCTCGACTTCGAGGCCCACCGCATCCTCCAGGTCTTCGCCCACCTGCCCGGACAGGCGAACAAGACCCCCGTCCGGCCCCTCTACGCGCCGGCGACCGCGGCCGGCAGCGCAGGGCTGTCCTACACCGTGCGGCGCATGCCCCGACGGCGCTCCAGCAAGGAGCAGCTCTACGGCGCGGCCTCGGACTATACCGGCACCGACCTGTTCCTCTCGCTGATCGAGCCGGCGGGCCTGGATGCCGAGACCGGCGTGACCGAACTCAGCGTGCGGGCGCTCTGCTCGAACCGGCACCTGCCCGAACTGCTGCCGGTGGGTGAGGCCGGGGCCGACTTTCGATTCGCCGACGACGGCGCCCTCGACGTGGCCTGCGCCGCCGGCCCCACCCGGCCGCGGGAGCCCGTGGTGGCGCAGTTGCGCGGGCGCTCCGAGACCCTGTTCACGGGGGCCGTCTCCTGGCGCCTGATCAGCCTGCTCAGCCTCAACCCGCTCGGCCTCGTCCAGCGCGGCGCAGGCCGCGGCGCCGAGGCCCTGCGCGAGGCATTGATGCTGTTTGCCGACCTCTCCGACAGCGCCGTGGAGCGGCGCATCCGGGGCGTGCGCAGCGTCGACAGCCGCCCCGTGGTGCGGCGCCTGCGCCAGCGCATCGGTACCGGCACGGCGCGGGGCACCGAGGTGACGGTGACGCTGGACGACAAGGCGTTCGAGGGCACCGGCGCCTTCCTTCTCGGCACCGTCCTGGAGCGCTTCTTCTCGGAATACGCCTCCCTCAACCACTTCACCCAGACCGTGATCCGCACCGTCGAGCGGGGCGAGATCATGCGCTGGCAGCCCCGCATCGGCGGCCGGAGGCTGCTGTGAGCTTCACCGACGCCCTGCGGGCCGAACCCTGGGCCCACGACCTGCTGGCGACGCTGCGCCGGATCGAGCGCAGCTTTCCCGACAAGCCCCGCATCGGCGACAGCGCCGGGCGGCACGAGGACGCGGTGACGCTGGGCCAGGACCCCTACCTGCAGTTCCCCGCCGCCAACATCGCGTCGGCCCACCTCGACGAGGCCGGGCGCCTGCGCCTCATCGTCAAGTTCCTCGGCCTGCTCGGGCCGCAGGGCGCCCTGCCGCTGGCCACCACCGACGAGGCCCATGGCTGGCTGCTGGAGCGGGACGACGCCCTGCCCCGCTTCCTCGACGTGATCAACAACCGCTTCCTGCAACTGTTCTACCGGGCCTGGGCCGACGCCCGCCCGATCGCCCAGGCCGAGCATCCGGGGGCCGACCGGTTCGAGACCTATGTCGGCGCCATGGTCGGCCTCGGCTCGCCGGTGTTCCGAGACCTCGATGCCGTGCCGGATGCCGGCAAGCTGGCCTATGCCGGGCTGATGGCGCCGGCCGCCCGCTCGGCCTCGCGCCTGCGCAACGCCGTGTCGGGCCTGCTCGGCTTCACGGTGGAGGTCGAGGAGTTCGTCGGCGCCTTCCTGGAGTTCGAGCCGGAGGACCGCTCGCGCCTCGGCCGTACCAACGCCCGCCTCGGGCAGGACCTGCTGCTCGGCTCCAGCGTGTTCACGGTGGAGGATCGCATCCGGCTGCGCATTTTCGCCGCCGACCTGCCCGAGTACGAGCGCCTGCTGCCGGGCGGGCAGAGTTGCCGGCCGCTGGCCGACCTCGTGTTCTTCTACCTCGGCGACGAGCTCGACTGGGACGTGGAGCTCGCGCTGCCCGTGGAAGCGGTGGAGCCCGTGCGCCTCGGGCGGGCGGGACGCCTCGGCTACACCAGCTGGATGGGCCGGAGCGCGCCGGCCGGCGGGGGCCGCCACCGGCGCGATGCCCGCTTCCACCCCGCCGAGCGGGTCGGCCGGGCGGATCAGCGCGAAGGGAGCCGGGCGTGAGCGACATCAGCCTCGAGACCGTCACGGGCAAGCTCAACCGCCTGGGCTACGACGCCTTCATCCAGGCCCTGCGGCAGGCGCGCAGCGCCGGCAACCGCAACGTCGAACTCGCCCACTGGCTCGGCCGCCTGCACGAGCAGGACGCCTCGGACCTGGCGCTCACCGCCGACCGGTACAAGCTCGACCGCGGGCGCCTCTCGGCCGACCTCGCGCGGGCGGTCGGCGCATTGAAGCGCAACGAGACCGAGATGCCCGGCATCGCGAACGCGATCGTCGACATGCTCGACCGGGGCTGGCACTACGCCACCCTGCTGTTCGGCGAGACGCAGATCCGCTCCGGCCACATGCTGGTCGGCGCCCTCAAGTCGAACGAGCTGCGCCGGGCCTTCCTCAACCTCTCGCCCGAGTTCGAGAAGATTCCCGTGGACGCCCTGATGGGCGAGCACCGCGCGGTCTGGGCAAAGTCCGACGAGGAGAATTTGCGGCCGATGGACGGGGCCGGCCCGGTCGCGGCCGGCACGCCCGGCGCGCCCGCCGGCGCCAAGGGCCAGACGGCGCTCAACCGCTATTCCCAGGACCTCACGGCCAAGGCGGCCTCAGGCGAGATGGACCCGATCCGCGGCCGCGACGAGGAGATCCGCCAACTGGTGGACGTGCTGATGCGCCGCCGGCAGAACAACCCGATCCTCACGGGCGAGGCCGGCGTGGGCAAGACCGCGGTGGTGGAGGGCTTCGCCCAGGCCATCGCCGCCGGCACCGTCCCCCCGGCGCTGACCGGCGTACGCCTGTGCGCGCTGGACATCGGCCTGATGCAGGCCGGCGCCTCGATGAAGGGCGAGTTCGAGCAGCGCCTGCGCTCGGTCATCGACGAGGTGCAATCCTCCCCCGTCCCGATCATCCTGTTCATCGACGAGGCCCACACCCTGATCGGCGCGGGCGGCCAGGCGGGGACGGGGGACGCGGCCAACCTCCTCAAGCCGGCTCTGGCGCGCGGGACGCTCAAGACCATCGCCGCCACCACCTGGGCCGAGTACCGCCAGTACATCGAGAAGGACCCGGCGCTCACCCGGCGCTTCCAGCCGATCCAGATCGGCGAGCCCGGCGTGGCGCAATGCTGCGACATGCTGCGCGGCCTGCTCGGGCCGATGGAGACGCACCACAACGTGCGCATCTCGGACGCGGCGATCGTGGCCGCCGTCACCCTCTCCCACCGGTACATCCCGGCCCGGCAGCTGCCCGACAAGGCGGTGAGCCTGCTCGACACCGCGAGCGCGCGCGTGGCCATCAGCCAGAGCGCGGTGCCGGCCGCGATCGAGGACACCCGCGCCGCGATCCGGGCCAAGGACAGCGAGCATGCCGGCCTCACTGCCGACCGGGACCTCGGCCTGGAGGACGCCGCGCGCCTGTCGGAGATCGAGGCCGAGACCGCAGCCCTCAAGGACGCGCTCGCCGGCTTCGAGGCGGCCTGGGCTTCCGAGACGACGCTCGTGGAGGAAATCCGGGCCCTGCGCGCCGCGCTCGCCGCGCCGGCCGAGGCGAGCGCGCCCGTCGCGCCCGTGGGGGCGAGCCTGGAGAGCGGGCAGGCCCCCGCGGTCGCGCTGCCGGAGAGTCCCGAGGAACGCCGGGCCGCCCTGCGGGAGAAGGCGACGCAGCTGGAGGCGATCGCGCCGGAGGCGCGCATGATCTACGCCCACGTGGACGAACAGGCGGTGGCCTCCGTCGTCTCGGACTGGACCGGCATCCCCGTGGGCCGGATGGTCCGGGACGAGATCGAGACGGTCCTGCGCCTCCCCGAAATCCTGAACCGGCGCGTGGTCGGCCAGTCCCACGGGCTGGCGATGATCGCCAGGCGCATCGAGACCAACCGGGCCAAGCTCGACAACCCGGAGAAGCCCATCGGCGTGTTCATGCTCTGCGGCCCCTCCGGCGTCGGCAAGACCGAGACGGCGCTGGCGCTGGCCGAGGCCCTCTACGGGGGCGAGCAGAACATGATCACCATCAACATGAGCGAGTTCCAGGAGGCGCACACCGTCTCGACGCTGAAAGGGGCGCCCCCCGGCTACGTCGGCTACGGCGAGGGCGGCCGGCTCACCGAGGCCGTGCGGCGCAAGCCCTACAGCGTGATCCTCCTCGACGAGGTCGAGAAGGCCCACCCGGACGTGCACGAGATCTTCTTCCAGGTCTTCGACAAGGGCGTGATGGAGGACGGCACCGGGCGCCGGATCGACTTCAAGAACACGCTGATCATCCTGACGTCGAACGTCGGCACCGACCTGATCATGCAGCTCGCGCGCGATCCCGCCTACGCCTCGGACGCGGACGCGCTGGCCCAGGCCCTGCGGCCGTCCCTGCTCAAGGTGTTCCCGGCGGCGCTGCTCGGGCGCATCGTGACGATCCCCTACTTCCCGCTCTCGCCAGACATGCTCGGCGGCATCGTCCGGCTGCAGCTCGACCGCATCGGCCGGCGCATCGCCGAGAACCACAAGACCGTGTTCGGCTACGACGACGCGGTGGTCGAGCACATCGTCTCCCGCTGCAACGACCCGGATTCGGGCGGGCGGATGATCGACAACATCATCACCAACACGATGCTGCCCGCGCTGTCGCGGGAAATCCTGAATGCCACCTTGGTGGGAAAACCAATGGGAAAAGTCCGCGTCACCGCGGGCGAGGACGGTCTGCGCTTCGATTGGGACTGATGGCGCCGGCGGGCCCGCATCGGGGCTCCGAAGGATCGACGCCGCCTGCGAAGGGCGTGATCGGCCGCGTAGGGTATGGGTCTTCTGAAAAAGGACAGAGCTATGGGCACGACCGTCCTGAACAGCGCGCTCTTCAAGCCCGATGACCGCCTCCAGAAAGCGGCGGTGGATCACAAGTATCACGTGAAGAACGGCGAGCAGGGTCTCTACGTCCGCCGCATACAATACTTCCTTTATGGGATGGGCGTCTTCCACAAGATGTATGAGATCGTCAACAACGATGTGGGCCCTTTGGCGGCAAGCGAACGCTGGAGCGACATGACGAGTGACTTGGAGAATGCGTATTACGGAAACGCCACCTCGTACGGCGTCTGGATCTACAAGGACCATTATCAGATCATCGGCAAAGGCTACCAGACGACGGCCGATGACATCGTCGGCGTGATGACCATCCGGCACATGGACGCGATGGCGAAGATCTACTTCAAGGTCGCTCCGGCGGCCTCTCGGGAGCAGATGACGGCCGATGCCCCCAACGCGCTGAAACCCGCGGTCGCGGCAGGGATGGGCGTCGGCAGCGGGATGCTGTCACGCACGAGTTGAGGCGGTGGGCTGGATCGGTGCATCGGCCATGACGACAGCCGCGAACACTGCAACGGGCGGACGGAATCCTTGCCCCGGCCTGCCGACATCGGGGACGGACGACCGGATATCATGCCGGCATCCGGAAGAACGGAGACCTGTCGGGTTCCCGAAGCACGCGCCCGGCGAGCACGAGACGACGGCCCCGTGTGCGGCGCCGGAGCACGGACGCTTCGCCGACGCCTGCGGACCGTCCGCGCAGAAAAGCAGGCCGCCCTCCCCCATCCGGTGGCGAATGCCCGCCCCAACGCGACGATAGCGGAGTCGACACCATGTCCGGCGGTCCATCCTTCGACGACGTCTACGACACGAACAGCTACGGGCTGTTCACGCTGTCCTGGGACGGCGAGGCCTTCACCTTCAAGCTGAAGGTGAAGGCGCACGAGACCATTTCCGTCTGGGCGAAGCGCGAAGGCAAGAAGTTCGTCATCAATTTCGGTGCCGGGGACGAGGAATACGACGAGGGCGTGCTGCCGAACCCGATCAAGAAGCTGATCGAGAGCAAGGGCGGCGGACCGGGCGGGAACGCCGTCAAGCTGCCGCCGCGCAAGGTCTGCCTCAACAGCAGCGGCAAGCCGAGGAGCTACGGGGAATACGCCTCGATCTGGAAGAGCCGCTGGGAAGCCGGCGACAAGACACTGGAAAAGCCCCTGCCGCGTGCCCTGTTCGAGCAGATCGCGGCCTTCTACGCCAGCCTATGAACGCACGCGACAGGTAGGCGGACCGATCACCGCAAGCACATCGCACTGCGAAACCTCACCGGACCCAGCAATCATCGCATGTCGAGCGCCACGGAGCGCTGATTTTGGAGAACGCCCCCATGGCCGCGGATGTCCAGGAAATCTCGGGAACGAAGGCGACCATCGCGGCGCGGCTCTGCAACTTCCCGACCGGCCAGTCGAAGCCCATCGGCGCGCACAAGCAATGGCTCGAAGCGAAGGTGAAGCCGATCGTCGCCGGCAACCCGACGGCCTGGGTCGACCTGATCGGGCACGCGTCGCGGCAATGGTCGAAGACGCAAGGGGCCAACGCGCACACGCTCAACAAGAACCTCTCCTACGAGCGCTGCGAGGCGGTGAAGGGCTACGTCAAGAACTTCTCCAGCGGAGCCAAATTCAACGTCGAGATCGCCGCGGGCGACAAGGAATCCGTCGGCCCGAAGGAGAACGACGGCTACGACCGGGCCGTCGAGATCCTGGTCTATTCCGCGGGCAAGCCGTCCCGGCCCGATCCGCCCAAGCCCATCGCCACCCGCGAGTTCGAGATCCGCGTGGTGGGCGGCGGCTCGGCCTCCATCATCGCCCAGACCGACGACTACTTCTTCCAGATCGTGGACCTGAGGCGGCGGACGACGGCGTTCTTCTTCTACACCGGCGGCGGCATCGGCATCTCGATCCCGAAGATACCCGGCCCCGGCTCCGTGACCATGACGGGCCCTGCCACGCTCTTCCACACGACGCGCGACGCGCAACTCTACATGTTCAACTCGCCGGCCGCCATGTACCAGGACCCGGGCGCCACGGTCGGTCCCTGGAGCGTCGGCGGGACGATCCGGCTCTCGATCGACGAGATCGTGGACGGCGCCGGCATGATCTTCACCGTTCCCGGCCTCATCCCGATCGAGGGCGGCTCGGGGATTCAGATGCCGGGTCTCGGCTCCGTGACCAAGGGCGTGCTGGCCAAGGCCACGCCGGACTGGCCCTTCACGGGCTACTGACGCCGGCGGGGCTACTGGACTGGCGAGGATCGAACGGGCGCCCGCGGGCGCGATGGGAGTGCATCGCATGACGACGAACCCGACCACGACGAACCGCTTCGAGCAGGTCGACGAAGCCCCGGACGACGCCATGACGCTGACCCTGCGCCGCGACGGCGAGAAGATGTACGGGGTCGTCACCTGCCCGGCCTCCGCCACGGGCGGGCGCCTGCCGAAAAACTTCACCTCCGACGAGATGCCCCTCAAGGACGCCATCCGCTCGGCGATCCGGCTCGCCAACGAGATGACGGTGGCCCTCGTCGTGGCCGATCCGGACGGCCTCTGGCAGGCGGATTGGGGCACGCTCTACCGCGACGCGGACGAGCCGCCGGCATCGCCGAACTGAGGACGCCCCATGCCCACAGGCCCCGCCGCCCGCATCCTCGACCCGGTCGCGCACCCGCTGCCGCCCGTGCTGCAGCCCGGCCCCGGCAGCCCGACCGTGTTCATCGGCGGCCTGCCGGCCTGGCGCGGCGTGACCGCGGCGGCGGCGGCCGCGATCCAGGCGGCCAAGGCGACCTCGGACGCGGCGATCCTGGCCGCCGAGGTGGCGACCGTCGCGGCTGCGGGCACGCCCGGTGCGCCCGCAGCGCTCGCCGCCGAGCAGGCGGTGAAGTCGGCGGCCGCCGCGAGCATGGGCTCGATGATCTCGGGGGCTGCCGGCGGGGCCGACATCCACGTCTGCGCCACGCCGCTGCCGATCCCGCCGCACGGGCCGGGCGTGGTGGTCACGGGCTCGCTCACGGTGCTGATCAACAACCTCGCGGCCTGCCGCGCCAGCGACACCATCGTCGAGGCCGTGGGGCCGCCCAACGTCATCGTCATGGGCCTGCCGACCGTGATCATCGGCGGCTAGAGCCGTGCCCGACCACGTTGGGTCGGGTCACGGCTCTAAGCTTTTGTTTCGACGCGCACTTTCGCGACGAACCGGCATCCACTTCGTCGGAGTGCGCTCTAGCGCGCGCTCCGACCACAGGCACCCCGGTCCGTCGCGAGAGGGTCGGAGACGACGCGGACCGAGGCCGACCAATTCACTCCGCTGGGACGCGCCGTCTCAGACGAACGTGAAATCCGAGGCGCGGAGGTTGGCGGCGACCACGTTGGCGAGGGCGATGACGTGGGTGTCGTCGAGGGCGATGTAGCTTCCGGACTCGATCTGATGGGTTGCGGCCTGCACGGCTGCGAAATCGGCGAACTGCGCTCTCGAGAGCCGGATCGTGTCCTCGCCGGACTGGAAGTCGGCCACGTGATCCGTGCCGAAATTGCCCGTGAACACGAACGTGTCGTTCCCGCGGCCGCCGACGAGGAAGTCGTTTCCGGCGCCCCCGTCGAGGACGTTGTCGACCGCACCCTGGTAGGACGAGGCGTCGATCGAATTGTCGAGGGCGTTCCCGGTCCCATGGGTCGCCGTGCCCGTCAGGACGAGAGCCTCGACATTCGACGACAGCGCGTAATCGACGGACGCATAGACCGTGTCGCGTCCCGCGTTGGCCGCCTCGATGACGACGTCGCCCGCTTCCCGGACCTCATAGGCGTCGTTGCCGAAGCCGCCGATCAGGGTGTCGTTTCCTCCGCCGCCGATGATGACGTTGTCGACCGCGCCTTCGAACGCGGACGCATCGATCAGGTTGTCGAGGGCGTTGCCGGTCCCCGCGATCGCCGAGCCTCCCAGGAACAGGGTCTCGACGTTCGCCGACAGGGCGTAACCGGTCGACGCATAGACCGTGTCCGTCCCCTCACCCGCGGCCTCGACCACCACGTCGCCGGCATTGTCGACCACGTAGGTGTCGTGGCCCAGACCGCCGATCATCGTGTCGCGCCCGGCGCCGCCATCGAGGACGTTGTCGGCGATCCCACCGAACACGGACGCGTTGAGGACGTTGTCGGACCCGTTGCCGGTTCCGCGGATCGCCGTGCCTCCGAGGACGAGGGTCTCGACATTGGAGGCCAACACGTAATCGATCGACGTATAGACCGTGTCGCTTCCCGCATCCGCCGCTTCGATGACGACGTCGCCGGCGTCCCGGACCTCGTAGGCGTCGTTTCCGAGGCCGCCGACCAGGGTGTCGTTTCCGCCGCCGCCGACGAGGACGTTGTCGACCGCGCCTTGGAAGGACGATGCATCGATCAGGTTGTCGAGGGCGTTGCCGGTCCCCGAGATCGCCGGGCCTCCCAGGAACAGGTTCTCGACGTTTGCCGACAAGGCAAAGTTGCTGGACGCGTAGACGGTGTCGACACCGCCGTTCAACGCCTCGACGATGACGTCGCCGGCATTGTCGACGACGTACGTGTCGTCGCCGCCGAAGCCCGTCATGAGGTCGGCCCCGGCACGACCGTCGAGGGTGTCGCCGGCGGCCCCGCCGACGAGGGTGTCGCTGCCGGCATTGCCGGTGGCCGACACGCCATCGGCGAAGGCGCGCTGCGACAGGTCCGGCGTCGCGCCCGTGTGGAGGTTGGCGTAGGGCGTCGTGACCGCGTCTCCGAGCAGCAACGTCACGACACCGCCGAGCAGGTTGCCGAGCGCGCCGAGGACGCCTGCGCCGGCGACCGTGCCGAAGTCCACCGCGAGCGGCATGGTGTGGGCATCGGCAACGAGCGTGGTCCCGTCGTAGACCGACACGTGGTCGTACGTGCCGGAAGCGGAAATCGTACCCGCCAGAAGCGTCTGGGTCGCCGTGACCGTCCAGGTTCCGTAATAATGGTAGCTCAAACCGCCTGCGGAAAACGTATACTCGGAATACGTCTGCGACTGGGTCGGGCTCAGGATGTTTCCGGACGAGCTGGTGAGCCCGCTGAAGGTCTCCCCGGCCGACTGCCCGGAATTCGCGATCCAGAACGAATTGACGTCGAATCCGGTCGTCTTTGAAACTGAAACAGTCGACATTCGATCCTCGCACCGGGGGTCGCGCCCAAACTACGGAGCGGCTCTGAACAATACACTAACGGGATTTATAATTTTATAGCCATAACCGCCGATCCATTTCAATAGATACTGACACAGCTTGAATGATAGACTATCGTGTATTGCCGTCTATTAAAAACATTACGGCGGCGACCGTGGCCGCCCATATAGGAGTACAGCACGGCCCTGGAGACCCGTCCGGATCGTCGCCCGCCACGGGAGCCGGCCCGACCTCCGTCGACGGCAGCGAGCAGGCAGCGGGGCACAGGGGAACCGAACAGGTCGGTCGAAGGGCCGGGCTGGATGGATGAATGCGGCTGCGGTTCGGCGTTGGAGTCCTGCCGCCCAGCCCTGGTGAAGGCCTCTGCGATCGCCGCCGCGCTCACCCGGCCCATGGACCGGCGCGTCCGGCCGGATAGCGCGCCGCCGGGATCGCTCGCCCTCGGGAACGCGCGATCAGTCGGCCGCGTCCGCAGCCTCCGGGGGCGGCTCGACCGGATTCTCCTGCGCCGCCGCCGGCTTGCCGAACAGCGTCCGGCCGGCGGCCAGGAAGCGGGCCGGGTCGAGGGCGTTGCCGGAGAGCCGGGTCTCGTAGTGCAGGTGCGGGCCGGTGGAGCGGCCGGTGGAGCCGACGAGGCCGACGACGGTACCCGCCGTCACGGCCTGGTCGAGGCTCACCTGGATCGCCGAGAGGTGGCCGTAGCGGGTGACGAGGCCGTGCCCGTGATCGACCTCGACGAGGTTGCCGTAGCCGCCGCTGGGGCCGGCAGCGACCACGCGCCCCTCGGCCGCCGTGTGCACCGGGGTGCCTACGGCCGAGCGGAAATCCATGCCGGCATGCATGCGCTGGGCGCCGGTGAAGGGGTCCTTGCGCAGGCCGAAATTGCTGGAGAGGCCCGCCTCGCCCTCGATCGGCGTCCGCACGGGCACACCCTCGATGAGGCTGCGCCAGCGCTCGGCCTCGGTCACGGCCGCCTCGGCCTCGGCGAGCCCGGCCGCGAAGGCGTCCCGCGGCGCGGCGCGCGCCGCGGGGCGGATCGCCGGCAGGGCGGGCGGCGCGATCGCCAGGTGCAGGTCCACCAGCGCCGCCCGCACCCGCTCGACGCCCGCGCGCGCCACTGCGGTCAGGCCCGCGAGGGTGCGCCCCAGTCCCGCCTCGACCCGGTCGAGGGAGGATTCGATGCGGGCGAACTGGTCGCGAAGCGGCAGCCTGGCGATCGCGCTCGGCCGCTCGCCCCCCAGTTCGCCCCGCCGCATCCGGCCCGGGTCGGGGGGCGCGGCCCGCTCGGCGACGGTCGCCAGCGCGGCAAGCCGCGCCTCCAGGTCCACCTGGCGCGTGAGGATGTCTTCGAGGCGCCCCGCCAGCCCTTCCTGCTCGAGCATCTGATGACTCGCGACGCCGACGAGGCGCCGGGTCAGGGCCCGCACCCGCTCCTCCCCGACCCCCCGCCGCACTTCGGCGTCCTCATGGAGCCGTGCGATTTCCCAATGGTTGGTGATCGCAACCACCGTCGCGACGACGCCCCAGAGACAGCAAAGCGCGCAGACCGACCAGACAGCCTTACCGGATTGCTTGGGGGCGGCGAGAACGGTCTTCTGCGCCGCGGCTCGCTTGCGCCGGGTGAGCGTCAACGATGGCCCCCTTCGAAGGATCGGTCCCTCAAACGCGCAAGCCGACCGACCCGTCGGACCGGCCAAGCCGCATGACGGCTGGATCATGGGCTGATTTTGGACTCTACGGAAGGCCGCCGCCCCATATCGCCGGCACCTGCGGCTTGCCTCGACGATCGGTCACCGGGACCGCGACCGGAGGTCGAGAGGCGCCGGTCGATCGCGATCGTCGCATTCGCCACAGGGGACCGGCTCGTATAAAACAGGCGCTCGCATATGTTCGCGCACCGCCGACCGGAGATCGATCGGGATTCAGGACCGGAATGATACGCTCGGTGTCGCGCCGAAATTCCCCGCGCCGGCAATACGGAGCGCAGCGATCGCGCCAGGACCGCTCAAGCCTGGAGCTTGAGCCGGTAGCTGTACATGTCGCCTCGAAACAGTCCCTCGACGTATTCGATCATCGCCGCGTCCTGCGTGAAGCTGTGCCGCTTGATCAGCAGGCACGGCAGCGGCTCGTCGAATCCGAAGATCCGGCACTCTTCCAGGGTCGGCATCGTCGCCTCGATCGTCTGCTCGCAGGCGACGAGGCGCGTGCCGCCGTTCTCGGCCAGGAACGCATAGACGGAGCCGGAGAGGTCGCCGTCCTCGAGGGCGGGGACGGCCTTCAGATTATACCAGGCGACCTCGCGGGACATCGCGACGTCGTCGCCGTAGCGCACGCGCGTGAGCTTGAGGAAGGGCGCCGTCGAGGGCAGTCCGAAGATCGAGGAGATGGACCTGTCCTGCACGACCTGCCGCTCGACGATCCGGGAGGACGGTATCTTTCCGAGTTCCCGCATCTCTTCCGTGAAACCCTTCAGGCGATCCATGCCCGGGTGCACCTGGCTGGGCCGTGTGCGGACCAGGAAGCCCCGGCGCCCCTGCGACGCGAGCAGGTCCCGCTGGCGCAGGGCGGCGTAGGCGCGCTGGATCGTGACGCGGCTGACCTTGAGGTTCTCCGCGAGTTGGCGCTCTGCCGGCAGGATCGTACCGGGGGGCAGCACCCCGGAGCTGATGAGCCCGTACAGCTGTTCTTCGAGCTGCTGGTAGAGCGGCATCGCCGTGTCGTCCCGCAATTGCAGGAGCGACATCAGCGACGGCCGGTCGAGATGAGCAGGGCGCGATATCGGAGGACCATCCGAGCCTATTCCTGCAAGCAACCGCAGGTTGGATCGGCCGATCGCGCTTCTGTGAGCCACTCTTGTACCGGGGTATGACGCGTGCAGGTCTTTGTCGTCGGCAGCTTCGTCGTTGCCTGCTCCGTGATGGTAGCACGCCTCCCGCGCGCCGGTGAGTCCCTTGATGCCGCGGCGTTCGTCTCGGAGCCGGGCGGCAAGGGCTTCAATCTGGCCGTTGCCGCGCATCGTCTGGGCGCGCGCGTGGACGGCGCTTTCGCCATCGGCGACGACCCCTTCGCGGCCGTGGCGACCTCGGCGTTCCTCACCGCCGGCCTGTCCACGGACATGCTCGTCCGCCGGGAGGGCTCGACGGGTGCCGGCATCGGCTTCATCGATCCGGCCGGGGAGAACTGCCTGGCGGTCAGCCTGGGCGCCAACCGCCTGCTGTCGGGCGCCGACATCGCGCGCGTCGCGAACGGCGTCGACGGAGCACGTCTGGTCATGGCGACGTTCGAGTCGCCCGACGAACCGATCCGCACGGCGTTCGTCCGGGCGCGGGCGAAGGGCGCGGCGACCCTGCTGAACCCATCCCCGATCCGAACGATCGACCCGGCGATCCTGGCCGATACCACCATCCTCGTCGTCAACCGGATCGAGGCCGGCGATCTCGGCATCGACCCGGCCACGGCATCGAGCGTCGACCGCGTGCTCGAGGCCGGTCCGGAGATCGTGGTGGTGACCCTCGGCGAGGCGGGCGCGGTCGCGTTCCGAAAGGACAGGCCGCCGTGCCGCCAACCCGCATTCCGCGTGCCCGTCGTCGACACGATCGGCGCGGGCGATGCCTTTGCCGCCGGTCTTGCCGTCAGCCTCCTGCGGGATTGCACCCTGGAGGCGTCGCTGCGATGCGCCGCGGCCTGCGGCGCGCTCACCACGCGGCGCTTCGGTGCCTTCGATGCCTTCCCGACGACCGCCGAACTCGACGGCTTTCTCTCCGCCGGCGACGCCCCGTCCGAAACCTAAGAGTCAAGGCTTCGTTAATTGGTCCGGTCCAGAGGAGATCTGCGGGGCGGATCACGCCTCCGATCGCGGTACATCCCGACATCCAGGACCGAGATCCTTGTTCGTCTGCACCGGCGGCGTGCGGATGTAGCTGACAGGGCTTTGTTTTTTGCCGGAACAGTGGCCCATGACTGTCGATCCGGGCAGTCTTTGTAGCCAAAATCATACACTGCCAGCGGAAAACGCGGTCGGACCGGCCCGAACGGCCAAGGTCCGTTGACCCGAATCAGGCGACGCGACACAGTCCGAAACAGGGCCAGCAGAGCGTGCCGATCCGGGACATGATTGAGCGCATGAAGACACGCCTTGCCAACGCGCGGGCGCCCGGCATCGAACGGTCCGCGCTGGCGATGTGCCTGCCGGTCGTGGCGGGCCTCGCCGTCGCCGGGTCGGCGTCCGGTGCGCTCGCCCAGACCGCGAGCCAGATCACGCCCCCGAGCTTCGCGCCCGCGACGGGCCGCGGAGCCGGTACCCTGGTCTTCTCGGGGCAGGCGGGCCTCGGCGCACCGGCGGGCTCCGAACGCCTGTCCATCCGCATCGCACGCGTCGCGGTCGAGAACGCGCCGCCCGGATACTCGGCCGAGATCGCGGCGCTGGAAGCAAGGCTCGTCGGACGGCGCGTGCCGGCCAGCGAGATCTTCGCGGCCGCCCGCGACCTCGAGGCGGCCCTGATCCGCTCCGGCTCGATCCTGATCCGCGTGGTGCTGCCCGCGCAGAAGCTGAACGACGGCGGCGGGTTGCGGCTCGTGGTCGTCAACGGATTCGTGGAGCATGTCGAGCTGCGCGACGTGCCCGAGCCGGCGCGGACGCGGATCGCGGCCGTGCTCGCCGGGCTCGTCGGCCGTCGCGACCTGCAGATCGGCGAGGTGGAGCGGCAATTGCTGCTCGCCGGGGACACGCCCGGCATCGCCCTGCGCTCGACCCTCGTGCCGAGCACGGCACAGGGCGGCGCGAACCTCGTCATCGAGGGCAAGTACCGGCCGCTCACCGGCTTCGTCGGCGGCGACAACTCCGTCGGACGGGCGCTCGGCGGATACTCCATCGGGACCGGCCTGGACCTCAATACGGTGTTCGGCCAGGGCGAGACGATCTACGTGCGCGCGCTCGGCCACCCGAGCGGCGACGACGCCCTGCGGACGGGGAGCCCGTTCGGCGACAATCCGCGGCTGCGCACGCTGGCCGGCGGCTTCGTGCTGCCCCTGGGAACCGACGGACTGACCTTCAACGTCGAGTACACGAACAGCCAGACGGCGCCGAAGCTCGCCAGCCTGATCCAGACGACGAGCGATTACGACCGCCTCTCCTTCCGCCTCCGCTATCCGTGGCTGCGGAGCCGGGCAGCCAATTTCTACAGCGAAGTCACCTTCGACGCGACGCACGAGCAGCTCGGGCTCGTCCTGCCCGCCGCCGCCGTGCCCTTGAGCCTGGACCGGCTCCGGATTCTGCGCCTGAGCGGCGACGGCGACATCCGGCTGGACAGCGGCGGTATCCTGGCCGGGCGCGGCACGCTCTCCCTAGGGATCGACGGCCTCGGCGCCCGCAGCGCGGCCGACGCCACGCCGATCCTGCCGCTCTCCCGTCTCGGTTCGGACGCCGAGTTCCAGAAGTTCGACGCGGCGATCACCTTCACGCAGCCCCTGCCGCAGGATTTCGTGTTCGGGTTCTACGCCCGCGGGCAGACCTCCTTCGGGCAGGCGCTGGCCCGGAGCGAGCAGATCGGCACGGCCTCGTTCCAGGAACTCTCGACCTTCGACGCGGGCAGCCTGGCCGGCGACAGCGGATGGGTGGTGCGCAGCGAGATCGCGCACCCCTTCGCCGTCGCCCTGGACGGGCGCCCCGGTACGATCACGCCCTACGCCTTCGGCGCGACGGGGGCGCTCTACCTCGAACGGCCGACCGTGCTGGAGGCGTCCCGGCTGCACGTCTCGTCGCTGGGCCTCGGGCTGCGGCTGGCCGCCCTGATCGATCCCGCCGCGGCGACGGAGGCCAGCCTGATCCTGGAGTTCGGCCGCCGCTTCCGCAGCGATGCGCTGCCGGACACCAACCGCTTCACCGTGCTGGGCTCGATCCGGTTCTGAGCCCGCCCGGAGACTACATCGCAGACATGGTCAAGTCGTGCCGCAGAGAACGTCCATGACGCGCCACCTCAACCGGCTCATCCCGGTCCTTCTCGCGGGCACGGCTCTCACGGCCCCGGCCGGCCTCGGCGCGCTCGAACTGCCGACCGGCGGCAGCGTCGTACATGGCACGGTGGGCATCTCCCAGCCCTCGGCCAACCAGCTCTCGATCCAGCAATCCTCGCAGACCGCGATCGTCAACTGGCAGGGCTTCTCCATCGGCCAGGGCGGCCGCGTCGACATCAGCCAGCCCTCGGCCTCCTCGGCGCTCCTCAACCGGGTCACCGGCTCGACGCCCTCGACGATCGCGGGCCAGCTCAACGCCAACGGGCAGGTCTACCTGATCAACCCGAACGGCATCGCCATCACGCCGACCGGGACCGTGAAGGCCGGAGCCTTCGTCGGCTCCGCCCTCGATATCGCCGACGAGGACTTCAAGGCCGGGCGGCGGGTGTTCCGCGGCACCGGACGCTCGGCCACGGTCTCGAACGCCGGCAGCATCGACGTCGGACGCGGCGGCTACGCGGCGCTGCTCGGCGGCCAGGTCGAGAACAGCGGCACGATCAGCGTTCCCCTCGGCCGGGTCGGTCTCGGCGCCGGTGAGCAGGCGACGCTCGATCTCTCCGGCGACGGCTTCCTCCAGGTGGCCGTGCCCTCCCGGAACGACGGTTCGACCCAGGCCCTGATCCGGCATTCCGGCCGGATCGACGCGGCGGGCGGACGGGTCGTGATGCAGGCGGCGACCGCGCGCGACGCCGCGCGCAACGCCATCAACCTGTCGGGCATCGTCGAGGCGCGTAGCGTGAGCGGGCGCTCCGGCGCGATCGTCCTGGGCGGCGGCGAGGGCGGCAGCGTCACCGTGAGCGGCCGCCTCGACGCCTCGGCGCACCAGGGCCGGCAGGGGCGACCGGCCCGCCCCGTACGCGGCGGCGACATCACCGTCACCGGCAACGCGATCCACCTGTCCGGCGCGACGCTGGCGGCCAACGGCACGGCCGGGGGCGGGCGCATCCGCGTCGGCGGGGACGTGCAGGGCGGTGGCACCCTCCAGCGCGCGGCCACCACGCGGGTCGATGCCGCGACCCGGATCAGCGCGGATGCCGGGAATGCGGGCGACGGCGGCAGCATTGTGGTCTGGTCCGACCGGATGACG
The DNA here is from genome assembly GCF_022179685.1 of Methylobacterium trifolii. Classification (GTDB taxonomy): domain Bacteria; phylum Pseudomonadota; class Alphaproteobacteria; order Rhizobiales; family Beijerinckiaceae; genus Methylobacterium; species Methylobacterium trifolii. The sequence goes on from NZ_BPRB01000196.1 coordinate 18,330, forward strand.
GATTTCGCGGGCCGGATCAGCGCCCGCGGCGGTACGACAGGCGGCAACGGCGGCAACGCCGAGGTCTCGGGCCGGTCTCTGCTGGCCTATACCGGGTCCTCCGACCTCACGGCCGCCCGCGGCAGCTTCGGGACGCTGCTCCTCGACCCCTACAACGTCGTCATCTCGAACGGGGCGAGCAGCAACCAGACCGGCTTTGCCGCCACCGGCAACGACTCGGTCATCAACGCGACCACGCTCTCGAACGCGCTGGGCACCGCCAACGTCACCGTCACCACGGGCGGGGCCGGGAGCCCCGGCGCGCAGGCCGGCGACATCACGGTCGCGGCCCCCGTCTCCTGGAGCGCGCCCACCACGCTGACCCTCCAGGCCTACCACTCGATCGTGGTGAATTCCGACCTGCGGGTGAACGGGGCCGGCGGCCTGGTGTTCACCACCAACAACGGCGGGACGGGCGGCACCCTGAGCTTCGGCAACGGTGCGACCGCCACCTACGCGACGAGCAACGGCGCGGGGATCGCCGGGCAGTCGCTGGTGATCGACGGGCAGGCCTACAGGCTGCTCTACACCACGGCCGACCTCCAGAGCATGAGCGGCAACCTCGACGGCGCCTTTGCGCTGGCCCGTGGCATCGATGCGGGCGGCACCGCCTTCACGCCGGTGGGCGGCACCGACGCCGCCTTCACCGGCCGGTTCAACGGCCTCGGCCAGACCATCGCCAACCTGACGATCAACACGCCGGCGCGCGACAGCAGCGGCCTGTTCGGCGCCGCGACCGGGGCCACGATCGGCAACGTCGCCCTGGGCGCCCTCGCCCTGACGGGCGGCGACAACACCGGCGGCCTCGTCGGCTTCGCCACGAACACGACCGTCGGCGGCGTGACCGTCGCGGGCCGGGTCACGGGCGCCAACACCACCGGCGGATTGCTGGGCGCGCAGATCAACGGCAGCGTCGCCAACGCGTCCACCAGCGCCACCGTGACCGGAACCGACAACACCGGCGGCCTCGTCGGCGTGATGGACGGCGGCACGATCACCCGCTCCTTCACCACGGGGCAGGTCGGCGGCGGGTCGTTCGTGGGCGGCCTCGTGGGCATCGCGCAGAGCGCCGCCATCAGCCTGTCCTACGCCACCGGCGGCGTCACCGGTACGGACCCGGTGGGCGGTCTCGTCGGGGGCCTGGGTGGCGAAGGCACCTCTCAGGCACCGGGCACGATCGCTTCGTCCTACGCAACCGGGGCCGTGACCGGCCAGGGCCGCAGCGGCGGCCTCGTCGGCATCCTGAGCAACGGCGGCCTGATCCGCGACAGCTACGCCACGGGCCTGACCAGCGGCGGCACGGCCTCGGGCGGATTGATCGGCGAGATCAACAGCATTCCGGCCGACGGCGGCAGCACGGCCAACGCCGTCGTGACGACGAGCTACGCCACCGGTCTCCTGACGGGCGCCGGCACCCGCGGCGGCCTGGTCGGAAACGTAGACGGGACGCTCCAGACCATCACCAACGCGTACTGGGACACCCAGACCACGGGCGTCGCCACGAGCGCGGGAACCGGCGCGACCGGGCTGACCACGGCGCAGCTTCAGGGCACCCTGCCCGCCGGCTTCGTCGCGGGCACCTGGGGCACGCAGGCGAGCGCCTATCCGTACCTGACCTGGCGCTTCCCCACCGGCGTCCTGGCGGTCTCCGGATTCACCCGCGGCGCCGCCGACCCCGGATCGCCGCTCGCGGGCGAACCCGTGCGCGTGGCCACCGGCGGCACCGCCTCCTACCAGACCAATTCCGGCGCCAACGGCTATTACTACGTCGCCCGCGATCCCCTCACCGGCCCTGCGCCCCAGGGCGTGACCGCCTTCCTCGACGGCGCGAACAGGGGCGCCTCCATCACCGACGCGCCGCTGGGCGCGGGCGCCGTCACCAACCTCGACCCCCGCATCGGCCGCGTGCTCGTCACCACGGTCCAGACGACGGCCTCGGGGCTCGCGACGGAACTGGCCAATGCCGGCGACGGCACGGTCTCGGCCAACATTCCCTACACTGTGGCCGGCGCGGGCGGCGTGCCGACCTTCGGCTCCGGCCTTCCCACCTTCATCGCGGCGCTCGCCGGCGGCGGCTTCACGGTCGACCGGTCGATCGTCTCGGCCGGCAGCCTCCAGATCGCGGGCGCGATCTCCCCGGCGGGCACGGCATCCGCGGGGCCCTTAGGCATCAGCGCCGGGCAAAGCGTGCGCAGCCTGAACGGCGACGTGGTGATCGCGACGACGCAGTTCACCAACAACGCAGGCGCGACCGCGGTGCAGGCCGGCGGCCGCTTCCTGATCTACAGCCAGGACTACGCCGCCGACCAGCGCGGCGGCTTGGCCGGCGGAAACCTCTACAACCGCAGCTTCCTCGGCAACGGGCCGGCCACGGTCACGCAGGCCGGCAGCCAGTTCATCTACACCCGCCAGCCGGTCCTGACCGTCACAGCCGCCAACGCCACCCGCGAGTACGGCCCGACGACGCTGGGCTTCACGCCCGGCGTCACCGGACTGGTCAACGGCGACACCGCCGCGCAGGCCTTCGCCGGCACCCCGGGGGTGACGGACACGACGCTGCCGACGACGGGCGTCGGGACCTATGCGGGCGCCGCCCAGGTCACGCCCGGCACGCTGACCTCGACGATCGGCTACGCCGTGAGCTTCGTGAACGGCCCCGTGACGATCACGCCCGCGCCCCTGGTGATCCGCGCCAACGACGCCACCAGACCCTTCGGCACCCCGATCTTCTTCGCGGGGACCGAGTTCACGGCGACAGGCCTGCGCAACACCGATCAGGTCTCGCGCGTCACGCTGACGAGCGACGGCGCGCCGGCCCTCGCCCCCGTCATCGGCAGCCCCTACCCGATCGTGGCCAGCAACGCCCAGGGCGACGGGCTGCAGAACTACGCCGTCACCTACCAGCCCGGCTCCCTGACGGTGACGGGTTCGCCGATCGATCCCCTGACGATCGCCCTGACCACGCCGACCCTCGACCGGCAGTTCCCGACGACGTTCGTGCCCGTCGTGGACCCGCCCGACGTCATCCTGGTCGCCGGAACCGAGGAGACCGACATCGGCAGCCCGACCGGAGTCGTCGGGCCCGGCAGCGGCATCGGCAGCAGCGGCGGCCCCACCCTCGGCACCGGGCGCGCGGTGCCGGTCGCCGCCGCCACCGGCGACGAGACCCTCGACTACCTCGAATCCGCCGGCCGGGCGCTCGATGCGGCGGTCGCGGCCTGCGAGCAGCGCGACAACCGCCGTGCGAAGCAGTACAACGACTGCGTCGCCCGTGCCCTCGAAGCCTATGCCGACAAGCTCGAGGTCCGGATCGCACAATTGCCGCCGGCCCTGCGCAACATCCCCACGGCCGTCCGGATTCCGGCAACCCTCACCGGCGGCCGGGCCGGCACGGCGTCGCTACGCAGCGTCCCGGCGGTGATCCGTGCGGCGGCCCGGCAGGTCCGCGCGTCCCGCACGGTCGCCCAGGCGCGAACGGTCGTGCGCGCCGCGGTGACGGTCATCCGCAAGGCGATCAGCCTGATCCGCGCGGATGAGCCGGCTTTGGCCGCGCGTCAGGTGAGGCATGGCAATGCGATCGCGAGCGCGATGGAATCCTGCGAGACCCGGATGTCGCGGGCGGTGGGCCTCTGACGGGGACGCGGCCGTCGCGGGTTCGCCCGCGACGGCCGGCCGGTCGCATCCACGGGCACCCGGCCCTGTCGCGGGGCGCGAGACGTGGTTCGGGAGCCGCAGGGCGGCGATGCGGCTGCTTCTCGCCGCCGCGTTCCTGGCCCTGGCCGGCGGTACGCTCGCAGCGGAGACGCGCGTCGCCCTCGTCGTCGGCAATGCGAGCTACCGGAGCTTCAAGCCGCTCCTCAACCCGGGCAACGACGCGGGCGACATCGCCGCCGCCCTGAAGGCCCGGGACTTCGAGGTGATCGAGGGTCTCGACCTCGATCAGGAGGGCATGACGCGCGCCGTCGCCGCGTTCGTGGCGAAGGCCCGCCAAGCCGACCTGTCGCTGTTCTACTATGCCGGCCACGGGTTCCAGGTGGATCGCGAGAACTACCTCGTGCCGGTCGACGCGGCGATCCGCTCGCGCGCGGACATCGAGCGCCAGGCCCTGAACCTCAAGGCCGTCACGGACGGGCTACGGGGGGCGCGCGGCAACCACCTCGTCTTCCTCGACGCCTGCCGCAACAACCCCCTGCGCGGACAGCCGGCCGCGGGTTTGTCCGACGAGGCCCTGCGCGACGGCCTCGCCAAGGTCGAGGACACGGCGGGCTTCCTGTTCTCCTACGCGACGCAGCCGGACAAGGTCGCCTTCGACGGGGGCGGCCGCAACAGCCCCTTCGCCCAGGCCTTCCTCGGCCATGTCGGCACCCGCGGCCAGGACGTGGGCGCGATGATGATCGCCGTGCGCAAGGACGTGATCGCGGCCACCGGCGGCTTCCAGGTGCCCCTGGAGATCTCCTCGCTGACGAGCCAGGTCTACTTCACCCCCGGACGGGCCGACACCGCATCCCCCGAAACCCAGCTCTGGCAGCTCGCCGCCGGCAGCCGGGACCCGGCCCTCCTGCGCATCTACCTGACGCGCTACGCCGACGGGGCGCATGCGGGCGAGGTCCAGGGCATGCTGAACACGGCCTCCCTCGAGCCCGCTCCCGGCAGCCCGCGCAGCACCCCGGACGACCGCCTCTCCGACGACCGCCTCTGGGACTACGCCCTGCGCGCGCGCCTGCGCCCCCTGGTGGAGTTCTACCTCGACCGGCGGCCGGACGGGCGCCACGTGGCGGAGGCCCGCGCCCTGCTCCGGAACCTGCCCACGGCCGAGGACGTGGAGACCCGGCCAGAGGCCGTGTGCGAGCGCGCCACCACCCACCCGCGCGACGCCACCGCGAACACGCCGGGCGTCACCCTCGCCCAACTCGCCGAGAACGCGGAACCCGCCCTCGCCGCCTGCCGACAGGCGGCCACCGCCCATCCGGAGATGCCGCACTACACGGCGCTGCTGGCCCGCGCGCTCGCCGCCGCCGGCCGGCGCGAGGAGGCGGTGGCCCGCTACCGGGAGGCGGCCGCCCGCGGGAACCTGCGCGCGCAGGTCAGCCTCGGCCTCATCCTGGAGACCGGTGACGGCGTGCCCCGCGACCCGAGGGCGGCCATCGCCCTGTACGGGACGGCGGCCGACAACGGCAGCGCGGACGGGGCGATCAACCTCGCGGTCGCCCTGATGCAGGGCACCGGCATCCGCAAGGACCCGGCCCGGGCGATCGCCCTCCTGAAGCGGGCGGCCGCGGCGGGTTCGGCCATCGCCACCTACAACCTCGGGGTGCTGGCCCAGGACGGCACCCTCAAGGAGCCGGGCCGGGCGCTCGCCTATTTCGACAGGGCGACGGAACTCGGCGACCCGCGCGGCTTCGTGCCGGCCGCCATCCTCCTGGACGAGGGCCGCGGCGTGAGGAAGGACCCGGCCTCGGCCGCCGAGATGCTCCTGCGCGGCGTCGCCGCCGACACGGGCGAGGCCATGAACCAGATCGTCCACCGCCCCAATGCCTGGTCGACGGACACGATCCGCTCCGTCCAGACCCGCCTCAAGCGCGCCGGCTACTACGACGGCGCCCTCGACGGCCGCGGCGGCCCCAAGATGGCCGCGTCGCTCCAGGAATGGCGCCGCATCGGCAGCCTCGACCTGCGATGATGTCGGACCTGAATTTCGGGCGAGGATCGCGATCCGGAGACCACGTCGTCAAAGCATTCGGTATCCTGGACAAAAAGACGGCGGGTCCGTGAGGACCCGCCGCATCCATTTCCGCTTGGCGAGAGGGTTAGGAGGAATTTGGCCGCACGGATGTTCGGATCAGTCGATGTCGCAAACAACCCTCTATCGAGATAAGCCGGATTTCGCGGCAGTGGCCGCGGTCTTCAGTTCGGAAGAGCGAAGACCGTAAGCTGGCCGCCGAGGTTGGTGTACTGCGACAAGCCTGCATAACCACCCACCGCGCCGAGTCCGGCGTTCGGGTCGGTCAGGCCGGCAGCCAAGCCGATGCCCGCCCAGCCGCCGACACCCGAGAGGATGCCGAGAAACTGCTTGCCTGTCCGTCGTCAGATG
>NZ_BPRB01000197.1 GCF_022179685.1 Methylobacterium trifolii
CGGCCGACCTGGGCCACCACCACGAAGCCGGTCTCGGCCTCCGCATTCCCCTGTCCGAGCACGCCGGTGAGCGTCACGATCGGCAGGAGCCGCTCGCGCAGGCGCAGGACCGGCGAGCCGTTGATGTGCTCGACCTTCTGCGGGCCGTCCTTGCCGACCCGGACCAGTTCCAGCACCGCCACCTGCGGCACCGCGAACCGGCTCTGCCCGGCCCGCACGATCAGGGCGGCGACGATGGCCAGCGTCAGGGGGATCTTGATGGTGAAGGTGGTGCCGCGGCCGAGCTGCGTGTTGATGTCGATGACGCCGCCGATGGTCTCGATGTTGGTCTTGACCACGTCCATGCCGACGCCGCGGCCGGAGACCGAGGTCACGGCCTTGGCCGTCGAGAAGCCGGCGTCGAAGATGAACTTCGAGACCTGCGCGTCCGTCATCCGCTCCACGTCGGCCTGGCTCGCGATGCCGCGCTCCACCGCCTTCTTGCGGATGGCGGCGAGGTCGAGGCCCTTGCCGTCGTCGGAGATCTCGATCGTGATGGTGCCGCCCTCGTGGTAGGCGGAGAGGCGGATGCTGCCGCGGGCGGGCTTGCCGGCGGCCACCCGCTGGGCGGTGGATTCGAGCCCGTGGTCGGCGGAGTTGCGGACCATGTGGGTCAGCGGGTCCTTGATCACCTCCAGGACCTGCCGGTCGAGTTCGGTGTCGGCGCCCAGCATCACCAGGTCGATCTGCTTGCCGAGTTCGGCCGAGAGGTCGCGCACCACCCGCGGCAGCTTCTGCCAGGCGTTGCCGATCGGCTGCATGCGCGTCTTCATGACGCCCTCCTGCAGCTCGGCGGTGACGTGGGACAGCCGCTGCAGCGGAACCTTGTAGCTCGAATCCTCGTGCTTGCGGGCGATCTCGAGGAGCTGGTTGCGGGTCAGCACCAGCTCGGACACCATCGTCATCAGGTGTTCGATGGTGTCGACGTTGACGCGGATCGTCTGGATCTTGGCGCCGGCGCCCTCGCCCTCGGCGGCCGGTGCGGCCGGTGCGGCGGCGGCGACGGGCGCCGGTTCCGCGGCCGGCGGGAGCGCCACGGGGGACTCCGCGACGGGCTGGGGCGTGGGGGCCGGGAGAGGCTCAGGCAAGGGGGCGGGCAAGGGGGACGGCGGGAGAGCGGCGACGGGATCGGCGGCGGCCGGGACGGTCCAGGCCGGCTCCTCGTCGGGGCCGGGGGCGGCCAGGAACGCGGCTTCCAGGTCGTCGAGGGTGACCTCGCCGGGCTTCGGCTCGCGCATGACGGGCGCGGGCAGTGCGGTCTCGGCGACGGGGGCGGGAGCCGGGGCGGGGGTCGGAACGGCCGTGGGCATCTCGGCCGCGGCCATGTGCTCCAGGGCCTTGATCAGGTCGGGGTCGCCGCCCGCGGGCTCGGTGCCGGCGGCCTCCAGCTCGGCCAGGATCGCCTTGAGCCGGTCCAGCGTCGCCAGGATCAGGGTGACGGCGGGGGAGGTCACGGGCAGGCCGTCGCGGAAGCGGCCCATCAGGGTCTCGGCGGCGTGCGCCAGGGCTTCCAGGCGCGGCAGGCCGAGGAAGCCGCAGGTGCCCTTGATGGTGTGCACCAGCCGGAAGATGTTGCGCAGGATGGTCTCGTTGTTGGGGTCCTGCTCGAACCGGACGAGCTCGGCGTCCACCGTATCGAGATGCTCGCCGCTCTCGGTCAGGAATTCACGCAGCAGGTCGTCCATCGCGATACTCAAGTCCCGGCCGCACAGAACATCGTGCTCAAGGGAGGATGATCGCGTTGGGTTAGGGAAGCGTTTCCTCCGGCCGGCGCCGTCCGATTATTCGCTGAATACCCGGCCGGGCCGGCTCAGGCGAGCGCCGTGTCCGAGGGCTCGCTGTCGGAGGGGCGGACCTCCTCGGGGGAGGCCGGCGCGAGGTCCGCCGCGGGCTCGGCGGCCTTGGCGGTCGGCTCCGAGAGGATGGTGACCTCGTCGCCCTCGATCGTGAAGTGCACGTCCATGGCGGCGGCCCGCGCCACGAGGCCGGCATAGAAGGCCAGGACGCCGTGGGCGTCGACCGTGCCGCTCTCCGGCGTGCCGGCCATCAGCTCCCGCACGTGGGGCGGGATGCGGGCGTGCGAGCCCTTGGCCTTGAGCAGCAGGGTCGGCGCCTCGCCGTCACCGCTGACCGTCACGTCGATCAGGCCGCCGCGGGGGATCGCCGAGGTCGCGATCACCACCAGGTTGAGGAGGAGCTTGACCTTGTTCTTCGGGTAGAGCGCCTGCGGCGCCTTCCAGGCGAGCTGCGTCTTCTCGTCGGAGAACATCCCCTTGGAGACCTTCTCGGCGTCGGCGAGGTCGATCGAGGCGCCGGCCGAGCCCGCGGCCCCGAAGGCGATGCGGGCGAATTGCAGCCGGGCCGAGGCCTGCCGCGCGCTCTTGCGGATCAGGTCGAGGGCGAACTCGCGCATCGACTCGTCGGCGTCGTCCTCCAGCACCTCCAGCCCGTTCACGATGGCGCCCACGGGGCTGATCACGTCGTGGCAGACGCGCGAGCACAGCAGGGCGGAGAGATCGAGGGCGTCGAGGGTCAGGGTGGTCATGGCACGCGTCCGGTTGTTTTGGATGCTCGTCGACGGCTCTCGGCTGCCGGGCGGGTCGTGGACTTGAGGGAGGGTGGACTTGCGGGATGCCTGCACGGATAGACCCCGCATCCGGCTTTGAAAAGCGCGGCGGCACAACACGGCGGGGCGATCGCGCGGAGCCGCCTCGGCGGCGTCGCGGCGCGAAGGGCGCCCCGCGGATGCACGCACCCGGGTCGGGCGGAAACCGGGGGCCGCGACCGGGCGAAGGCCCTGCACGAGACGGTCGACAAGCCGGGAGGGCTCGGGCATGACGGGGGCATGACGGGCGCAGGTACGACGAGCGTGGGGGCCGGGGACGGTGCGGCCCTGTCCGGCACCGAGCGCGACCGGATCGCCGGGGTGCTGGCCGGGATCGCCTGCGCGGCCGGCGTGGTCCTGGTGCGGCATCACCGGAGCGACTGCCCGCACGTCCTCAAGACGGACGGCTCCCCCTCCAGCCAGGCCGACATCGAGGCCGAGCGCCTGATCCTGGCAGCCCTGGCCGAGGCGTTCCCCGCGATCCCGGTGGTGGCGGAGGAGACCTGCCACGACGTGCCGCCGGCCGACCGCTTCTTCCTGGTCGACCCCCTGGACGGCACCCGCGACTTCCTGGCCGGCACGCCGGACTATTCCGTCAACATCGCCCTGATCGAGGGCAACCGCCCCGTGGCCGCGGCGCTGGCCGCCCCCGGCCTCGGCCGGGTGTGGTTTGCCGGCGTGCGGGCCTGCGAGGCGCCGATCGAGGCGGGCCGGCCCGGCGCGGGCCGGCCGATCCAGGTGCGCCCAGCCCCGGAGGCCGGCCTCGTGGCGCTGGGCAGCCGCCGCCACGGCGACCCGGAGACCGAGGCGTGCCTGGCCGCCCTGCCGATCGCCTCGCGCACCAGCGCCGGCTCGGCCCTGAAGTTCTGCCTCGTCGCCACCGGCGAGGCCGACATCTACGTGCGCTGCGGCCCGACCATGGAATGGGACACCGCGGCCGGCGACCACATCGTCACCGCGGCCGGCGGATGCGTGCTGACGCCCACCGGCCGGCCGATGATCTACGGGCGCTACGCCCTGTCCTACCGCAACGACCCGTTCGTGGCCCTGGGCGACCCGGCGCTCTCCCCCCGGATCGCCCTGCCCGACCGCGGCCCGCTGATCCGGCCGCGGGAGGCGGGGCCGGTCAGTCCGGGCCCCCATCCGTGAGCCGGCTCAAGGACGGCCAGAGCGCCTCGGCGCGCTCTGCCAGGCCCGGCTCGGCCAGGAGCCGCGCCCGGCGCCCGGGATTGCGGAACAGGTAGAGCTTCTCGCCGATCAGGGCGAAGACCAGGGGGTCGGCGTCGACGAGCCGCTCCTCCAGGATGCCGGCGGCGTCGTAGCCGGCCAGCCGCGGCGCGTAGACGATCGGGTCCCGGCGGAACGCCTCGCGGTTGGCCGCCGAGGCGAAGCGCCAGACCCGGCCCTTCCACGACAGCTCGAACCGGGGCAGGCCGGGCTGCGGGCCGCCGGGCAGGAAATAGCTCACCGGATCGAAGCCGCGCAGCGCCAGGACGTCGACCATGGAGGGGGCGGCGCGGCCCGGGCGAATGCCGAGCAGCAGGGCGAGGCCGCCGCAGGCCCGTCGCGTCAACCGCATGGTCTCGTTAACCACATCTTGCCGCCCGTCCCGCTACACTGTCCCGAATCACGGCTCCCCGCGCGCCTTCGCGGCGGGGCGCCGACCCGCGGGAACCCGGGTTGCCGCATGTCCGGCGCCGGGATGCAAGGGCTCCCGCCAGCGCCCGGCCCCAGAGCCGGCGAGGAGGAACGATGACGGCACGACACGACCCTGCGGCCTTCCGCGGCCGGCTCCTCCGGACGGCCCTGGCCCTGGGGCTCGCGGCCGGGGGCGCCCTGCTCACGGGCCCCGCGCTCACCGGGCCGGCCCGGGCCCGCCCCGTCGACGCCTCGGGCATGCCCGACACCTTCCGGCCCGGCGAGATCGTGGAATCCGGCCACCGCTTCTTCGGCTCGGTCTCGCGCGGGCTGGCGCTGACCGTGGAGGAGGCGACCCGGCGCTGGGGCCAGCCCAACGGCTACATCCTCGGCCAGGAGGCGGGGGGCGCCATCGTCGGCGGCCTGCGCTACGGCGAGGGCACCTTCTACACCCGCAACGCCGGCCAGCGCCGGGTGTTCTGGCAGGGCCCCTCGATCGGGTTCGACCTCGGCGGCGACGGCGACCGCACCATGATGCTGGTCTACAACCTGCCCGACGTGCGCGGCCTCTACCGCCGCTTCGGCGGGGTCGACGGCTCGGCCTACCTCGTCGGCGGCTTCGGCATGACCGCCGTGACCAACGACGGCATCGTCGTGGTGCCGATCCGCAGCGGCGTCGGTGCGCGCCTCGGCATAAGTGTCGGCTATCTCAAGTTCACGTCCAAGCCCACCTGGAACCCGTTCTAACAGCCCCCCCCCCGCAGCGCCGAACCGGCCTGGGTATCCGCAGCGCTACCACCAGTTGGCCCCCTCCGGCGCGGTGCCGGGGCGGACGTGAGCCGGCCTCAGGGAGCGGTCCAGGGCCGAAAGGACGTTGCGCGCGGCGGCCTCGCTCTGGGCGGAGGCCGGGTCGCGCGGACGGGCTAGCGGCAGGCGCACGGTGTCGTCGAGGCGGCCTGGCTTGGGGCGCATCACCACGGCCCGGTCTGCCAGGGCCACCGCCTCGGACACGTCGTGGGTGACGAGCAGCACCGTCGGCCGCACCTCCTCCCACAGGGCGAGGAGGTGATGGTGCAGGTCCTTTCGGGTGAAGGCGTCCAGCGCCGAGAACGGCTCGTCCAGGAGCAGCACCCGCGGGTGGGCGACGAAGGCGCGGGCGATCGAGACCCGCTGCTGCTGCCCGCCCGAGAGTTCCCGCGGCCAGCGGCCGGCATGCTCGGAGAGGCCCACCCGCTCCAGGGCGTGGGCGACGCGGGCGCGGCGCTCGTCCCGCGCCACGCCGTCGAGGCCGAAGCCGACATTGGCGGCCACATCCAGCCAGGGCAGGAGACGGGGCTCCTGGAACACGAGGCCGACGCCCGGATGGGGACCGGCGATCGCTTCGCCGTCGAGGCGCACCGACCCGGCGCTCGCCCGGTCGAGGCCGGCCACCAGCCGCAGCAGGGTGGTCTTGCCGCAGCCCGAGCCGCCGATCAGGGCGACGATCTCGCCCCCCGCCACCTCGAGGTCGATGCCCGAGAGCGCTTGCGTGCCGTCGGCATAGGTCTTGGACAGGGTCTGGATGCTGAGCAAGTCGGGCTCCGGAAGCGTCGGTTCGGCCAGGGCCTGTCGCGGGAATGGCACAGGGGACGGGCGGCGCCAATGCTACGGATCGGCCGACCAACGGACGGGACGCCCATGCCTCGCTTCGGCCTCATCCTGCTCGCCGCCCTGGCGCTGCCCGCCCAGGCCGCAGACCTCCAGGCTGCGGACTTGCAGCAATCCCGGCGCCTTACCGGCCGGTTCGTGGCGGCCTGCGAGGATCTGGGCCAGTTCTGCTTCGCCGACGCCTGCGGCCGGGACCAGATCGAGGCCGCCCTGAACTGCCGGGCCCTGTGCCCGAGTTCGGTGGTCTTGAGCGTCCGGCCCGCCGCCTGCGCCGTGCCGCCCCCCACCCCCCGCATCGTCCGGCGGCGGCGGGGCTGAGCATCGGCGGCCGCCCGGGCACCGCTGCCGAGACATGGCGTGCGGCGAAAATTCGTAATGCAGAATCCAAGAACAGCGGGCGCGAAGCGACGCAATAAAAACGCGCCGGCCGGCGCAACGAAAGGTTTGCGGCCGCATTAACGTAGATCAATGGTCGGGTAGTAGACCGAACAGGGCCCTCGGCGGTGTCGGGCTGGCACGACATCCGGGGATGTGAGCGTCGATGCTGAAGAACGATCTCTTTCCACCACAGAGCGGGGCGGGTGCCGATCCGGTGCTCTTCGGCGTCGCCGCAGGACTTGCGGAACTGTTCCCACCCGTGATCAGCCACACCCGGCCCCTCCACGAGGCAGAGGCTGAGTCGGACGGCGGCGCGGACGAGGACGGCCCCGAGCGGGACTGATCGGCCAACCCCCTACAGCGTCTCCCGCGCCGTGTCCTGCCAGCGCACCAGGGGGCTCGTCAGGGCCACGAGCAGGGCGTCGGCGAGCTTGCCCAGCACGGCGAAGGCGATGATCGCGGCCAGGATCTGGTCCGGCTTGCCGAATTGCTGGCCGTCGACCAGCAGGTAGCCGAGCCCTTCCGACGCGCCCATCAGTTCCGCCGCGACCACGAACAGGAATCCGAGGCCGAGCCCCGTGCGCAGGGCCGTGACCGTCGCGGGCAGGACCGCCGGCAGCAGGATGCGCCGCACCAGGGCGGAGCGCGACAGGCGGAAGATCCGGCCGACCTCCACCAGCTTGCGGTCCACCGAGGCGATGGCGCCGGCCACCCCGACATAGACAGGGAAGAACACGCCGACCGCGATCAGCGTGACCTTCGGCGTCTCCAGGATGCCGAACCAGAGGATGAACAGAGGCACCCAGGCGAGTGACGGCACGGCGCGCAACGCCTGCAGGCTCGGATCGACCAGCCAGCGCAGCCGGGGCAGCGTCGCTACCAGGGCGCCGGCGAGGATGCCGGCGCCCGCCCCGAAGACGAAGCCGAGACCGACTCGCACAAGCGTCGCCTGGACGTGCATCCAGAGGTCGCCGGAGGCGGCCAGATCCAGCAGGGTGGCCCCGATCCGGCTCGGAGGCGGCAGCAGACGTCCCTGCGCGAGGCCGGCACGCACGGCCGCTTCCCAGCCCAGCGCCAGCATCAGGGGCAGGACGAGCCCGAGGACGATCCGCCCGCCATGGCCGAGGACGGCGTTTCGGCGGCGTCGGGCCGGCGGTACGGGCGCGTCGAGCGCCGGGGCGGCTGCGGCGCGGCCGGTCATGCGGCCGGGCGGGGCGAGTGGGCGGGCATCGTCGGACCGGTCGTGCTGAGGAGTGCCGGGGGCCTATAGCACCGATGCCTCAGCGCCGCGCCTCGGTCGCCATCCGCACCGCGAGGCCGGCGAGCACGGTGCCCATCAGCCAGCGCTGCGCCACGATCCAGGCCGGGCGCCCGGCGAGGAAGGCCGCCACCGAGCCGGCACCCACCGCGATCATCGCGTTCACGCTCACGCTGACTGCGGTCTGCGTCAGGCCCAGCACCAGGGACTGGCCGAGCACGCTGCCCTGCTCCGGCACGATGAACTGCGGCAGCAGGGAGAGGTACATCACCGCGATCTTCGGGTTCAGCAGGTTGGTCAAAAATCCCATCATGAACAGCCGGCGGGGACCGTCATGGGGCAGGGCGCGGGCCTGGAAGGGCGAGGTCCCGCCCGGCCGCACCGCCTGCCAGGCGAGGTGGAGAAGGTAGAGGGCGCCCGCAAAGCGCAGGGCGTCGTAGGCGAACGGGACGGCGAGCAGCAGGGCGGTAATGCCAAAGGCCGCGCACAGCATGTAGACGACGAAGCCGAGCGCCACGCCGCCGAGCGAGACCAGGCCCGCCCGCGGCCCCTGCGAGAGGGAGCGCGAGACGAGGTAGACCATGTTCGGCCCCGGCGTCAGCACCATCCCGAGGGAGACCAGGGCGAAGGCGAGGAGGTGGGACGGATCGGGCATTGTTTCGGGACCTTCGATCGGGGCAGGCCCCGGACGTTATTGGGCCGGGGCCGGGTTGAAGGACGGATCGATCAGGCCGTCCACCGCGGCGGCGACATCCGTGGCGGCGGGGATCACGCCGGCCTGCTGCAGGGCGAGGCCGGCCGCGCGGATCGTCTCGGCCTGGACCGGGCCGACCGCGGGCTGGCGCAGGTCCGTGCGCTCCACCTGCCGGGCGATCACCGGCTCGGGCAGCTTCGTGGCGGCCACCAGGGCCGCGGTCAGGGCCTCGGGGTGGGCGAGCGCATAGGCGCGGGCCTGCTCGTAGGCCGCGACCACGACGCGCACGAGGTCCGGGTTCTCCTTGGCAAATGCCTCGCGCACATCGAGAAGTCCCCAGGTGTTGGCGGCGGCATCGCGAAAAAACAGCACGTCGCCGTTCTCGATCTCAGAGGCCGCCATCATCGGGTCGAGGCCGGCCCAGGCGTCCACGTCGCCGCGGTCCAGCGCCGTGCGGCCGTCCGCGTGCTGGAGCAGGACGAGCTTGGCGTCCCGCTCCGTCAGGCCAGCCCCCTGGAGTGCGCGGATCAGGAAGATGTGCGGATCGGTGCCGCGGGTCACGGCGATGCGCCGGCCCTTGAGGTCGGCGACCTTGGCGATCCCGGAATCCTTGCGCGTGACCAGCGCAGTCCATTCCGGCCGGGAGAAGGCGTAGATCGCCTTGATCGGGTTGCCGTTGATGCGCGACAGCAGCGCCGCGGCGCCGGCCGACGAGCCGAAATCGATGGCGCCCGCGTTGAGGAATTCCAGCGCCTTGTTGGAGCCCAGCGACTGCACCCAGCGCACGCTGATGCCCTTCGGCTTCAGGGCCTCCTCCAGGAAGCCCTTGTCCTTCAGGACGAGGCCGACCGGATTGTAGGTCGCCCAGTCGAGGCGGATTTCCTTGACGTCCGCGGCCCGGACCGGCCCGGATAGAAGCGCGAGGGCGCCGCACGCGGCGGCGAGGAGGGTGCGGCGGGCGAAACGCATGGCGGGCCTTCTCGGCTCTGGATCGTACGAATCCGAGCTAAGCGGCCGCGTTCGTTATGTCAAACGATAATTCCGCAGGAAAGGACGCCTTTGCGGACGTGCCCGAATGTGCACCTTCGCGTCAGGCGAGTTGCAGGAAGGCCGCGATCTTCGCCTTCACCTCCTCGATCACGGTCTCGGGCGCCACGTCGGCGAAGCGGGCGTGGTGCTCGGCCCAGGACAGGGGCTTCCCCTGGTCCGCCAGGACGAAACCGTGAATCCTGAGACCGGCCGGCAGGGCGACCTCGTAGGGGTAGCCGCGCCCGCGGTTCGTGACGGGGCAGGCAAAGCAGCGCCCGACGAGGCCGTTATAGGCGCGCGGGGTGAGCACGAGGCCGGGGCGAGTGAAGCCCTGCTCGGTCCCCACATGCGGACTGAATTCGAGGAAGATCAGGTCCCCGAGGTCGGGGCAGTAGGGCGGCTCACCAGATCTCGTCACCGGCCGCCGGTCCCTCGAACTGGTCGTCGTGCAGGTTGTCCTCGGTGATGCCCGCGAGCAGCCCATCGAAGGTGTAGCGCGGCGCCTCCGCCCGCGGCGCGATGACGATCCGCCCCTGCTCGACGCTCAGTTCGGCCGTGCTGCCCTCGGTGGCGCCCACGTCCCGCAGGACCCGCGCGGGGATGCGCAGGGCGAGGCTGTTACCCCACCGGGAGAACTGGACGATCATCGATCGATCCTCTGCGGCCTCGACAGCGTTGACGTATCGCCATCGTATCTACGTCTCGGCCCGCACCCTGTCAAAGGCGATGCCTGGTCCAGTCCCAAGCGATCCCACCCGGCCCGTTCCCTGCGTCCCCGGTCCCATGGCCGCGTCCCGCGCACCCGCTGGCAGCGTAGGCATATCATGCTAACGGGTATCCATGTTCGACGCCGTCGCTGCCCTCGACAAGGTTCTGGACAACCTCGACCGCGAGGCCAAGGAGCCGACCCGGCTCCGGGGCCTGATGGTGCCCGAGCTGAAGCGGGTGATCGAGGAGGGCCACAAGGCGGCCGAGGCGCAACTCCTCAAGGACCGCGACGGCATGCGCTGCGCCCGCACCCTGTCGGCGCTGACGGACGCGGTGGTGCGGGCGATCTACGACGCGGTGGTCTGGCGCCTCTACCCCAACGACAACCCGACCACCGGCGAGCAGCTGGCGGTGGTGGCCACCGGCGGCTACGGCCGGGGCACGATGGCGCCGGGCTCGGACATCGACCTGCTGTTCCTGCTGCCCTACAAGCAGACCGCCTGGTCCGAGAGCGTCGTGGAGGCGATGCTCTACGTGCTGTGGGACCTGAAGCTGAAGGTCGGCCACGCCACCCGCTCGGTGGAGGAGTGCCTGCGCGAGGCCAAGGCGGACATGACGATCCGCACGGCGCTGCTGGAGGCCCGCTTCCTGTTCGGCACCCGCGTCCTGTTCGAGGAGCTGGTGACGCGCTTCGACGCCGAACTGGTGATGGGCACCGCCCACGAGTTCGTCGAGGCCAAGCTCCGCGAGCGCGACGGGCGCATCTCCAAGGCCGGCTCCTCGCGCTACCTCGTCGAGCCCAACGTCAAGGACGGCAAGGGGGGCCTGCGCGACCTCAACACCCTGTTCTGGATCGCCAAATACACCTACCGGGTGCGCGACCAAGCCGAGCTGGTGGCCGCCGGCCTGTTCACGGCGGAGGAGTACCGCCTGTTCGAGCGCTGCGACGAGTTCCTGTGGCGGGTGCGCTGCCACATGCACTTCGTGACCAACCGCCCCGAGGAGCGCCTGTCCTTCGGGCTCCAGCCCCGCATCGCCGAGCGCCTGGGCTTCGGCCCTCGCGGCGGGCTTTCGGGCGTCGAGCGCTTCATGAAGGCGTATTTCCTGATCGCCAAGGACGTGGGCGACCTCACCGCCATCGTCTGCGCCGAACTGGAGGCGCGC
>NZ_BPRB01000198.1 GCF_022179685.1 Methylobacterium trifolii
CAGCGGGCCTCGAAGGAGCCCTCCAGAAGCCACGGCGATCCCTGGAGCCCTCCTTCGAGGCGGCTGCCGCCGCACCTCAGGATGCGGGGATGGGTGGGAGTAGCCGGGATTTCATCCGCGGTACGGCATAGATCACTCCGCCGGGGCCAGAGCGCGCACGTCCCCCCGCGCCAGGCCGAAAAAGGCGAGCGCCGCGAGCCAGATCACGAGGCCGAACACGGCCGCCGTCCCGAGGACGAGCCCGAAGCCGCCCCGCTCGTGCAGGAGCGCGATCATCGGCACCACGAAGCCGCTGACCGTGAAGCCCAGGAAGTAGCGCACACTGTAGGCCTTGGCCCTGTGGTCGGCCGGGACGTAGCGGGCCACCATGGCGTCGTTGATGACCACCTGCCCGTAGAGGGCCGCGATGGTGAGCACGAGCCCCAACAGCATCGGGATGCCGGAGGTGACGGCCGCGAGGCCGAGGCCGATGGGCTGCAGCGCGGCCAGCGTCACGAACAGCGTCGGCAGGCTGTAGCGGTCGATCAGGCGCCCCATGGCCAACTGCATCAGGGCGCCGAAGACGAACACGGCGCTGGCCAGCGATCCGATCAGGGCCAGGGGCAGGCCGTCGCCGAGCCGTTCGTCGATCACCTTCGGCATGGCGATGGTGGTGACGTTGAAGGTCATGCCCCCGGCCACCACCGCGATGGCGAACACCACGAGCAGGGGCACCGGGCGCGAGACCGCGATGAGCGGCGCGAGCCCGGCCTTGCGGGCGCCTCCGTCGCCGTCGCCGGGCACGAGGGCGAGGAAGGCCGCCCCGCAGGCGAGGCAGACGAGGCCGGGCAGCACGAAGGCCGCCCGCCAGCCCAGGCTCGCCGCGACCAGCGCTGTGATGCCGGAGGCGGTGGCGGCGCCGAAATTGCCCCACACCCCGTTCACGCCGAGGTCGCGCCCGAGGCGGCGGGCATGGGTGACGAGCATGGTCGAGCCGACCGGATGGTAGATCGCCGAGGCGACGCCGAGCACGCAGAGCCAGATTGCGAAGGCGACGGGGCTCGCAGCACTCGCGACCCCGAGGCACGAGAGACCGTAACCGAGGAAGAACACCGCCAGCATGGTGCGCCGCCCGAACCGGTCGGCGAGCCAGCCCATGGGCAGCGAGCACAGGCCGAAGGCGACGAAGGCGCCGGTGGCGAGCCCGATGAGTTCGCCGTAGCCGAGGCCCGTCTGCGCCGCGATGGCGATCACCGCGGTCGGGTAGATCAGCAGCACGAAGTGGTCGAGGGCGTGCGCGACGTTCACGAAGCGCAGGGTGCGGCGGGACAGGGTGTCGGCATCCATCGGACGGGCCTCTCTCCGTTCGCGCCGATCCCTACATGACCCGCTGGACGGCGTCGGGCCGAAAGCCTACGCGATCGGGCCAAACACGACGGGGTGGATCGCGCCCATGCGCTCGGACCGGGCCGAGGATTACCAGGACGTCCCGCGCAGCGTCGCGGTGATGCCCAAGGCGTTCGCGGCCGAGAGCCGGACCGGGCGCCACAGCCATCCCCGCGCGCAGCTCCTCTACGCCACGATGGGGCTGATGACGGCCGAGGCCGAGGACGGCACCTGGGTCGTGCCGGAGGGCCACGCCCTCTGGATACCGCCGCGCCTGCCGCACGCCGTCGTCATGCACGGGGCCGTCTCGATGTGCTCCGCCTACCTCGCCGCCGAGGCGGTCGCCGGCTTCCCGGCGCGCGCGCGGGTGATCCAGGTCTCGCCCCTGCTGGCGGCGGTGATCGCGGCGCTGACGCGGGAGCCGGTCCTCTACGCGGTCGACGGGCGCGGCGGGCATCTGGCCGCCCTGGTGCTCGACGAGATTGGGCGGGCGCCGGAGACGCCCCTGACCCTGCCCCTGCCGCGCGATGCCCGGCTGCGGCGCGTCTGCCTCGGCCTGATCGCCGACCCGGCCTCGCCCTTCGACCTCGACGCCTGGGCGCTGCGCGCAGGCGCCAGCCGGCGCACCCTGACGCGGGGGTTCCGCCAGGAGACGGGCCTGAGCTTCGGGGACTGGCGGACGCGGGCGCGGGTGGTGCGGGCGCTGGCGCTCACGGCGGACGGGCGGCCGATGCGCGAGGTCGCGGCCGCGGTCGGCTACCGCAGCCCCCAGGCCCTGCGCCTCCGGATGGACCGGCTGCTCGCCGGGGCGGGACAGGGACCGGATAAGGGTTAGTGGCCCAAGTCCGACGGTTGGTCCCGTCGGCTATCAACCCTTAACAGCCGCTGTGGTTGTTCTCGGCGCCGTCCTATGCTGATGGGCTCACTATGATGGACCTCCCACAGCTGCGTCGTCTTCTGCTGCTCGGCAGCGGCCTGCTCATCGCGGTCTATCTTGGTCTCGCATTTGGCACAGCGCCGTCCCGGGACAGAGTTCAGGTCATCCTGCCGTTTTGGGTCCATCATCTCCCGACTGCGGGCTTCATCCTGTTCCTGCTCTCCCAATTGGCTGCGGTTGCCACCAGACGAGGATGGCGGCGGCTCACACCCTTGCTGAGCCTTGGGCTCGCGTTTCCTCTGTTCGTCGTGGTCATAGGCTTCGTGCAGGTGGCTACAGTGCGTTCGGAAATCGACCGCGTCAGTCTTCCGAGTGGCCGGGTTGTCATGATGACCATCGGGCCTGGAATAACGGATACAATCTTCGGTCTTTGGGAGAAGGCGGGTTGGTGGTGTTGGCAGACCCCTTTCGAGGCGGCCTCTGACATCACATATTCGGAGGACCATTCCTTCACGAGCAACCCCCGCCTCGTAGTCACTGCTGACGGTCGGTATCTGCTTATTCGGCGAGGCGGTATCTGGACGGATTGCTGGGCGATCGTGACTGGCCTGAACTCGTGCCTGCCAGGGGAGCAGAACAGCCCTGATAAGCGAGAAGATTGGATCGACCGCTCCGAGCGCATCGCAGGCATCGTTGGGGCTGATCCGTCCTCACCCTGACGATCATCCGGTTCGCTTTGTCGTTCAACGACCGCTTGCCACCTATCATTGACGGTCGCGGCAGGTACCAAGTATCGGATTTCCACCCCTACTCGCCGACCGCGGCGCCTGCGGGACGGCGGTTGTCGTTGGCCCCGTAGAGCAGGTCCGGCCGCATCCGGGTGGTGCGCGAGGCGTCATTGCCGGAATCCCCCGGCCCGGGGGCGGGCGGGGCGGCACCGCGCACCGCGATCAGTTCGTCGGCCCCCCACGGCGTCTGCTCGACCAGGGTGTGGCCCATGCCGCGCAGGATCGCCTTGGTGTCCGCCGAGAGGGCGAAGGGCTCGGCGTAGACGGTGTCCGGCAGCCACTGGTGGTGGATGCGGGGGGCGTCGACCGCTTCCTGCGGCTCCATGCCGTGGTCGAGCATGTTCATGATCGTCTGCGCGTTGATGGTGATGATGCGCGAGCCGCCGGGCGAGCCCGTGACCATGACCACGCGCCCGTCCCGCAGCACCACGGTCGGGGCCATCGAGGACAGGGGGCGCTTGCCGGGCGCGATGGCGTTGGCCGTGCCCTGCACCAGGCCGAACAGGTTCGGCACGCCGGGCTTGACCGTGAAGTCGTCCATCTCGTTGTTGAGCAGGAAGCCCGTGTCCCCCGCGATCACCCCGGCGCCGAAGAAGCCGTTGATCGTGTAGGTGAGGGAGACCGCGTTGCCGGCCTTGTCCATCACCGAGAGGTGGGTGGTCTCCGGCTTTTCGCGCGGCGGGATGCCGAGGCTCTCAGCATTCGGCCGAATCTCCGCGGAGGGTGTGGCCCTGTCGGGCCGGATCGCGGCACGCAGGGTCTCGGCGTAGGCCGGCGAGAGCAGGCGCGCGACCGGGTTGTCAACGAAGGCCGGGTCCCCGAGGAAGGTGTTGCGGTCGGCATAGGCGCGCCGCATCGCCTCGACCATCAGGTGGATTGTGGCGGCCGAATTGAAGCCTGAGGCCCGCAGGTCGTAACCGCCGAGCACGGTCAGGATCTGACAGAGCGTCGTCCCGCCCGACGAGGGCGGGGGCGCCGACAGGATGGTCGCGCCGCGGTAGCTGCAGGTCACGGGCTCGGAATCCGTGACCGTGTAGGCGGCAAAGTCGGCCGCCGTCATGAGGCCGCCGCCGGCCTTCGAGGCCGCCTCCACCTTGCGCGGGATCTCGCCCCTGTAGAACGCGTCCGAGCCGCCGTCCGCGATCGCCTGGAGGGTGCGGGCGAGGTCCGCCTGGACCAGCCGGTCGCCGGGCCGGTAGGGGCTGCCGTCCGGCCGCAGGAAGATGCCCGCGACGTTGCCCTCCCTGGCAAACAGCTTGGTGCCCGCCTCCAGGATGTCGGTGTCGCCGCGGGTGAGGACGAAGCCGTCGCGGGCGAGCGCGACCGCCGGTTGCAGGACGCGCGCGAGCGGCAGCGTGCCGTATTTCGCCAGCGCCGTGTTGAGGCCGAGCACCGTGCCGGGGATGCCGGCCGCCTTCCAGCCCCGCAGGCTTGCGTCCTTGATCGGGTTGCCGGCGGCGTCGAGGTACATGTCCCGGCTGGCGGCGGCGGGCGCCGTCTCGCGGAAGTTGATGAAGCGGCTGCGCCCGTCGGCCGTGTGCAGCACCATGAAGCCGCCGCCGCCGATGTTGCCGCAGCAGGGGTTGGTCACGGCCTCGGCGTAGGCCACCGCCACCGCCGCGTCGACGGCGTTGCCGCCGGCCCTCAGGATGTCCGCGCCGATCTGCGAGGCGAGACGCTGGGAGGAGACCACCATCCCGTTTTCCGCCTCGACCGCCGGGCCGGAGGCGGCCCGCGCATCGGGGGCGAGGAGCGCGAGCACCGCCGCAAACAGGAGCCTGCTTGACCGCTTCGCCATGGGCCTATCCCTTCCGCGTCGTCTCGGGTTCCGGCACGATGCCTAGCACAGCCGCCGAGGCTGGCCAGCCGGTTGCCCGCGTGGACCGGGCCGGTAATCATGCCGGCCAACCGCGCCGATGGGGAAGGACCCGACCCGTGAGGAACTTCGAGAAGCCCGGACGCTCCCCGGTCTACGCCGCGCAGGCCGCGGTCGCGACCTCGCATCCCCTGGCCACGCTCACCGCGATCGAGACCCTGCGCGGGGGCGGCAACGCGGTGGATGCGGGCATCGCCGCCTTGGCGGTGCAATGCGTGGTCGATCCGCTGATGACCGGCATCGGCGGCGACTGCTTCGCCCTCTACGTGCCCAAGGGCGCCTCGGTGCCGGTGGCCCTGAACGGCTCGGGCCGCAGCCCGGCTGCGGCCACCGACGCGTGGTACCTCGAGAACGGGGTCGCGATCACCCCGACCTCGCCCCATGCCGTGACCGTGCCCGGTGCGATCGCGGCCTGGGACAGGCTGGTCGCGGACCACGGCAGCCGGTCGCTGGGAGACCTGCTCCAGCCGGCGATCCGCTACGCGGAAGAGGGCTTTCCGGTGCAGCCGCGGGTCGCCTGGGACTGGGCCCGCAGCGTCGAGCGGATCGGGTGGGACCCGGCGGCGGCGGCGACCTACCTGCCCGGCGGCCGGGCGCCGGAAGCGGGCCAGCGCATCCGCCACGAACGGCTCGGAGCCACCCTCCGGCGCATCGCGGCACAAGGCCCGCGCGGGTTCTACGAGGGACCGGTGGCGGCCGACATCGTCGCGCGCCTGCGGGAACTCGGCGGCCTGCATACCCTGGAGGACTTCGCGCAGGCCGCCCCCGAGATCGTGACGCCGATCGCGACGCGCTACCGCGGCTACGACGTGTACGAGTGCCCGCCCGCCGGCCAGGGCCTGGCCGCGCTGATGATGCTCAACGTGCTCGAACCCCACGACGTGGCGGGCCTGTCCGACCTCGACCGGGTGCATCTGTTCGCCGAGGCCTGCAAGCAGGCCTACCACCACCGCGACGCCCTGTTCGCCGATCCGGGCCTCCACGACGTGCCCGTGGCGCACCTGCTGTCGGATGCCTGGCGGGCTTCCGCGCACGGGGCCATCGACATGGCGCGTGCCCGCGAGCCGGTGATCTACCCCGAGATCGCGCGGGAGGCCGCGCACCGGGACACGGTCTACCTCAGCGTGGTCGACCGGGACGGCAACGCGCTCTCGCTGATCAACTCCCTGTTCCAGGGCTTCGGCACCGGCATCATGGCGCCGGAGAGCGGGGTGCTGCTGCACAACCGCGGCCTCTCCTTCCGGATCGAGCCGGGCCATCCCAACACCATCGCCCCGCGCAAGCGCCCGATGCACACCATCATCCCCGGCATGCTGATGCGGGACGGGCGGGCGGTCGCGCCCTTCGGCGTGATGGGCGGCCACTACCAGGCGATGGGCCACGTGGAACTGCTCACCGGCCTGCTCGACCGGGGCCTCGACGTGCAGGAGGCCCTGGATGCCCCGCGCAGCTTCGCCTATGGCGGCGAGGTCGAGATGGAGGGCGGGTTCACCGAGGCCGTGATCCAGGGGATGGCCGCGCGCGGCCACCGCACCGTGCGGGCGCCGCTTCCCATCGGCGGCGGGCAGGTCATCTGGATCGACCACGCCGCCGGCACCCTGGCGGCGGGGTCCGACCCGCGCAAGGACGGCAGCGCGCTGGGTTATTGAGTGCCCGGCTGCCCGCGAAGGCGGGCCAGCGCGGCGTCCGCCACGGCCTCGGCGGTGATGCCGAAATGCTTGAATAGCTCCTCGGCGGGTCCCGAGGCGCCGAAGCCCGTCATGCCGACGAACCCGCCGTCCTCGCCGATCCAGCGGTCCCAGCCCTGGCGGATGGCCGCCTCCACCGCGACGCGGATGCTGCCGGGCGGGATGGTGGCGCGGCGGTACTCCGCATCCTGCGCCTCGAAGGCCTCCCAGGAGGGCATCGAGACCACGGCGGTCGGGTAGCCTTCGGCCTGGAGGCGGTCGCGGGCGGCGAGCGCCAGGGCGACCTCGGAGCCGGTGCCGATCAGGGTGATCGCCCGCGCCCCGCCCTCGGCCTCCGCCAGGACGTAGGCGCCGCGGGCGCTCCGGTTCTCGCCGTCAGCGTCGCGCCGCAGGGCCGGCAGGGGCTGGCGCGAGCAGATCAGCGAGGTCGGCCCGTGGCGGTTGGCCAGCGCCATCTCCCAGCACTCGACGGCCTCCACCGCATCGGCCGGGCGCAGCACCAGCATGTTGGGGATGGCGCGCAGCGAGGCGAGGTACTCGACCGGCTGGTGGGTCGGGCCGTTGCGGCCGATGCCGATAGAATCGTGGCTGTAGACCGTGATCACCGGCAGATCCATCAGCGCCGCCATGCGCAAGGAGGGGCGCATGTAGTCGGAGAAGACGAGGTAGGTCGCCCCCACCGGCGCCAGCCCGCGATGGGCGGCCATGCCGTTCATCATCGAGCCCATGGCGTGCTCGCGGATGCCGTAATGCAGGTAGCGCCCGCTCCGGTCCGTCGCGGTGAAGGCCGCCAAGTCCTGCTTGTGGCGGGTCGGTCCTTCGAGGTCCGGGGCGCCGCTGAACAGTTCGGGGATCGCGCGGACGAGGTCGGCCAGGATCTCGGCCGAGACCTCGATCGTGGCCCGGGCCTCGCCGGCCCCGGCGAGCCGCTCCCGGATCGGGCGCAGGGCGGCACGCCAATCCTCGGGGAGGCGGGCCTGCATCACGCGCTCGAACTCGGCGCGGGCCTCCGGCGGCAGGGCGGCGAGGCGGTCGCTCCAGGATTCGTAGGCCGCACGATTGCGCTCCGTGGTTCCCGCGCGCCACGCGGCGGCCACGTCGTCGGGCACGGTGAAGGCAGGGTCCGTCCAGCCGCGGGCCTCCCGCGCCTCGGCGAGGTCGGCGGGAAAGACGCGCCCGCCATGGGCCCCGCGCTTGCCCTCGAGGCGGGGCAGGCCGCGCCCGATCACCGTGGCGCAGGCGATCAGGGTCGGGCGCGGATCGCCCTCGGCTCGCGCGAGGGCGGCCGAGACCGCCTCCACGTCGTGCCCGTCCGCGTCGAGCACCTGCCAGTCGGCGGCGCGAAAGCGCGCACGCACGTCCTCGGAGATCGAGAGGTCGGTGCCGCCGTCGTCGGTGATGCGGTTGTCGTCCCAGAGGAAGACGAGCTTGCCCAGCCGCAGGTGGCCGGCGAGCGAGATCACCTCGTGGGCGATGCCCTCCATCAGGCAGCCGTCGCCGACGAGCGCGTAGGTGCGGTGGTCCACCAGCTCCGGCCCGAACTGGGCGGCGAGCCTGGCCTCGGCCACCGCCATGCCCACGGCGTTGGCGATGCCCTGCCCCAGCGGCCCGGTGGTCGCCTCGATGCCGAGATGGGCCGCGATCTCCGGGTGGCCGTGGGTGTGCGAGCCGAGCTCGCGGAAGCGCCGGATCTGCTCCATCGGCATGCCCACGTAGCCCGCCAGATGCAGGACGGAATAGAGCAGCATCGAGCCGTGGCCGTTCGAGAGCACGAAGCGGTCGCGGTCGGCCCATTCGGGATCGGCCGGGTTGCACTTGAGGTGGCGGGTGAACAGGGCGGTGGCGATCTCGGCGCAGCCGAGCGGCGCGCCGGGATGGCCGTCGCCGGCCCGCTCGATGGCGTCCAGCGACAGGAAGCGGATCGCGTCGGCCATGCGCGCGACGGGTGCGGTCTCGGGTGCAGGCATGGGGCATCGCTCCGGCGGCAAGGCTGCGGGATGGGTTTCGGATCGCGAAGGGGCGTGGGGCGGGAGCGGGCGGGGTCGTCCCCGCCCGCTCCCGCGCGGCTGTCCTCAGAGGAAGCCGATGGAGAACCACGGCACGAGGACGATGACGGCCAGTCCGACGAGCAGGGCGACGATGTAGCCGACGATGGGCCGCATCCCGGCATCCGGATGGATGCGGCTGATGGCGCAGGCGGCGTAGTACCCGACCCCGAAGGGCGGGGCGAACAGGCCGACGCCCATGGCGAGGATCACCACCATGGCATAGTGCACCTCGTGCACGCCCACGGACCGCGCGATGGGGAACAGCAGCGGCCCGAACAGCACGATGGCCGGGATGCCCTCCAGCACCGAGCCCAGGATGATGAAGGCCACCGCCGAGACCACGAGGAAGCCGAGCGGCCCCCCGGGCAGGCTCTTCATGGTGACTGCCAGGGTCTGCGAGAAGCCGGACTGGGTCAGCGCCCAGGCCATGCCGGTGGCCGCCCCGATGATGAGCAGGATGGCGCCCGACAGCGTCGCCGTCGTCACCAGCATCGGGTAGACCCGGCGCCAGTCGAACTGCCGGTAGATCAGCAGGCCGGCGAGCACCGCGTAGACGATGCCGATGGTCGAGACCTCGGTGGCGGTGGCGACACCCTCCACCACCGCGGCCCGGATCACGAAGGGGAGCGCCAGGGCCGGCAGGGCGATGACGAGGGTGCGCCCGATGATCCGGCCGGAGGGCCGGGGCACGTGGCTCAGGTCCTCGGAGCGGTAGCGCCACCAGACGAGCGCGCAGAGGGTGACGGCCAGCACCAGGCCCGGCATCAGGCCGCCGGTGAACAGCGCCGTGATCGAGACGCCGGTCACCGAACCGATGGTGATCAGCACGATCGAGGGCGGGATGGTCTCGGTCTGCGCACCCGTCGCGGCGAGCAGGGCCACGAGGTCGCCCTCCTTGGCGCCGCGTGCCTTCATCTCCGGGAACAGCACGGGTGCGACGGCCGCCATGTCGGCGGCCTTCGAGCCGGAGATGCCGGAGACGAGGTACATCGCACCCACCAGCACGTAGTGCAGGCCGCCGCGCACGTGCCCCAGCAGGCTCGCCAGGAAGCCGACCATCGCTTTGGCCATGCCCGTCATCTCGATCAGCAGGCCGAGGAAGACGAAGAGCGGCACGGCGAGCAGGATGAGGTGGCTCATGCCCTCGTCCATGCGCCCGACGACGACCATCGACGGGGCGTTGGTGGTCAGCGTCACGTAGGCGAAGGTGGCGAGCCCGAAGGCGAAGGCGATCGGCACGCCGGAGAAGACCAGGGCGCCGACGCCGAGGACGAAGAACAGCAGCAGGTTGACGTTGCCCAGGCCCATCAGCACCGGCTGGAGCAGCACGAGCCCGCCGGCGATGGCGCCGCCGAGCGCCAGGGCCGTGACGGTCAGGCGCCAGTCTGCGGTCTCCAGGAGGCGCAGCACGGCGATGGCCAGCATCAGGCCGAAGCCCACGGGCAGCGCCGCGGCCCGCCAGGCGTTGTTGAGTTCGAGCGCGGGCGTCTGGACGAACATCTCTTCGCTGGCGAATTCGTAGGCCGGGTGCAGCACCAGGGCCACGAAGATCAGCCCGGCCACGAGCGCCACCGTCTCGAGGAAGGCGCGCAGGCGCGGGCGGGCCATGGCGACGAGCGCCGTCATGCGCATGTGGTCGGAGCGGCGGAAGGCCACCGTCGCGCCGAGCATGGCCAGCCACAGGAACAGGATCGAGGCCAGCTCGTCCGACCAGACGATCGGCTGGTGGAAGACGTAGCGGCTGACCACGCCCATCAGCAGGACGACCATCTCGAGGGCGACCAGGAGCGCGGCGGGAATCTCGATCAGGTGGCCGAGCGCCGTGTCGAGGGTCTTCAGCGGGGAGCGGGCGCGCAGGGGCGGCCCGTCGAGGGGGGTCGCGGCGTCGGCGATATCCACATGCATGGCCCTGGCCTCACGCGAGCTTGCCGGAAACGGCTTCGAGGTGGGCCCAGGCGGCGTCGCCGTACTTGGCCTTCCAGTCCTTGTAGAAGCTGGTCTTGCCCAGGGCCTCGCGGAACGCCTCGCGCTCCACGTCGATGAACTTGATGCCCTTCTCGGAGAGCGTCGTGCGCAGGCTCGTGCTCAGCTTGACGATGTCGCCGCGCTGGTCGTCGGCCGAGCGGTCGAGCTCCCGCGAGACGATCGTGCGCAGGTCCTCGGGCAGGCGCTGCCAGGCGCGCTTGTTGCCGAGGATCCAGTAGCCGTCCCAGACGTGGCCGGTCATGCTGCAGGACTTCTGCACCTCGTAGAGGCGGGTCGTGGCGGTGATCGCCAGGGGGTTCTCCTGGCCTTCCACCACCTTGGTCTGGAGGGCGGAATAGAGTTCGTTGAAGTTGATCGGCGCCGCGCCCGCATCCAGCGCCTTGAACAGCGAGGTCAGCATCGGCGCTGGGGGCACGCGGATCTTGAAGCCCTTCAGGTCGTCCGGCGTGCGGATCTCCCGCGTCGAGGAGGTGATCTGCCGGAAGCCGTTGTCCCAGACCTTGGAGACGGTCATGATCGGGGTCTTGGCGATCTCGGCCCGCACGTACTCACCGACTCCGCCGTCCATCGCCTTCCAGACCGCGTCGTAATCCTTGAAGGCAAAGCCCGTGTTGGGCAGGCTGGCTGCCGACACGAAGGTCGCCAGGATCGAGGTGGCGAGGTTGAAGAACTCGACGCTGCCGTTGCGGACCTGCGCCAGCAGGTCGGTGTCCGAGCCGAGCTGGTTGGCCGGGAACAGCTTGATCTCCAGGCGCCCGCCGCTGGCCTCGCGGATGCGGTCCAGGGCCTCCTGCGCCCGGGTGTTGACCGGGTGGGTCGGATCCTGGCCGGTGGCGAGCTTGTAGGTGAACTCGGCCGCCGACGCGCGCCGGGTGATGATACTGAAGACGGGCACGGCGGCCGCGCCGGCGATGAGGCTGCGGCGGTTGAAGGTCGTATCGCGCATGGTTCCACTCCCTGATCGTTCGGATAAGCGATCCGACCCGTGCCGTTTTCGGCATCTCGTGGATCGGACCCTGTCTTCGTTCTCGTCGCCGCGCCAGCCGAGGCCGGCTCCGGATTTACAATGGTGCGCCCGTGTCAGCAGATCGGGAATCGCCGCGGCCGTGAGGTCGCCCGCGTCTATCCACCGTTGAGGGCCCGGTAGGAGCCGATCACCTGGCTGTCGTCGGCCGCGCCGTCGCCGCGGCCGGAGGCCGAGAGGAAGAGCTGGTGGGCGAGCGCGGCCAGCGGCAGGGCCGCCTTGGCGCCGCGCCCGGCCTCCAGCACGATGCCGAGGTCCTTGACGAAGATGTCCACGGCGCTGGTGACGGTGGGTTCGTCCTCCAGCATCCGGGGGCCGCGGTCGCGCAGCATCCAGCTCGACGCCGAGGAGCCCGAGAGGATCTCCAGCACCACGGCGAGGTCGACGCCGACGCGCTCGGCGAGCGCCATCGCCTCCGCCGCGGCGGCGATGTGGACGCCGCAAAGAAGCTGGTTGACCGCCTTGACCGTCGCCCCCTGGCCGGGCTCGGTGCCGACGTGGAAGATCTTGTCGCCCAGTGCATCCAGCACCGGGCGCACCGCGGCCAGGGTCTCGGCAGGCGCCGCCGCCATGATGCTGAGGGTGGCGGCCGTCGCGCCGACGACCCCGCCGGAGACCGGGGCGTCCACGAAGCGGCGCTCCGCCCGCGCCACGCGTCCGGCCAGGGCGGAGACGGCGTTGGGCGGGCAGGTCGCCATCAGGATCACGACCGCACCGGGTGCGGTCGCGGCAAGGGCCTCTTGGGCGAACAGCACGTCCTCGGCCTGGGCCGCGTTGACGACCATGAGCAGGATCGCGTCGGCGCCGGAGGCCGCCTCGGCCAGGGTCTCGGCCCGCTCGCCGCCGATGGCGGCGATGGCCGCCCGGCTCTCGGCCCGCAGGTCGTAGCCGCGCACGGGAAAGCCGGCCCCGACGAGGTGGCGGGCCATCGGCAGCCCCATCGATCCGAGGCCGACGAAGGCGACCCTCGCCTTGCGATCCGTCACAGCCATCCGCGGATGCTCCGGGTCATGGCCTCGGTCGAGATGCCGTAGCGGTCGTGCAGGGTCGGGAGCGCGCCGGCGTCGAGGAATTCGTCGGGCAGGCCGACCTGACGGAAGCCGCGGTCGGGCATCACGCCCGCGCGCATCAGCACCCCCGCCACCGCCTCGCCGAGGCCGCCGATCACCGTGTGGTTCTCGGCCACCACCACGAGGCGCCCGCCGCGGCCGGCCTCGTGCAGGATCGTCGCCTCGTCCAGCGGCTTGATGGTGGGCACGTGCAGCACCGCCACGTCGACGTTGTCGTCGGCCAGGGCCTGGGCGACTTCCAGCGCCCGCATGGTCATGAGGCCCGACGAGATCACGAGCACGTCGCGCCCGTCGCGGATCGTCTTGGCCTTGCCCAGCTCGAACGTGTAGCCGTACTCGTCCAGCACCAGCGGGACGTTGCCGCGCAGGAGCCGCAGGTAGACGGGTCCCTGATGGGCCGCCATGGCGGGCACGACCTGCTCGATCTCGTGCGCGTCGCAGGGGTCGATGATGGTCAGGTTCGGCATGCCTCGGAAGATCGCGACGTCCTCGGTGGCCTGGTGGCTCGGGCCGTAGCCGGTGGTGAGGCCGGGCAGCGCGCAGGCGATCTTGACGTTGAGGTTCTCCTCCGCGATCGCCATGCAGATGAAGTCGTAGGCGCGTCTCGCCGCGAACACCGCGTAGGTGGTGGCGAAGGGCATGAAGCCCTCCCGCGCCATCCCGGCCGCCGCGCTCATCAAGAGCTGCTCGGCCATGCCCATCTGGTAGAACCGGTCCGGATGGGCCTGGGCGAAGATGTGCAGGTCCGTGTACTTGGAGAGGTCCGCCGAGAGACCGACGATCTCGGGGCGGTTCTCGGCCAGCGCCGCCAGGGCGTGGCCGAACGGGGCGGCCTTGGTGCGCTGGCCGGGGGCGGCCAGCGAGGCGATCATCGCCGAGGTCTTGAGGCCCGCGCCTTCGCGCCTGGCCGGCCTCTCGTATTTCGAGCGCCTCATCGCGTCCTCCCCTCGTCCAGCACCTTCAAGGCTTCGCGCCACTCCGCCGGCTCCACGCGCAGGAAGTGGTTGCGCTCGCGCGCTTCCAGGAACGGCACGCCCTTGGCCATCTTCGTGTCGCAGATGACGATGCGGGGGTGCCGGCCTTCGTGGTTGCGGGCGGCGTCGAAGGCCGCGGCCACCGCCTCGATGTCGTTGCCGTCCACGCGCTGGACGAACCAGTTGAAGGCCTCGAACTTCGGCGCCAAGGGCTCGAAGTTCAGGACGCCCAGCGAGGGGCCGTCCGCCTGCATGCCGTTCACGTCGACGATGCCGATCAGGTTGTCGAGCCCTTGCGAGCCCGCCGACATGGCCGCCTCCCAGGTCGAGCCCTCGTCGAGTTCGCCATCCGAGAACAGGTTGTAGACGAAGCTCTTGGAGCCCTTGCGCTTGAGGCTCATCGCCATGCCAACGGCGATGCCCAGCCCGTGGCCCAGCGACCCGCCGGTGATCTCCATGCCCGGCGTGTAGGCCGCCATGCCCGACATCGGCAGGCGGCTGTCGTCGCCGCCATAGGTGTCGAGTTCGTCCTCGGGCAGGATCTCCGCCTCGATCAGCGCCGCGTAGAGGGCGATGGCGTAATGCCCGATCGAGAGCAGGAAGCGGTCGCGGCCCTCCCATTCGGGGTCCTCGGGCCGGTAGGTCATGGCGTGGAAATAGGCCACCGCCAGCACGTCGCTGATGCCGAGCGCCTGGGCGATGTAGCCCTGCCCCTGCACCTCGCCCATCAGCAGGGCGTGGCGGCGGATGCGGTAGGCCCGCTCCGCGAGCGGGACGTTGGAACGCTCCCGCGGGCGCAGATCCTGGTCGGTCTGCATGGTGTCGTCCTCCCGTGGGCTCAGTGGATCAGCATGCCGCCGTTCACGTCGATCACCGCGCCGGTGATGTACGAGGACAGGTCGGAGGCCAGGAACAGGCAGGCGTTGGCCACGTCGTCGGCCACGCCCAGGCGCGCCAGCGGGATGCCCTTGGCGATCTCGACCTTCAGCTCCGGGGTGAGCTTGCCGCCGGTGATGTCGGTCTGGATCAGGCCCGGCGTGACCGAGTTCACGCGGACGCCGTCGGGCCCGAGTTCGCGGGCCATCGCCTTCGACAGGCCGAGGACGCCGCCCTTGGCCGCGCTGTAGTGGGGACCGCCGAAGATGCCGCCGCCGCGCTGGGCCGAGACCGAGGACATGCAGACGATGGCGCCGCTCTGCTGGGCGCGCATCTGCGGGATCACGGCCTGGCTCATGTAGAGGGTGCCGCGCAGGTTCACGTCGGTGACGGCGTCGTAGTTGGCCGCCTCGATCTCCATGATCTTGAGGGGCTGGGTGATGCCGGCGTTGTTGATCAGCACGTCGATCCGGCCGAGGCGGGCGATCACCTCGTCGGCCGCGGCCTTGCAGGCCGCCTTGTCGGTGACGTTGCAGGCGAGCCCGAGATGGCCGTGTCCGATGTCGGCAGCGGCGGCCTCGGCCTGGCCCGCGTCGAGGTCGAGGATCACGACCCGGCCGCCGTGATGGGCGAACAGCTTCGCCGTCGCCTTGCCGATGCCGCGTGCCGAGGCCGCACCCGTGATGAGGCAGACCTTGTCCTTGAGAAGCATGTGTCCCTCCCTCCGGATCGGGTCCGTTCCCGCGATCCGTACGATGCCTGGGATGGGAGGCGTGGCGGGAGACCGGGCCCGCATGGGGGGCCCCGGCTCATGCCCGTCCGATACATCGGGGGCCGGTTCGGCCGCCCGGATGCCCGGTCGTTTCCTCTCATCTTTCGTTGCCCGGAGAGTGCGGGCACCCGGCTCGAAGCGCAAACGCGAATTTTACACGGGCAGGTGAATGCCGCTCATCTTCGCCGGCGTGCGCGGATCAGAGGATGTCGGCGCTCGACTCGATGCGCATCTCCCGCGCGAGCCAGTGGGCGAAGGTGCGCAGCGGCGCCCGGCGCCGGGCGGCGGCGGGAAACACGAGGTGATGGCCGTTGTAGAGCACGTCCTCCGCCCGGCCGGCGAGCGGCGCCACGAGGCGCCCGCTCGCCAGTTCGCGCTCGGCCAGCAAGGTGGATTCCAGGGCGACGCCGAGCCCGTCGGCCGCCGCCGCTATCGCCAGGAAACTCCGGTCGAAGCGGATTCCGGCCGGGGGCGGCGCCCGCAGGTCGTTGCGCTCGAACCAGAGGGGCCAGCGCACGAGCTTGTTGTCGCTCTGGATCAGCATGTGGGCGAAGAGGTCGGCGGGCTCGCGGATGCGCGCGGCCCGCTCCGGATCGCAGAGCGGCGTCACCCGCTCCTCGCCCAGGGCCATGCGGAACAGCCCTTCGCCGCGCGGCGGCCCGTAGACGATGTCGGCGTCGAATTCGTCGGTGAGGAAGCGGGCGTAGTCCATGCCCGCCGCGAGCCGGACCTCGAGGCCCGGATGCTCGGCGAGGAAGCGGGCGAGCCGCGGCGTCAGCCATTGCGCGGCAAAGCTCGGGGCGCAGTGCAGGCGCAGCAGTTGCGGCCCCCGGCTGGTGACGAGGTCGAGGCCGCGGTTGAGCTCCTCGAAGGCGCGGCCGACATGGTCGAGGAGCGCCTCGCCGGCCGGCGTCAGGGCGACGCCGTGGCCGTCGCGCTCGAACAGGGCGACGCCCAGCGCCTGCTCCATCTTGCGGATGGCGTGGCTCACGGCGCTCGCCGTGAGGTTCAACTCGTCTGCTGCCGACTTGAACGAACGCCGCCGCGCGGCGGCCTCGAAGGTCCTGACCGCGGAGAGGGGAACGGGCGGGCGCATGGGCGGCAGGATGGGCCGGGCCGGCCACACCTGGCAACCGGCCCATCCTACAGCCCGTCCCCGATGTCCGGAGTCACGCGGCCCCGGGCGGCGCAACCGCCCCTCGATTCGACATCCGACATGGCTCGACCGAGTGCGCGCGATGCGACCTTGCCCGCGCAGACGGCCTGCGTGTTGCTCGACCGCGGACCACGCCTGCGTGATCGTCTCCGACAGCGCGATATCGGCTCAATGATTATCGAATATTCATGCATTATCCCTGGGTAATTTGACTATGGTTATATAATTTAATTCTGTAATTTACAAAAAACAGTCGCCCGTCGTAGAATTTTCAGATCGAGGCAGGCCCGCGGCCGCATCTGATGAATTTCCTGCCCTGATCGTCTCAGCCTATAAAATTGGCATTTTCCGCGCGGCCGTCGCACGCGCGAACGACGAAACGCATCCTGCGAGGCCTGATATGCCGTGCGAAAATGCACCTTGATTAACAATAGTTCATATGTGCATCAGGATTAGGCGAACTCGGTTCAGCGTCTACCATGCATGACTTCACGCATGGAGCATGGAATGAGATTTACAAATACAGTCGTTTTCTCTGCGTTCGTCTTGAGCTTTCTCCCGAGCGTATCGATGGCACAATCGGCGCGATGGAATGCTCTCGAACAGCCCCGGACCTTCCGCGCCCAGGAGCAGAGCGTCGACCTGCGCCGGACCGATCGACGCGATCCGACCGGTATCCTGCGCGGGCAAGGCGTCAGCAGCCTGTATGGCGGGATGGGGAACATGGGTGGCGGGTCGGGGCGAAGCGCCAACACCGGCATCGGCCTGGGCGGCATCGGGGCCTCTCAGGGCGCCCGAAACTAAGCGCCTCCAAACACCCCCGATCACCGGGACGTCTCCTTGCGCCTAGAACGGCGCAGGGGGAGTCTCGTCGGCGGCATCACGCCGCCTCGCCTTGGCCAGCCACCGCGAGGCTGGCCCGCACTTCGACGCGACACGGGTCTGGCAACCCAGCGACCGTTCTTCGTGGTCCATCGCGGATGCCGCCGATCTGAAGCGGGGCCACGTGGAGCCATATCGGCCTGTTCCCCCGTCCGACAGAGGCCGGATTGCCTCTCACCCGGTGCCGACCGCTTCGTTGGATGTCGGACTGAGTCACGACCTGCGGCCGGCCCGCGTTGACAGCCTCCGGCGGATCGCATTCTGATGAAGGGACAAGACTTGGGATCCGCAGAACGGGTCTTCGACACCGAGGAAACGGGGAGCCCGTCCGGGCTCGCCCCAGGAAGCACGCCACCATGTCTCTGTCCCGCCGCCGCATGCTCGCAGCCGGTTCGACCGCCGTATTGGGAGGCCTGATCGGGGCGCCGCACGTCGCCCGCGCCCAGAAGGCCGAGTTCGTCTACAAATACGCCAACAACCTGCCCGACACCCACCCGATGAACATCCGCGCCCGCGAGATGTCCGCGGCGCTGAAGGCGGAGACGAACGGGCGCTTCGAATTGCAGGTGTTCCCCTCCAGCCAGCTCGGCTCGGACACCGACACCTTGAGCCAGATCCGCTCGGGCGGCGTCGAGTTCTTCACGATCTCCCCGCTGATCCTCTCGACCCTGGTGCCGGCCGCCTCGATCAACGGCATCGGCTACGCCTTCCCGGACTACGACGCCGTGTGGAAGGCGATGGACGGCGACCTCGGCGCCTACGTGCGCGGGCAGATCGCCAAGGCCAACCTCGTCGCCATGGATAAGATCTGGGACAACGGCTACCGCCAGACCACCTCCTCGGTGAAGCCGATCGCCAGCCCGGAGGACCTGCGCGGCTTCAAGATCCGCGTGCCCCCCTCGCCCCTCTGGACCTCGATGTTCAAGGCGTTCGACGCCGCGCCCACCTCGATCAACTTCAACGAGACCTACTCGTCCCTCCAGACGAAGATCGTCGAGGGGCAGGAGAACCCGCTGGCCGTCATCGCCACGGCGAAGTTCAACGAGGTGCAGAAATACTGCTCCATGACCAACCACATGTGGGACGGCTACTGGTTCCTGGCTAACCGCCGCGCCTGGGAGCGCCTGCCCGCGGACCTGCGCACGGTCGTCGCCCGGCACATCGACGCCGCAGGCATGAAGGAGCGCGAGGACGTGGCCAAGCTCAACGCCACCCTCCAGGGCGAGTTGTCCGGCAAGGGCCTGACCTTCAACAAGCCCGACCCGGAGCCCTTCCGGGAGAAGCTGCGCAAGGCCGGCTTCTACGCGGAGTGGAAGGGCCGCTACGGCGAGGAAGCCTGGGCCATCCTGGAGAAGACCTGCGGGAAGCTGTCCTGACGGCGTAGGACCCCACCCGACGCCCGAGACGAAGAGAATCCGAGATGACGCGCGCCTGCATCGTGGGCTGGGCCCACACCCCCTTCGGCAAGCTGGAGGACCCGGACGTCGAGAGCCTGATCGCACGGGTCTCGGGCGAGGCCCTGGCCCATGCAGGCCTCGGGGCGGACCGGGTCGACGGCATCTATGTCGGGGTGATGAACAACGGCTTCTCGAAGCAGGGCTTCGAGGCGGCGCAGGTGGCCCTCCACATGCCGGATCTCGCCCACGTCCCGGCGACGCACCTGGAGAACGCCTGCGCCACCGGTTCGGCGGCCCTCTACGCGGCGCTGGACTTCGTGGACAGCGGCCGGGGCCGGGTCGCCCTGGTGGTGGGCGCCGAGAAGATGACGGCCAAGACCGTGCCCGAGACCAGCGACATCCTGCTCGGCGCCTCCTACCGCAAGGAGGAGGACGAGATCGAAGGCGGCTTTGCCGGCGTGTTCGGGCGGATCGCGGCGGGCTACTTCCAGCGCTACGGCGACCGCAGCGAGGACCTGGCCCGGATCGCGGCCAAGAACCACCGCAACGGCGTGGCCAACCCCTATGCCCAGATGCGCCGGGACTTCGGCTTCGACTTCTGCAACCGCGTCTCCGACAAGAACCCCTACGTCGCCGCCCCCCTGCGCCGCACCGACTGCTCCCTGATCTCGGATGGCGCCGCCGCCCTGGTCGTGGCCGACGCGGAGACCGCCGAGGGGCTGGAGCGCGCGATCGGCTTCCGGGCCCGCCAGCACGTCAACGACATCCTGCCCCTGTCGCGCCGCGACCCCACCGCCTTCCAGGGGGCGCGGCTCGCCTGGGAGAAGGCCCGCGCTGAGGCCGGCCTGACGCTTGCCGACCTCGACCTCGTCGAGACCCACGACTGCTTCACCATCGCCGAGCTGATCGAGTACGAGGCCATGGGGCTCGCCGCCCCCGGCGAGGGGTATCGCGTGGTGCGCGAGGGCCTGGCCGAGAAGGGCGGGCGCCTGCCGATCAACCCGTCGGGCGGCCTCAAGTCCAAGGGGCATCCGGTGGGCGCCACCGGCGTGTCCATGCACGTCATGGCCTGCCTGCAGCTGATGAACGAGGCCGGCGAGATGCAGGTGGCGGACGCCAACCTCGCGGGCGTGTTCAACATGGGCGGCGCGGCGGTGGCCAACTACGTCTCGATCCTGGAGCGGCGCAGGTGAGCGCGGGCGGGCCGCCCCCGAAGGGCGGCGTCAGTCCTTGCACGCGGCGGGTGATGAACCTCGCCCACTTCCTGCGCCGGTCCGCGCGCCGGCACGGGGAGGCGGTCGGCCTCGCCTGGGGCGAGCGGACCTGGTCCTGGGCCGAGACCGACGCCCGCGTCGACGCCATGGCCGCGGCGCTCGCCGAGCGCGGCGTGACCAAGGGCGACCGGGTGCTGGTGCAGGCCAGGAACTGCAACCAGCTCTTCGAGTCGATGTTCGTCTGCTTCCGCCTCGGGGCCGTGTGGGTGCCGACGAACTTCCGCCAGACGCCCGACGAGGTCGCCTATCTCGGGCGTGCCAGCGGCGCCACGGCGATGATCTGCCAGGCCGACTTCCCCGGGCACGAGGCGGCGGTGCGGGCGGCGGCCCCCGACCTGCGCCTCGTCGTCTCCATCGGCCCCTCGAAGTTCGGGCCCGGTTACGATGCCCTCGTCGCAGCCCATTCGGGGCAGGCGGCGCCGACGGCGGGGGTCGCGCACGACGACCCGTGCTGGTTCTTCTTCACCTCCGGCACGACCGGGCGCCCGAAGGCGGCGGTGCTGACGCACGGCCAGATGGCCTTCGTCGTCACCAACCACCTCTGCGACCTGAT
Source organism: Methylobacterium trifolii (assembly GCF_022179685.1). GTDB lineage: Bacteria > Pseudomonadota > Alphaproteobacteria > Rhizobiales > Beijerinckiaceae > Methylobacterium > Methylobacterium trifolii. The sequence goes on from NZ_BPRB01000198.1 coordinate 20,607, forward strand.
GCCGGGCACGACGGAGGCCGACGCCTCCCTGGTGGTGGCGCCCCTCTCGCACGGGGCCGGCATCCACCAGCTCGTGCAGGTCGCGGCCGGCGCCAAGACCGTCCTGATGGGCGGCGACCGGTTCGACGCCGACGAGGCCTGGGCCCTGGTGGCGCGCTGGCGCATCACCAACCTGTTCACGGTGCCCACCATCGTGAAGATGCTGACCGAGCACGACGCGGTGGACCGGCACGACCATTCCTGCCTCCGCCACGTGATCTACGCGGGCGCGCCGATGTACCGGGCGGACCAGAAGCACGCGCTCGCCAAGCTCGGCCCGGTACTGGTGCAGTATTTCGGCCTCGGCGAGGTCACCGGCAACATCACGGTGCTGCCCCCACGCCTGCACGCATTGGAAGACGGGCCGGGGGCGCGGGTCGGCACCTGCGGCCATGAGCGCACCGGCATGCAGGTCCAGATCCAGGACAACGATGGCCGCGAACTGGCGCCGGGCGAGACCGGCGAGATCTGCGTCTGCGGCCCGGCGGTGTTTGCCGGCTACTACGACAACCCGGAGGCCAACGCGCAGGCGTTTCGCGATGGGTGGTTCAGGACGGGCGACCTCGGCCACCACGACGCGGAGGGCTTCCTGTTCATCACCGGCCGCGCCTCGGACATGTACATCTCCGGCGGCTCGAACGTGTATCCGCGCGAGACCGAGGAGAAGATGCTGGAGCATCCGGCCATCGCCGAGGTGGCGATCCTGGGCGTGCCGGACCGGACCTGGGGCGAGGTCGGCGTCGCGGTCTGCGTCCTGCGCTCGGGGGCCGCCCTGGACGAGGACACATTGCTGGCCTGGCTGGCGCCCAAGGTCTCCCGCTACAAGCTGCCGAAGCGGGTCTTCGTCTGGGACGGGCTGCCGAAATCCGGCTACGGCAAGATCACCAAGAAGGCCGTGCGGGCCGAACTCGAAGCCCGCGGCTGCCTGCCCCTCGACCGGCCGGACGACGCGGCCTGACTCCACCGAAGGGCGCGTTTCAGTCCGATCAATACCCGGCCCGGCCTTCCTCGACCGCGTGGCAGGCCACGCCGTCGATCAGTTGCGGCACCTCGCGGCGGCAGCGCTCGGCCGCGAGGGGGCAGCGGGGGTTGAAGGCGCAGCCCGGCGGCGGGTCGATCGGATTGGGGATCTCGCCGGAGACGGGCACGCGGGCGCGGCCGATATGGCCGAGGTCGGGCACCGCATCGAGCAGCATCCGGGTGTAGGGGTGGCGCGGGCGCAGGAACAGCTCGCGCCCGCCGCCGATCTCGACCACGCGGCCGAGATACATCACGCCGATGCGGGTCGCCATGTGGCGCACCACGGCGAGGTTGTGGGAGATGAACAGGTAGGTCAGCCCGAGCCGGTCCTGGAGGTCGCGCATCAGGTTGAGGATCTGAGCCTGCACCGACACGTCGAGCGCCGAGGTCGGCTCGTCTCCGACCAAAAACTCGGCCTGCGAGGCCAGGGCGCGGGCGATGGCCACCCGCTGGCGCTGGCCGCCGGAGAACGCGTGCGGATACTTGCTCCGATCGTCCGGATGCAGGCCGACCAGCCCCAGCAACTCACCGACGCGGGCCTGGATCGCGGCCTCGCCCCGGATCAGGTCGAAGGCCCGGATCGGCTCGGCCACGATCCGGCCCACCCTCCAGCGGGGGTTCATCGAGGCGTAGGGGTCCTGGAAGATCATCTGGATGCGGGCGCGCAGCCGCCGTCGGGCGGCCGCCTGCTTCGGGTCCGTCATCGACACGCCGGTGATGCGGACCTCGCCGCCGGAGGGCTCCAGCAGGCCGACCACCATCCGCGCCACCGTGGACTTGCCGGAGCCGGATTCGCCAACCAGCGCGAAGGTCTCGCCCCTGGCGATGGTGAAGCCGACCCCGTCCACCGCCTTGAGGCTCTGGCGCGGCGCACGCTCGATCACCCGGTTGAGCCAGGGCTTCGACACGTCGAAGACCCGACGCAGGTTCTCGACCTCGACGTAGGGGGCGGCGCCGGCCGGCACGTTCATGCCGCGTTCTCCTGCGCGTCGAAGAGGTGGCAGGCGACCCGGCTCGGGCCGACCGGGATCGGCTCCGGCCGCTCGACGCGACACCGTGAGAACACCTTCGGGCAGCGCGGGTGGAAGGCGCAGCCCGCGGGGATGGCGGTGAGCCGGGGCATCGATCCGGGGATCTGGGCGAGGCGCCCCGGACTTTGCGTCAGCGTCGGGATCGCGCCCATCAGGCCGGCCGCGTAGGGGTGGCGGGGCTCGCGCACCACGTCCGCGACCGGGCCGATCTCGGCGATGCGGCCGGAGTACATCACGGCGACCCGGTCGGCGGCCTCGGCGATCACGCCCATGTCGTGCGTCACCAGCATCACGGCGGTGCCGTGGTCGCGGCAGAGGCGCTTCAGCAGGGTGATGATCTGGGCCTGGACCGAGACGTCGAGCGCCGTGGTCGGCTCGTCGGCGATGATGAGTTCCGGCTCGGCGGCGAGCGCCAGGGCGATCACCACGCGCTGGCGCATGCCGCCGGAGAACTCGTGCGGGTAGCCGTCGATGCGCCGCTCGGGCGCGGGGATGCCGACCTCCGCCAGCAGGGCGATGGCGCGGGCACGCGCAGCCTTCTGCGACAGGTCGGTATGGGTGCGGATCGTCTCCACGATCTGGTCGCCGACCCGGTAGAGCGGATCGAGGGAGGTGAGCGGGTCCTGGAAGATCATGCCGATGCGCCGCCCCCGCACCCGGCGCATGCGCTCGGGGGGAAGGTCGTCGATGCGCTCGCCGCGCAAGGTAATCGTGCCGCCGGCGATGCGGCCGGGTGGGTCGATCAGGCCGATGACCGCCGCACCGGTGACGGACTTGCCGGCCCCGGACTCGCCGACGACCCCCAAAATCTCGCCCTTGGCGATGTCGAAGGAGACGCCGTCGATGGCCGTGAGGGTGCCGCGCCGGGTCTCGAAGGCGACGGAGAGGTCGCGCACGGAGAGGACGGTGTCGCTCATTGCAGCTTCGGGTTCAGGGCGTCGCGCAGCCAGTCCCCCAGCAGGTTGATCGCCAGGACCAGCCCGGCGAGCGCCAGGCCCGGAAAGGCGACGATCCACCACTCGCCCGAGAACAGGAAGCGGTTGCCGGTGCGGATCAGGGTGCCGAGCGACGGCATGGTCTCGGGCAGCCCCGTGCCGAGGAAGGACAGGGTCGCCTCCGTGATGATCGCGAGCGCCAGGTTGATCGTGGCGATGACGAAGACCGGGCCGGTGACGTTGGGCAGGACGTGGCGCAGCATGATCACCGGGGAGGACAGGCCGATGAGCCGGGCGGCCTGGACGTAGTCCTTGCCCTTCTCCACCATCACCGAGGAGCGCACGGTGCGGGCGTACTGCACCCAGAACGATAGGCCGATCGAGACCACGATGAGCCCGATGGTGGCGTTGGTGTCCAGCGCCCCGCCGAAGGCCGCCTTGGCGACCCCGTCCACGATCAGCGCGATCAGGATGGCCGGGAAGGTGAGCTGCACGTCGGCGACCCGCATGATCAGCGTGTCGAGCCAGCCGCCGACATAGCCGGCGACCAGCCCGAGGGCGATGCCGAGCGCCCCCGAGACGAGGACGCCGAGGATGCCCACGATCAGCGAGAGGCGCAGGCCGTAGAACACGGCCGAGAGCACGTCGCGGCCCTGGTCGTCGGTGCCCCACAGGAAGGGCGCCTGCCCCTCCGCCTGCCACAGGGGCGGCAGGTTGGAGTTGATGAGGTCGAGCTGGGCCGGGTCGTAGGGGTTCTGCGGCGAGATCAGCGGCGCGGCGATGGCCAGGGTGAACAGCAGGGCCGTCACGGCGAGCGCCCCGATCGCGAGCTTCGAGCGCTTGAAGCTCGCCCACAGGTCGGAATCGCGGAAGCGCGCAAGCCGGGAGCGGGGCGCGGCGGCGGGCGGTGGGAGGGCGGCCTCCCCGGCGGATGCGCTCATGCCGCCTTGCCCACGGAGAGGCGCAGGCGCGGGTCCACCACGGTGTAGAGCACGTCCACCACGAGGTTGATGGTCACGAAGATCGCCGCCACCAGGAGCAGGTAGGCGGCCATGATCGGGATGTCGACGTTCTGCACCGCCTGCACGAACAGCAGCCCCATGCCCGGCCACTGGAAAACCGTCTCGGTGATGATCGAGAAGGCGATGACCGAGCCGAGCTGCAGCCCGGCGATGGTGATGACCGGGACCAGGGTGTTCTTGAGGGCGTGGCCGAAATGGACGGCGCGGGTGGTCAGCCCCCGCGCGCGGGCGAAGCGGATGTAGTCGGTGCGCAGCACCTCCAGCATCTCGGCCCGCACGAGGCGCATGATCAGGGTCATCTGGAACAGGCCGAGGGTGATCGCGGGCAGGATCAGGGCCTTGAGGCCCGAGCCCGTGAGGAAGCCGGTGGTCCACCAGCCGAGCCGCACGGTGTCGCCGCGGCCGTAGCTCGGCAGCCAGCCCAGCGTCACCGAGAACAGGAAGATCAGCAGGATGCCGATCAGGAAGGTCGGCAGGCTGACGCCCACCAGGGAGACCGCCTGGAACAGCTTGGCGAGCCAGGTCTCCCGCCGCAGGGCGCAGTAGACCCCCATCAGGATGCCGACCGACAGGGCGAACACCGTCGCGCAGAAGGCGAGCTCCAGCGTGGCGGGCATGCGTTCGGCGAGCAGCGACGCCACCGGCTGGCGGAACTGGTAGGAGATGCCGAAATTCCCCCGCAGGACGTTGCCGGCGTAGCGGGCGAACTGAACCAGGGTCGGGTCGTCGAGGCCGAGGCTCCGGCGCACCTCGGCCCGCTCGGCCACCGGCGTGTCGGCCCCGACGATCTGGTTCACGGGATCGCCCGCGAAGCGGAACATCGAGAAGGCGATGAGCCCGACCACCGCCAGGACGGCGACGGACTGGAGCGCCCGGCGCAGGATGAAGGCGAGCACGGCTCACGCCCCTCCCATCACGGCTCCTTGGAGACCCAGTACAGCATCAGCATGTTGTCCGGGCGCTGCACGAGGGTGACCTTCTTCGAGACGCCCCAGGCGAGCGCCTGCTGGTGGAGGGGGATGTAGCCCCAATCCGCCTGGATGGTGTCGAAGCCCTCCTTGATCTCGGCGTCGCGCTTCTTGGGATCGGTCTCGCTCTCCACGCGGTCGGCGATCTCGTCGATCTTCGGGTTGCAGTAATTGCCGAGGTTCCAGCCGCCGCGGCCTGACTTGTCGCCCTTCCGGCAGCCGGCGATCTCGAACAGGATGTTGTGGCTGTCCTGCGAGGAGGGCGTCCAGCCGACGAGATAGAACGAGGTGTCGTAGCTGGGCGCCAGCACCTTGGCGAAGTACTTGGCCTTGGGCTGGGCGGCGAGGTTCACCTTCACGCCGATGCGGGCCAGCATCGAGACCACCGCCTGGCAGATCGGCTCGTCGTTGACGTAGCGGTCGTTGGGGCAGTCCATGGTCAGGCCGAAGCCGTCCGGATAGCCGGCCTCGGTCAGCAGCTGCTTGGCCCGCTTGGCGTCCGAGGCGGGGCGCTTGAACTCGCCCGAGCGGTCGTAGAGCGTGGGCGCGATCAGCAGGGCGGAGGGGGTGGCCTGCCCGCGCATGACGCGTTTGGCGATCGTGTCCTCGTCGATGGCGAGGTAGAACGCCTCGCGCACCCGCGCGTCCTTGAACGGGTTCTTGCCCTTGACGGTCGAGTCCTTCAGCTCATCGCGGCCCTGGTCCATGCCGAGGAAGATCGTGCGCAGCTCGGGGCCGGCCATCACGGTCGCCGTGCCGCTGGCGTTGACGCGCTGCTGGTCCTGGAGGGGCACCGGATCGACCCAGTCGACCTCGCCCGACAGGAGCGCGGCGACGCGGGTGGCGTCGTTGCCGATGGTGGTGAACACCGCCTCGTCGAGGTTCGACTCCACCTTGCCCCAGTAGCCGGAAAACTTCTTGAACACCGTCTTCACGCCGGGCTGGTGCTCGGTGACGACGAAGGGGCCGGTGCCGTTCTCGTGGAGCGCCGCGTAGCTCGGCGACGTGGCGCTGGCCGGCGAGGGCGCGACCGCGCCGTTCTTCTCCGCCCAGGCCTTGGACATGATGTACCAGGTGGAGAACTGGTAGATCGCGATGGGGTTGGGCTTCTTCAGCAGCATGTCGACGGTGTGGTCGTCGACCTTCACGAACTCGGCGTCGCCGGGCACGTTGGTCTGGAAGTTCGAGCCCGGCGCCCGCACGCGGGCGGCGGAGAAGATCACGTCGTCGGCGGTGAACGGCGAGCCGTCGTGGAACGTCACGTCCTTGCGCAGGTGGAAGCGCCAGCGCGTCGGCTCGGGCGTCTCCCAGGATTCGGCGAGCTGGGGGGCGAACTTGAGGTTCTTGTCGCGGGTGACGAGGGACTCGTAGACCGCACCGTGCATGCCGATCGTGAAGCTCTCCTTCAGGGAATAGGGGTCCAGCGACTTGATGTCCCCCTGGAAGGCGAAGCGGAAGACGTTGGCGGCCTGGACGGGGACCGCCGCAGCGCTCAGGCCGAGGAGGAGGCCGAGCGCGAGGGCTTTCAACGGGCGTCTGGACAAGCGGGACTCCAAAGGATCGGGCCTCTGCGGGATCGGGTCTGAGCGTGCGCCGGATGGCGGCCGGCAGGCAAGGGGGCCGGCCGAACGCGGGTGATCCCGCGGCGCGGATGTCGCACCGGCCGGCATCACACCGGATGCGGCAGCAAGCTCCGGGCCAGGGGGCGGATCAGAACGACAGCTTCATCCCGCCCATAAACGTCCGCGGCGCGCCGGCGAAGACCGATCCGGTGGTGGCCGAGAGCAGAGCCGCCCCGTTCTGCAGGCCGGTGGCCGCGTTGAGGGAATTGGCGAGGTTCTGGGCCGAGGCGACGTAGGTCGTGTCGAACAGGTTGCGGACCTCCAGGTAGAGGTTCAGCCGCTTTGCGTAGCCGCCGGCCAGGTCGGTGGCGTAGTGCACGTTGGCGTTGACGATGGCGTAGCCCGGCGCCCGCAGCAGGTTGGCGTTGTCGATATAGAAGTCGTCCTGGAACACGGTCTCGACGAAGGCGCCGAGGCCGGCCAGCGGGCCGGTCGGCTGGTCGTAGCCGATCCGGGCGAGCAACTGGTGGGCCGGCACGCCGGGGATGTGGTTGCCGGCCCGGTCGAAGCGGGCGGTGCGGGTGCCCGCGCTCAGCTGCTCGACGTAGTCCGTGTAGATCTGGTCGTCGAAGGTGTAGGCCGCAGTGGCCCGCCAGCCGGGGGCGAAGGCCCAGTCGGCGCCGACCTCGATGCCGCGGTGCTCGGAGGCAGGCGCGTTGAAGGTGTAGGCCATCAGGCCGGCGCCGGGGGATTGCGAGACCAGCTCGTTGCGGAAGAACTCGTAGAATCCGGTCACGCTCAGGCGCAGGCCCGGCGTCGGGGTCCAGTCGGCGCCGAGGTCGAAGCCGAGGTTCTCCTGGGTCTGCAACTGGGTGTTGGCGCCGGGCAGGCCGGCCGGCGTGATGAACAGGTTGCTGGCCGCCGGCGTGGTGTAGCCGGTGGCCGCACGCCCGCGGAACGCCCATTCCGTGCTCGGGCGGTAGACCAGGGCCAGTTCCGGCGCGACGTTGAGGAAGCTGCGGTCGGCGGTGGCGAGCGTCGTCGTGGTCCCCGCCGCCGCGTAGGCGTAGGCGCGGTTTCGCCCGGTGATCCAGGTATTCTCGGCGCTGATGCCGGCCACCCCCGTCCACTGGTCGGAGAGGGCGACCTCGCCGCGCGCCCGGCCGCCGAGGTTGGCCTGCACCGCGTCCTGGTCGCCGATCAGCCCGCCGAGGCGCGGGCCGCCGTAGGGGGCGCGGTTGTAGGTGGAGATGTGGCTGTCCAGCGCGCTGGCGCTCAGGGCCACGTAGCCCGTGGCGGGCAGCCCGAAGAAATCCCCGCGCCGGGTCAGGTCGGTCAGCAGGTTGTAGGACGGATAGCTGCCTCGCGAGGAGGTCGCGTAGAAGGGCTGGTTGAAGTTGCGCTCGTCGAACCCGCCCTGGAGGCGCCAGGTCGTCTGCGCGTCGATGTCGTGCTCGATGCGGGCGGCCACGATGGTGCGCCGGTCGTTGCGCAGGAAGCCGCCGTCCCCGGCCGCCACAGGCACGGTGGCGCCGAACAGGCCGTTGCGGAACAGGTTGATGATGGTGCAGCCCGGCGCCGGGGCGAGCCCGGAGGCGCAGCCGCGCTGGTAGGGGTTGACGCCGAACTGGTCCAGCGACGAGCGCACGGGGAGCGCCGCGAACAGGTCGTTGTTGATCACCTTGAGGGTGATGCGCGTGTCGGGCGACGGCGTGTAGCTCGCCAGCAGGTTGATGGTCTGGGTGTTGTAGCTCGCATGGTCCTGGTAGCCGTTGGCGCGCACGTCGCTGGCGAACAGGCTGATCTCCACCGGGCCGCTGACGCCGCCGACGGTGAAGTAGTTGCTGAGGTAGCCGAAGCTGCCGGCATCCGTGCCGATCTCGTAGCCGTCGATCTCGCGGCCGGTGCGGGTGCGGAAGGCCAGCGCCCCGCCCGTGGCGTAGTTGCCGAACAGGGCCGATTGCGGCCCCCGGAACACGTCGATGCGGCTGTAGGCGCGGGGATCGACGATGTCGAAGCGCGAGGCGCCGTCCGGCTGGGTCATCACGAAGCCGTCCTCCAGCACGACCATGTTCTTGGTCACGCCGGTGGAGCGGGCGTTGTTGCCGCGGATCGAGACCACCACGTCGCGGGCGCCGTTGCCCTGGCGCACGGTGATGCCGGGGCTGTCGAGCAGCACCGAGCCGATGCTGGTGGCCGGGCGGTCGGCGATGGTGCCCTGCCGTCCGATCGCGGTGACGACCTGGCCGACCGGCTGCTCGATGACGCTGGCGGACGAGCCGGGGGGGGCGGCGACGCCGAAGGCGCCGCGCGGCCCGTCCCCGGTGACGGTGAGTTCCTCCAGGGTGACGGCGGCGTCCTCGGCACGGACCGGGGTCGGAAGGCAGCCGACCGCGATCACCGCGAGGCACAGGGGCAGGCCCGCGCCGGCAGCGGCCCTGCGGCCGCGCAGGGCCTGGGCCGCGAGGTCGATTCCGAGCATCAAGAGGATGGCGAGGCCCGTCAGGGGAAACAGCGCGCCGAGACCCAGCACCAGGGCGGTGACGGTGGCCGCGATCCGCCGGTCGCGGGGCCAGGGCGGGACGCCGAGGCCGCCCGCGGGTCGGCGCTTCCACCACATCACCCCGGCGGTGACTGAAAGCAGGATGGTGGCGAGGCAGAAGGCCAGCATCGCGAGCTGGTTGGCCCGGCCCCAATACTCGCCCTTGTGGATGCCGATGCCGTACTGGATCGCCCGGCCCACCGGCCCGAGTTCGGAAAAGCGCACGTCGAGGAGGGGCCGGCCGCTATACTGGTCGAGGGAGACGAGGCGCTGGCCCGCCACGTCGCGGGGATAGATCGCTGCGGCGTAGACGTCGCTCGCTCCCCGCGGCAGGGCGAGTTCGTAGCCCGCCGGCATCCCGAGGCCGTGCAGGATCTCGGCGGCGCGGTCGATGCCCAGCGGCGTCGGGCCGGGGCGCGAGAGCGGCACCGGTGCGTCCTGCATGGTCCAGCCGGCGCTCTCCAGCCGCTCACCCATCGGTACGGCCGAGACGGGCTTGCCGGCCCAGAGTTCGCGGGGCTGGCCGAGGCCGGCCTGGTTCGTCACGTTGCGGAACTGCTGGCCCCACCAGACCGACCAGGGCAGGCCGGTGGCCGCCAGGAAGAACAGGCCGCCGCCGGCCACGAGACCCGTCACCGCATGCAGGTCGCGCCACCAGACGCGTGTGCGGGGCCGGCCCCGGACGGAGACGACACCGCCTCCTTGCCCGCGCGGCCACCACAGGTAGAGGCCGGTGAGGACGAGGATCAGGGCGAAGCCCGCCACCACCTCGATCACGGCGTTCGCCAGCGGCCCGAAATAGGCGAGGCTGTGCAGGCGCCGCACCACGGAGGAGAATTCCTGGTCGGCCGCCACCCGGTCGAGCACGTCGCCGCTATAGGGGTCGAGCCAGACCAGAATCTTGCCGGTCGGGCCGGCCAGGGTGACGAGCGCCGAGGCGGCGGAGTTCGCCGGCTCCGTAAAGGTGACGGGCGCGGCCTCGGGCACGGCCTGGGTGGCGTTGAAGATCAGCCGATCCGGTCCCAGCGGCGGCGTCGCCCGGACCGCGACGGTGGTCCGGTAGGCGAAGACGGTCCCGTCGATCTCGGCCTTGAACAGGTAGAGGGCGCCCGTGGCCGACAGAAGCACCAGGAAGGGCAGGCTGAGGAGGCCGGCATAGAAGTGCCAGCGCCAGACGGCGCGGTACACGGCCTCGCGCGAAAAGCGCACGGCCGGCGCGTGAGGGAACGCGGCGGCGTCGCCGGAGAGCAGGCGTGACATAGGCGTGAGGTCCGGGTCTGAGCGATCGGGAGAGCGGATCGGTCAGAGTGCGGGCGGACCTCGGGGGCTGGCGGTGGGGTCGGGAGGCGCGCGGGGCGCGATGGCGTCGGCGGGGCTCCAGACCAAGCGCGTCGCCACGCGCAGGGGCCAGGCGGGCGTCGCGAGCAGACTCGCCACGGGGGCGAGCGTCAGCGGTTCGGCGTGGATCGGGAGGCAGCATTCGTGCTGGCGGCAGGCTGCCGGGTCGTCGGCGGGCGCGTCCGTTCCGTCGTGCCCGCAGATCATCGCCTCGCCGGGGCCGGCGAAGGCGGGGGGCGCGAGGGCGCCGAGGAAGGCTTGGAGCAGCAGCGCGTAGAGCGCGATCACGGCAATGATCGCGCGCCCTCCAGCCGATCCGGGCGAACGCCTGCGCATGGCGACAGGTCTAGGCCGCGCCCGCGCGGAGCGTCAACGCGAGGAACGCGGATTTCGGACGGGTTTCACGAGGCGGGCGGGCGCCTGTGTCTTCCGGGTTCCCCGGGACGGGCACCGCCCCCTCAGTCGAGCCCGCCCATCGCCAGGACGAGGGCCCATTCCGCCGCGCTCACCGGTTGCACCGAGAGGCGGGAATTGGTGACGAGCACCATGTCCGCGAGCCCCGGCGCGGCCTTGATCGCGTCGAGGCCGACAGGCCGCGGCAGGGGCCTTATGGCGCGCAGGTCGACCATGCCGAAGCGGCCGGTCGCGTCGGTGTCGTCGGGGTAATAGGGCCGGATCACCTCGACGAGGCCGACCACCGCCTTGCCCTCGTTCGAGTGGTAGAAGAAGCCGTGCTCGCCCACCTGCATCGCCATCAGGTGCTTCTTGGCGAGGTGGTTGCGCACCCCGTTCCAGTGCGTGCCGACAGCGCCTGCCGCCACTTGCTGGTCCCACGACCAGGTCGCGGGTTCGGACTTGAAGAGCCAGTGCGCCATCGTTCTCCCGCCGGATTCGTCACGGGCACGCCTTCGGCGATCCGCCGGCGCAGGGCAATCGCCCCTGGACGCCTAACCCCGTTTTTCGTCGGCCCCGGTCAGTGGCGCGGCGCGAGGGCCGCCGCCCAGAAGGCCAGGCTCTGCCGGTTGATCGGCGCCCCGGCCCCGGCATTCCGGGCGGTGACGAACGCGAAAAAATCCTGCGCCTCGGCCTCGCCCAGCAGGGCGCGCACGGCCGTGAGGATGCGGGTGATGCGCAGGTGGTTGTGGTCGTGGGCGCCGAGCCAGAGGTCGGTCCCGGCATAGAACCGGCGCATCCGCGCGAGCATGGCGGACAGCCCCGCAAGCGCCTCGGGGTCGGCGCGGATGGCGTCGGCCTCGCCGGGCGCAAGGACAGGGGCGCCGGGCACGGCGCGGCTCGCCTCCGGGAGGGGGAAGCACCACTGGATGAAGTCGTGCACGGCCTCGATGCGCCCATCCTCGAAGGCGATCACCTGCGCGATCCTGCGGCCGGACCCGTCCGGGCCGCGGCCGGCGAGGAAGTCCCGGATCGGAAATCCGCTCATTCCGCTTCTCCCTTGAGGGGCCGGGCCAGGAGCCGGGCCACCACGTCCTCGACGCTGGCCGCGCCGGAGACGATGGCGGCCACCGATTCGGCGATCGGCATCTCGATCCCGCGTCCGCGGGCGAGCGCCACCAGGGCGGCGGCGGTGAAGGCGCCCTCCGCGAGCTTGCCGCCGGCGGCTTCCTCGGGCGTGGCGCCCGCGCCCAAGCGCTCGCCGAAGGCGAAGTTGCGGGACTGGGGCGAGGAGGCGGTCAGCACGAGGTCGCCGAGGCCCGAGAGGCCCATCAGCGTCTCGGCCCGGCCGCCGAAGCCCCGCGCGAACCGCATCAGTTCGGCGAAGGCGCGGGCGATCAGCGCGGCCCGCGCGCTCTCGCCCAGGCCCCTCCCCGCGACGATGCCCGAGGCGATGGCCAGGACGTTCTTGCCGGCCCCGCCGATCTCGACGCCGCGCACGTCGTCGGTGTGGTAGAGGCGCAAGGCAGGCCCCGACAGGCTGCGGGCGAGGGCGGCGGCCAGGGCCGCATCCTGCGCCGCGAGCGTCACGGCGGTGGGCAGGTTGCGGGCGACGTCCGCGGCAAAGCTCGGGCCGGAGAGCACGGCCACCGGCGTCCCATCCGGCAGGGCCTCGGCCGCCACCGCGCTCATGAAGCTGTCCGTGCCGCGCTCGATGCCCTTGGCGCAGAGCACCACCGGCGCGCCGGGGGCGAGCACGGCCCGCAACTGGCCCAGCACCCCGCGCATGGTCTGGGCCGGGACGACCAGCAGGTTCGCCCCGGTGCCCCCGAGATCGGCCGCGCGCCCGGTGGCGCGGATGCGCGGGTGCAGGGGCACGCCCGGCAGGTAGCGGGCGTTCTCCCGGTCGCGTTCGAGGCGCGCGGCGGCCTCTTCGTCGCGCAGCCACAGCACCACGTCGCGGCCGGCGGCGGCGGCGGCGTTCGCGAGCGCCGTGCCCCAGGCGCCGCCGCCCACCACGCCGATCCCGTCGCCGATCCCATCCCTTGCGCTCATGCGATCGGTCCCGTCCTCAAAGCCTGCCAGTCCGAGGCCGCCAGCCGGTAGAGCACGTGGCGGGCAAGCGGGCTCCCCGCCTGCAACCCCGGATGGTCGAAATCCTCGGTGGCCACGTGCACCATGCCGAGCCGCTCCATCACCCTGCGCGAGGGCGCGTTGCCGGCGGCCGTGAAGGCCACCACGGAGTGGATGCCGCAGCGGCCGAACAGGTCGGCGAGGCTCAGGCGCGCGGCGCGGGTGGCGAGCCCCCGGCCCCAGCCGGCCGTGGCGAAACGCCAGCCCACCTCGACGCAATCCCCCGGCCGCTCGCCGCCGGTAAACGGCATCGCCCGCATCAGGCGCATGGCCCCGGCGAAACCGAGGAAGCGGCCGGCCTCCTCCACCGCCCAGGGTCCGAACCCGTCCGCCTCGAAGCGGCGGTCGAGGGCGCGGGCCTCCATCAGGCTCTCGGGCCGGCCTTTCGGGCTGGGGAAGTGACGCATCACCTCCGGGTCGGCGTTCAGGGCGGCGAAGGCCGCGTCGTCCGACCGGCGCCAGCGCCGGAGGAGGAGGTCGCCGTCGCGCAAGCCATCCGGGGCCGGCGGGGGTTTGAGGCTGCCGCGCCATTGCAGCGAGCGCCGGTTCAGCAGGGCGAGGTCGGCGCGGCCCGCGAGCACGGCCTCGCCGAGCTCGATGGCGCAGGACAGGCGCGCTTCCGGCATGTTGGCCCAGGCCGGCGGGGCGACGCTCTCCCGCCAGGGGCCGCCGCAGGCGTTGTCGAGGAGGATGCGGGCGAAGCAATGGTCGAGGCGCACCGGCCAGTCGGGGCGGGTCCGCGCCGCCTCGGGCAGGAGGCTGTCGACCAGACGGCGCCAGCGGGCCTGCTGCTCGGGCCGGGACGCGGCGGTCCCGAAGAGCGGCCCCGGCTCCGCGGGCAGCCGGCGCCCGGCCGCCCTCACCCGGCCAGGGCTCCGGCGGCGGGCTTCTCGGCGAAGGGCCAGCGGGCGCGGGCAGGCGCAGTGAGGTCGTCGGTGAGCCCGAGGCGCAGGCGCTCCAGCCCGGCCCAGGCGATCATCGCGCCGTTGTCGCCGCACAGGGCCAGGGGCGGCGCCACGAAGCTCAGGCCCGCCTCGCCGGCCAGCGCCGCCAGCGCCCGGCGGATCGCGCCGTTGGCCGAGACGCCGCCGGCCGCCACGAGGGCGGTCGGGTGCCCGGCCACGCCCGAGAAGGCGCGCAGCGCCACGCGGGTCCGGTCCACCACCACGTCCACCACCGCGGCCTGGAAGCCGGCGCAGAGGTCGGCCACGTCGCGCTCGGCCAGCGGGGCGATCCGTTCCGCCTCGATGCGGAGCGCAGTCTTGAGGCCGGAGAGGGAGAAGTCGGCCTCGCGCCGGCCGAGCATCGGCCGCGGCAGGGAAAAGCGCTCCGGGTCGCCGGATTCGGCCATGCGCTCGACCTCGGGGCCGCCGGGATAGCCCAGCCCCAGGAGCTTGGCGATCTTGTCGAAGGCCTCGCCGATGGCGTCGTCGATGGTGGTTCCCAGGCGCACGTAGTCGCCCACGCCCTTGACCGCGACGAGCTGGGTGTGGCCGCCGGAGGCCAGCAGAAGCAGGTAGGGGAAGGCGAGGCCGTCCGTCAGCCGGGCGGTCAGCGCATGCGCCTCCAGGTGGTTGACGGCCAAGAGCGGCTTCCGGCTGACCAGCGACAGAGTCTTGGCGGTCACGAGGCCGATCAGCACCCCGCCGATCAGGCCGGGCCCGGCCGCCACCGCGATCCCGTCCAGCTCCTTCAGGCCGAGGCCCGCCCGGTCGAGGGCGCGGGCGATCAGCCGGTCGAGCACCTCCACGTGGGCGCGGGCGGCGATCTCCGGCACCACGCCGCCATAGGCCGCGTGCTCGGCGATCTGGCTCAGCACCTCGTTGGAGCGGATCAGGCCGCGCCCGTCCTCCCCCGGCGCGACGACCGCGGCCGCGGTCTCGTCGCAGGTCGTCTCGATGCCGAGCACGTTCATGGTGGTCGCGATCCTCTGCCGTCCCGGCATCGTACCCGGCCGCCGCGCCGGAGCAACGGCGGCAGGCCCCGACGAGGGGGTTCAGTCGACGGCGACCATCACGTCGGAGGCCTTGACCACGGCGTAGGCCGAGCCGCCGGCGACGAGCTTGAGGGCGTCGACGGCCTCGTTGGTGATCGCGGCGGTGACGACTTGGCCGGGGCCGATCTCGATCTTCACGTGGGCCGTGGTGGCGCCCTTGTCGATGGAGACGACGGTGCCCTTGAGGACGTTGCGCGCGCTGATCTTCATTGGTCTTCCGGAACTCCGACCGGCCGCGGCATGCGGCGTCGGCGCGTCCTATAGCACTCCGAATGCGCCTTGCGACTCGCCGAATCAGGCCTCCGCTTCGTCCGGCTCCCCGTCCTCCGGGATCGGCCGCGCGCCCCAGGCCGCGAGCACGGCGTTGAGGTCGTCCAGGACGAAGTGGCGGGCGCTGTCGCGGTCGTAGCCGTCGTCCAGGAGGCCGTCGTAATCGGTGAAGACGTGGCGGGCATAGGCTGTGAGGGCGAGGCGCGCGGCGGTTTCCGCGGCGGCGCCCCGCAGGCCGGGGCTCAGGAGCGCCCGGTCGAGGATCGCGTCCGCCTCGAAGGCGGGCAGGCGCGGGGCGAGGCGCGCGAGCGCTCCCGCCAGGACCTCGCGGCGGTTGCCCGACTTCAGGATCGGTCCCCTCCCCTCACGCGACGACGCCATAATTTCCGCTCCTGCACGCGGTATCGCGCGCGTCGAGTTCAGGGCCGGACCGATCCCGATGCAAGCATCGTGTCGGGACCGGCCGCGCCCCACGGGAGATCAACGTCCATGCGCCACGCGCTCACCGCGCTCGCCCTCGCCGCATCGCTGGCAGCGAGCGCCGCCTCGGCGCAGGCCGCGCCGCCCAGCCCCGGCTCCAAGCCCGCCCGCAGCACCGCCGCGACCGGCCAGACCAAGCCGCCGGGCAGCGGGGGCGCGCCGATGAAGGCCGCCAACGAGGCGGCGATGCTTAAGGCGCAGAAGGCCTCCCAGGCCCGCGACAAGGCGTGGGACTCCAAGATGCACGACACCATGGGCTCGATCTGCCGGGGCTGCTGAGCCTCGGCACCACACCGGACGCGCGCCACGAAAAAGGGCCGCCCTCACGGGCGGCCCTTCGCATGTCCGAGAGAGCCGGACGGATCAGCGGGAATAGAACTCGATCACGAGGTTGGGTTCCATCTGCACCGGGTAGGGCACCTCGGTGAGGCCCGGCACGCGGGTGACGCGGGCGGTCATCTTCTGGTGGTCGACCTCGATGTAGTCGGGCACGTCGCGCTCGGAGAGCTGGCTCGCCACGACGACGACCTCGAGCTGGCGCGAGGCTTCCTTGACCTCGATCAGGTCGCCCGGCTTCACGAGGTAGCTCGGGATGTTGACGCGCACGCCGTTGACCTTGACGTGGCCGTGGTTGACGAACTGGCGCGCGGCGAACGGCGTCGCGACGAACTTCGACCGGTAGACCACGGCGTCGAGGCGGCGCTCGAGCAGGCCGATCAGGTTCTCGCTCGAATCGCCCCGCAGGCGGATCGCCTCGGCGTAGTAGCGGCGGAACTGCTTCTCGGTGATGTTGCCGTAATAGCCCTTGAGCTTCTGCTTGGCGCGCAGCTGCGTGCCGAAGTCGCTCATCTTGCCCTTGCGGCGCTGGCCGTGCTGGCCGGGGCCGTATTCGCGGCGGTTGACGGGGCTCTTCGGGCGGCCCCAAATGTTCTGGCCCATGCGGCGGTCGAGCTTGTGCTTGGCCTGAATCCGCTTCGACATGTCGCGTGTCCTCTCGTGAGAGTTGATCGAGGAACGCGCCCTCCTCTTCCCGCGGCATGGTGGAGCCCGGGACGACAGAGCGGGGTCGAGGCCGCTCGCGGGTGCGTATGAAAACGCCACGGGGCCCCGCAATGGAGCCCCGTCGACGAAGCGCGTCTCTAGTAGAGGCGGAGCCGCGGGTCAACCTCGGGCGACCGCTGCGGGACGCGAGGCGGGCAGGCCGGCGGAATTCACGGGGCGCACCGCGGCGGAGTCGGGTTGCGGTGCGAACACCGCTCCAATATACTCTTTGCTATATTCCCGCGTCCCTTCGTGAGCGTTCAAACCAGCGATGTCCGATCTGGTGCCCCTGCAGGCCGTGCTCAGCGGCCGAATTCCGTCGATCCAGGCGGATGCCTCCGGAGCGGGCCTTCGCGGCTGTCCGCTCTCCGACCTGCGCGACCGCCTGCGCCGCGCCGGCCTGCGGCCGACGCGCCAGCGCTTGTCCCTGGGCTGGCTCCTGTTCGGCCGCGGGGACCGTCACCTGACGGCGGAAATGCTCTACGACGAGGCGATGCGCGCCAAGGTGCCGGTCTCGCTGGCCACCGTCTACAACACCCTGCACCAGTTCACCGAGGCCGGCCTGCTGCGCCAGCTCGCCCTGGACGGCTCGAAGGCCTATTTCGACACCAACCCGAGCGAGCACCACCACTTCTTCCTCGAGGACGAGGGACAGGTGCTGGACATGCCCGATTGCGGCATCACCATCGATTCGCTGCCCGAGGCCCCCGAGGGCATGGAGATCGCCGGCGTCGAGGTCATCGTGCGCCTGCGCCGCCGGCCGGGCGTCCGCCGGGCGAGCTGATCGCATTTCAGCTTGATCTGAAACGCTCGAAGGCCCGGCAGCGTCCGGGTCTTTTGCGTTATTCCACCCGCTCGTTCGGGTAGACCCCCCAGAGGCGGTTCTGCTTGATGTAGCCGTCCACGTCCCCGCGCTTGGACGGCAGGGCGACGACGAGCCGGCACCAGGTGCCGGAACAGGTCTTCACGCTGCCGATGACCCCCGCCTCCAAGCGCGCCTCGTCCTCGGCGCCGTCGTCGGCGCGCGCGCGCAGGGGGACCGCGGCCTGGGCCGTCGCCTTGTCCGCCGCCCGCGACGGCGTGACGATCGCGGTGCGCCGGCCCGAGAGCAGCGAGTGCAGCACCCAGCCCTCGGTGCCCTCGGAATCCCGTATCCGGCGCCAGGTCTCGAACTCGGCCACGATCTCGACCGGCAGCCCCGCGCGCTGGAACACCCACAGGGTGCGGTGGTCTTTCGACGGCCCCTCGCGCAGGTTGACGCGATCGGTCTTCAGGCTGGCGTAACGGGGCAGCGGAAGCTTGGTGACGGGGCCCATGCCCGCCTCCGGCGCGGCCGGGGCCGCGGGTGCGGCCGAGGCCGGCGCCGCGAGGACGAGGGCGAGACCGATCAGGAAAAAGCGGGCCACACGCATCGTCCGTCTCCTAGAGGTGTCCCCGGCGCAGGCGCCGATTCCGGCCGGCCGATTGTGTTCCGCCCTCGCTCTGATAGAGAGGCCGGAAGGCCCGCTGCCGGGCGCGGGCGTTCACGGATGCCGTACGATCCTGTCTCGCCGAGTCCGGTTAACGGACGCTTGCGGCCGGGAACCGGCGGCGCCCGCCGGGCGTCCGGATTCCGGGCGGACCGTGCGCCGGATGACGGGCAGCCGGCACGGGACCGGGCCTACATGACAGGGGAGGAGTGATGACCTCGAAGCGCAAGCCGCTCGTCGTGGTGACGCGGCGCCTTCCGGACGCCGTCGAGACGCGCATGCGCGAACTCTTCGACGTGCGCCTCAGCCAGGACGACAAGGCGATGGGGACCGACGCCCTCGCCGCCGCCCTGCGCGAGGCCGACGTGCTGGTGCCCACCGTGACGGACGAGATCGATTCCGGCCTCCTGGCCCAGGCCGGCCCGAACCTGCGGCTGATCGCCAACTTCGGCAACGGCGTCGACCACATCGACGTAGGCGTGGCGCTGGAGCGCGGCATCACCGTCACCAACACCCCCGGCGTCCTCACCGAGGACACCGCCGACATGACCATGGCGCTGATCCTCGCGGTCGCCCGCCGGGTCACGGAGGGCGCGCGCATCATCCCGGACGACGACTGGACCACCGGCTGGTCGCCGACCTGGATGCTCGGCCGGCGCATCACCGGCAAGCGGCTCGGCATCGTCGGGATGGGCCGGATCGGGCAGGCGCTGGCGCGCCGCGCCAAGGCGTTCGGCCTCCAGATCCACTACCACAACCGCCGCCGCGTGCCGGCGGCCATCGAGAGCGGGCTGGACGCGACCTACTGGGAATCCCTCGACCAGATGCTGGCCCGCGTGGACATCGTCTCGGTGAACTGCCCGCATACGCCGGCCACCTACCACCTGCTCTCGGCCCGCCGCCTCAAGCTGCTCAAGCCCGAGGCGATCGTGGTCAACACGGCCCGCGGCGAGGTGATCGACGAGAACGCGCTGGCCCGGCTGATCGAAGCCGGCGACGTCTCGGCCGCGGGCCTCGACGTGTTCGAGC
>NZ_BPRB01000199.1 GCF_022179685.1 Methylobacterium trifolii
GTTCATAACACGCTCTAGTACTATTTGATCTGCATCGCTGCGGATCTCCGGATCAACTAGCCTTTCGAGCAAGTTAAACACCACGCGTTGATGGCAGCTGACGAAACCTAAATGGCCAAGCAGCTCGCTGTTCTTCCAATCATCATTCGCGATGCAGTGTTGTTCAATATCGACTCTGATCATACGCTCAAAGTAAAAGCTGTTTTGTGCTCGATATGGCGAAGGTATCGCGTCGAGATCGAACACGGGTTCTAAAAATGCAATAATGCCAAGGCTGCCCGGCAGATCAATCGAGTCCAGCGCAGCGATCAGACGCCGCCTTGTCACATTGGAAAGTCTTGGCAAATCGATGTCCTCGACGGCTGCCACCGCCAGGGCCAACTCACGGTGCTGGTAGTCCGCTTGGACGGCCTGGCCGATCTTGAGAACTTGGTTGCTACTCAGATCCTGCAGGCGGTTCATCACGTAGCGGATTTTACCGCTGAAGGCCTCCTGTCCGGTTCCCTCAGCGAGGCCGTAACGCGCGCAGATCCGGGGAACCTGGTGCGCACTCTCTGCGGCCAGAACCGAGGCGATCTCGCGACGCAGGACTTCGGCAGGAGATGTGTTGGGCATCGGGATCTAAGCTTTGCAATCGGTACAGTAGCCCCTTTTTAGGTGACCGTCAGCGGCGTCAGCTGGTGAGCACCATACCCATCCATCAGCAAGCTCGGATGGACGTGGACACGGGTGACGCACGAGCAGGTCGTGCGTACGGAACACCCCTCCGGAGGCCTGGGCCTGCGCGCTCTTCCTTGAACGAACCGCATCGTCGGCCGCTGCGCCGCCTCGCAGATCGCCTCAGCATCAGACGGTCGCTCACCTGAAACTGAATGTCCGCTGCTGGGCGGTGGGCTGATGTCCCCTTATGGCGCGACCCGGAACTACGGGTATTCGACCAGCGTCCGTCAGTGTAGGACGGGATGCCGCCGTCAGAAAACGTTCGGTCAGACGGCCCATTCGGCACGTGAGCTGGGGTCAGGGCGACTGCGGTTGAGGCTGGCATCGCGCGCTACCCCGCGGCCCTCGACACGGCCGCCGGCGACGTCATCGCCGGACTTAGCCGCGAGACGTTTGGCGGGGTCCCCAGCCTCGCCAGGCACGGCTCTTCTCGCGGCGCATCTCGTGCAGTAACCTCAACTCCGATATTGACAAGCTTAACCTAAGGCCCGATGCAGGGGGCATTCGAGGTCTCGCGGTTTCGTGATCGTGAGCTAAGAGGGAATCCGGTGCGCCCGAAAGGGTCATGCCGGAGCTGCCCCCGCAACTGTAAGCGGCGAGCCGCTGCCGAAAACGGTCACTGGTGCGACGCACTGGGAAGGCCCGGCAGCGACGTTGAGCCGTGAGCCAGGAGACCTGCCTCGAAGCCGTAACGTCTCTCGGGCGGGGTGCCCCGGTGGGTCGCATGAGCGATGCTGCGGCGACCCCGGCACACATCGCGCTCGCGCTCCGTTCGAAGCCCTTCCAGTGCATTTGGGCTTCACTGATGCTGTACCGCCTCCGCTTGCTCCCCGTTGCCCAGGCCGAAGCGCTATTCACTGCCGTTTCCTCGCCCTCCAGCGGCTGTAGCGTCAGACGCATGGCTGTCCTCGGGACACTGGCGATCGTCCTGACCTCTTCCCCCGTCTGGGCTCAGAGCACCAGCTCGGTCGGCAACGAAGTACGGCTCGAGGAGCTCTCCGTCATCGGAAACTCAGGTGGCGCGCTGGCGACGGACGGCTACCTCGCCAAGCGAAGCGTCAGCGCCACCCGCACCGACACGCCCCTGCGCGAAGTGCCCCAGACCGTGGTGGTCGTCCCCCGTGAGGTGTTGGAGGATGCCGGCGCGACACGGGTCGATACCGCTCTCGATCTTGCGGGCGTCGGCCGCGCCAACAATTTCGCCGGCCTCGGTCTCACCGAGTTCACCGTCCGCGGCTTCTCCACGGGGGAGTATTATCGCAACGGTTTTCCGATCAACCGTGGCTATCCGAACTCCCCGGACATCGTCTCCATCGAGCGCATCGAGGTGCTGAAGGGACCGTCGGCCTTCCTGTATGGCCGCGGCGACCCCGGCGGCACCTTCAACATCGTCTCGAAGCAGCCCCTGGCCGAGCGGTCCCTGGCGATCGGGACGCAGATCGGCAGCTTCAATCAGAAGCGCACCACCTTCGACGCGACAGGGGCTCTTAGTGAGGACGGGACCGTGCTCGCACGGGTCACGGGCGCCTTCGAGGACAACGGCAGCTTCCGTGATTTCGTGAGCAGCGACCGCTACTACCTCGCCCCCGTCATCGCATGGAAGGCGACCCCCGACACGACGATCACGCTCGAGGGCGAGTTCATCAGTGCCGGCCAGACCTTCGATCGCGGAATCGTCCCCTTCAACGGCAGCCTGCGTGCCGTGCCGCGCTCCCGCTACATCGGCGAGCCGAGCCTCGCGCCGTTCCGGAACGAGAATGCGCTGGGTCAGCTCCGCATCGAGCACAGGTTCGACCAAAACTGGGTTCTCACCGCTGGCGCCCAGTATCTCGGCGGTGGCATCGCGGGGGATGCCGTGCAGACCGTGGGCGTCTTGAGCGACGGACGCACCCTGCGGCGTACCTTCGACCACCGGGAACTCGGATGGTCTGACCTCGACATCCAGGTCAACCTCGCGGGCAAGTTCGAGACAGGCTTCCTGCGCCACACCCTGCTGATGGGCCTCGAATACGACACCTACCGCTACCGGGAGGAGATCAACCGCTCGAACCCGAACGTGAACCCGTTCTCCCTCGATCTCCTCAACCCGCGCTACGGCCAGGCCCTGCCCGCCCTGACGGTCCCCGGCAGCAATCTCCTGGAGCGCACGGAGAGCTATGCTGGGTACATCCAGGATCAGATCGACATCACCCCACGCCTCCATGCCCTAGTCGGCGTGCGCGTCGAGGATATCGGCTTGGTCTCGACCTCCTTCGTCAACAACCGGACGACGAGCCTGCAGGGGATCGCAGCGACGCCGCGTTTCGGCCTGACCTACGATCTTCTCGATACCCTGTCGGTGTACGGAAGCTATGCACGCTCGTTCCGGCCCAATACCGGTGTGGACCGTGGCGGACGGCCCTTCGCATTCCAGGAAGGGGAGGGCTACGAGGTCGGCGCGAAGCTTGATCTGTTCGAGGGGCGGATGAGTGCCACGGCCGCCCTGTTCACCATCACCCGTAGCAATGTCCTGACCTCTGACCCCGTGGACCAGAACTTCAGCATCGCAGCGGGTGAGGTTCGCAGCCGCGGCTTCGATCTCAGCGTTGCCGGCTATCTCACCCCGGGCTGGCGCGTTATCGGCACCTACACCTACGTCGACGCGGCCGTGACACGTGACAACACGATCCCGGTGGGAGCCCCCCTCGCCAACATCCCCGAGAACGCCTTCGCGCTGCAGAGTGTCTACGAGTTCCAGGGCAGCGACCTCCGCGGGCTCGGCCTTGGCGCAGGTGTCAACTTCGTCGGCGCGCGGGCGTCCGGTACCGCGGTCTCGACCTTCGAGCTGCCTCAATACGCGATCTTCAACCTGATCTCGTACTACAAGATCACCAAGGACGTCCGGATCTACCTGAACGTCGATAATCTGTTCGACGAGACTTATTACGACCGCGCTTGGCAGAACCGCTACGCGACGCCGGGCTATCCGCGAACCATCCTCGGTGGCGTCTCCGCTCGCTTCTGAGCCGAGGCCATCCGTAGGGCGAGGAAGGTCTTTCGCATGGCACTCGGTTCCAGCTTGAACGACGTCCCCCATTCCGCCCCACGGGCAAGTGGATCCGTGCCCGCGAACGTTTGGACGCTGTGGGTTATCTTGGCGGCAACGGTGTGCTCGGCACTCGCACCAGCTGATGCCTCGGCGACATCGACGACCTACCCGTTCGTATTGGATAATTGCGGCGCTCAGCTCCGGATCGAGAAAGTACCGCAGAGAGCCATCGGCATTGGTCAGAACAGCACGGAGATCATGCTGTTGCTCGGTTTGGCAGAGCGCATGGCCGGGACTGCCTCCTGGGTCTCGCCGGTGTTGCCGGAGCTTGCCGCCGACAACGCAAAGGTCCCATTGATCACCAATACCAGTCCGACTTTCGAGGCTGTCGTATCGCGGGATCCGGATCTCGTCGCCGCGCAGTTCCAATCGTCCGTCGGTCCCAGGGGACGGGTCGGGACGCGGCAGCAATTCGATGCCGTCGGCATACCCAGCTACACGTCACCCTCCGATTGCGACGTGGACAGGGGTAAGGCCACGAACGGCGACGGAAGGCGAACGCGATCGCTGACGATGGAACTGCTCTATCAGGAGATCGACGAGCTCTCGCGGATCTTCGATGTTTCGGACCGTGGCCAAGCTCTCGTCGCGCGATTGAAGTCCCGTGAGGATGCCGTGCGTCAGCGTGTAGCCGCCAAGGCCAAGGACGTCAGCCTCGTCTTCTGGTTCTCCTCGAGCGGCGTGATGGGGGATGCCTGGGTGGCCGGCAAGAACGGGGCGCCGGGCTACATCACCAGGGTGCTGGGGGCTCGCAACATCATCGATTCCAATGAGGAATGGCCCATCGTCGGGTGGGAGACGATTGCCGTTGCGGATCCAACCGTCATCGTGGTCGGCACAATGGATCGCCGTACTCAGATTGGGGACGATCCGGCGCTGAAGCGCCGCTTCCTTGCCACCGATGCCGTGGCCAGCAAGCTCAGTGCCGTTGAGAAGGGCCACATCGTCGAACTCGACGCCCAGGCCATGAACCCGACCGTTCGCACCATCATCGGCCTTGAGGTCGTGGCAAAGGCTCTTGAGGGTTTCGGGTTGTTGGAATGAGACGATCGCGTGCGGCCGTCTGGGGGATCGGCCTGGGCGGCGCTGCCCTCACGGCTGCTTGTCTCCTCCTCGCCATCGCGGCAGGCGTCTCGATTGGGGAGATGCCCATTCCGATGGAGACGATCTTCGGGACGCTCACCAATCGACTGGGCCTGACCACCCTGCGTTTGCCCCGTATCCAGGAGGCGATCATCTGGGACTACCGTCTCTCGCGGTCCCTCGTCGCGGCCGTCTGCGGAGCCGGCCTAGCGCTGTGTGGGGCGATCCTCCAAGCGCTGCTCCGCAACCCCCTGGCCGAACCCTACGTCCTGGGGATCTCCGCCGGTGCATCGACCGGTGCGGTCGGCATCATGCTTCTGGGATTGGGCAGCGGCGCCGTCTCCCTCTCCGCGGGAGCCTTCGCCGGTGCGCTGGTGGCCTTCGCCTTCGTCGTCTTCCTCTCAAGTGGACGCCAGACGGCGGACCGCACCATTCTGGCCGGCGTCGCGGCATCGCAATTGTTCAATGCTCTGACCTCGTACATCGTATCGACCTCCGCCAATGCCGAGCAGGCCCGCAACGTGATGTTCTGGCTGCTCGGCAGTTTCGCCGGTGTCCGCTGGCCGGACCTGGCGCTGTCGGCCTCGGTGGTGACGGCCTGTTTTCTCGTTTGCATCTGGCATGCCCGAGCGCTTGATGCCTTCACCTTTGGGGAAGACGCGGCCCGGTCGCTTGGGATCGCCGTCCAGCGCATCCGCATCGTTCTTCTAGTCATCACTGCTCTGATGACCGCCACTCTGGTCAGCATGGTTGGGACGATCGGCTTTGTCGGACTCGTGATCCCTCATGCGGCCCGCTTCGTCGTCGGGCATGGCCACATCCGGCTGTTGCCGACTTGTGCGCTGGTTGGTGCGCTGTTCATGGTTCTTGCCGACATCGTGTCGCGCGTTGCAGTCGCGCCACAGTCTCTACCGGTTGGAGTCGTCACCGCGCTGGTCGGCGTGCCGTTCTTTTCCATCATCCTCTACCGGGCACGGAGGAGCACGTGACGCTCGCTGCGAGGAACGTGCGGTGGGCCGCCGGCCGCACGGTGATCGTCGACGGCGTGACGGTCGCGGTACGGCCCGGCCAGACCCTCGGCCTGATCGGACCGAACGGGTCGGGCAAATCATCGCTGATCCGGCTGCTCGCCGGGCTCAGGCTGCCCGTGGCGGGCGAAGTCGTCCTCGACGACACCCCTATCGGACGCTTCGGCCGCCGCGACCTGGCGCGCCGTGTCGCCGTCCTGGAGCAGCATGCTCTCACCGAGGCACATGTCACGGTCCTCGACGTCGTGAGCCTCGGCCGAACGCCCCATCGGTCGGCCCTATCGCTTTGGACGGATAACGACGATCGGATCGTGTCCGACGCGCTTTCGCAGGTCGGCTTGGAGAACCGCCGAGACCAATACTGGCATACGCTTTCGGGAGGCGAGCGCCAAAGGGTTCAACTTGCACGGGCGCTCGCCCAAACGCCATCCTGTCTCATCCTGGATGAGCCGACGAACCACCTCGATATCCAGCACCAGATCGAGATCCTCCGACTGGTCGCAGGATTACCACTGACAACGATCATCGCGATCCATGATCTTAATCTTGCGGTGCGGTTCTGCGACACGATTGCGGTGCTCTCAGGAGGGCGCCTCGTTACGTCAGGGGAGCCGATGGAGGTCCTGACGGAGGCCCTGATCGCCGATGTGTTCGGCGTCGAAGCGCATATCTCCACATCGGGGCTGCACGGACGGCTCCACATTCAGTTCGCAATGTAGGAACCACGTATGCAAAATTGGTCGGTCAAGGACGACATCCGCGAATATTGGACCAAGCGAGCGGAGACCTATGATCTGAGTCCCGGCCACGGGGTCGCAAAACTTGCGGAAATGGAGGCTTGGAAGCACGTCATCACCGACCACCTCGGCTACGGGCAAGAGCGCAAGGCCTTGGATCTGGCCTGCGGTACTGGCGTCATGACGATGATCATGCACGATCTTAGGTTCGATGTAACGGGACTTGATTTTACAGATGCGATGATGTCGCGAGCGAAGCGGAAAGCTGAGGTGGCTCAGGCGCGGATCCACTTCCTAGCCCGTGATGCAGAGGACACGTACGAGCCTGATGAGAGCTATGATGTGATCATCGCCCGGCATTTGGTCTGGACGTTGGTTGATCCGGGAAAGGCGTTCGCAGAGTGGAACCGAATTCTGAAGCCAGGCGGGCGCTTGCTCGTCATTGATGGCGATTTCGTAAGCAAACACTGGCTCGAACGCCTAATGCCACTGCTGGATCGAATCTTTGGCAATCGAACCGACGGCCACAGTCTTTTAACGCCTGAACAGTGGCAGGCGCATCATCGCATCCTTGAGCGGATCCACTTTAAACAAGGCGTTAGGTGCACCGACGTCATGGAGCTTCTTGCAGCCAGTGGCTTCGGCTTGATTCGCAATGATGTGGGACTATCGGCCATTCGCGGTAGCCGCCAACACTCATCCTTATCGCGAAATTGGATCACATCGCATTTCAATCATCGCTTCGCTGTATCTGGAGAGAAGAGATCAGGCCTCGTATAATTAAGTGGGGTCGTGTCCTGACCGTCCATTGTACGACCGTCATGGGTGGCAAGCAGCCAGTCCGCTTCTCATGAAATTCGACGAGAAGCGGGCATGGTTGCTCACTTTGTCGGCTTTCGGTGGCTGACCGCGGACAGGGATCAGCGAAGGCGAGCCCAGGAGAGTAGCGTCGGCTGACGACGACTCTTTATCTGTGAGCGTTCAACTTGCCTCGTCAGACCTGGGCCTGACCACCGTCGACAAACAGTTCGACACCGTTGACGAAGCTCGCCTCGTCGGAGGCCAGGAAAAGGACCGTATTGGCTATCTCCGTCGCCTCGCCGACGCGTCCGAGGGGGATGCGCGAGCCCAGTAAATCAAGAAGGCCCTGCTGCTTCTCGGCATCGTCGCCGGCAAGGCCGACGAGGCCCGGCGTGCGCGTCGCACCGGGGCTGACCACGTTGACGCGGATGCGACGCTCCTTCAGGTCGAGAATCCAGGTGCGCGCGAAGTTGCGAACGGCTGCCTTGCTAGCGGAATAGACGCTGAAGGCCGGTGTCCCTTCGCTGCCGGCGGTCGAGCCTGTCAGCACCACCGCGCCGCCATCCTTCAGAAGCGGAAGGGCCTTCTGGACAGTGAAGAGCGTGCCCTTCACGTTGGTGTCGAAGGTGCTATCGAACTGCTCTTCGGTGATGGTACCAAGGGGCGCGAACGCGCCACCGCCGGCATTGGCGAAGACGACGTCGATCTGCACGTGGCTCTGCTGTACGGCATCGTAGAGGCGGTCGATGTCAGCGAGGTTCGCCATGTCGCCTCGAACGCCGGTGACCCGGCCGCCGATCTGCTCCACCGCCGCGTCGAGCGCGTCCTGACGGCGACCGGTCACGAACACCGAGGCGCCCTCCCGCGAGAAGGCCTTGGCGGCGGCGAGGCCGATGCCGCTGGTGCCACCAGTCACCACCACCACCTTGTCCTGGAATCTGCCGGTCATCATCGCTCTCCATGGTTCGGCTGCGTGTGAGCCGCTGCCGAGAGAGATGCTCCTAGAACGATGATGCGAACAGGCCGTAGAAATGGCACTTAGCGTTCCAATCGGGGAACGATGATGCGCCCAGACCTCAACGACTACGTCACTTTCGCCGAGGTCGTTGCCCATGGCGGCTTCACCGCCGCAGGCCGCGCGCTTCGCGAGCCGAAATCGAAGCTGAGCCGGCGTGTCTCGGCGCTGGAAGCCCGGCTCGGGGTGCGGCTCATCGAGCGCTCCAGCCGGCGCTTCCGCGTCACCGAGGTTGGACAGACCTTCTACGAGCGCTGCCGCACCATTATGCTGGAGGCGGAGCGGGCCGAGGCGCTCATCGCGGAAACCCAAGCTGAACCGCACGGGCGGATCCGCATGAGTTGCCCGCGGAACCTCGTGAAGGTCGTCTCCGCTATCGTGCGAGGTTTCCTCGACCGCTTCCCAAAGGTCCAGTTCCAGCTCGTCGTGACGGATCGAGCCGTCGACCTGATCGAGGAGCGGATCGACGTCGCGCTGCGCGTCCGACACGAGCTGACGAGCGATGCGTCCCTCACCATGCGGTCCCTCGGCCACTCTCGCTGGATCCTCGTTGCCAGCCCACGGTTCGCGAACGGCCTCGGCGCCGACCTTGCCGAACTCGCTTCCGTCCCGACCATGGGCACGAGCGACGAGGTGGGCGAAACCACCTGGATGCTGGAGCGCGAGGACGGGACAGCGCATGTGATGCGCCACGAGCCGCGCCTGACCTGCGCCGACTACGCGGTTCTCTGCGATGCCGCAGCGGATGGACTGGGCGTTGCCTTCCTGCCCGATCACGCCTGTGCAGCACATATCGACGCCGGAAGGCTCGTCCGTGTCTTCCGGGACTGGCGGAGCAGGGATGGTATCGTCCATCTCGTCTTCACGACACGCCGCGGCCTGCCGCCCGCTGTCCGCTCCCTGATCGACCACCTGGCAGGAGAGTTTCCGGATCTGTAAGGGTCCGAATACCCCGGTTGATCATCATTTCCTTGAGTGTAGCGAAACTCAGACTTGATGGATGATAATCAAATTTACCATCGAATTTCGCTAGGATAGTATCTGAAGCCGTCGCCGTCGACAGCAACTTGACCCAGACCAAGGCCATGGAAAATGGCATGCAAATAAGTGTGCGCGCGTTTCAGCGATACTTGATAGCAGGCCTATCCTTGATTTTACTGCTTGGTCCGGGTCAATATCAGCAAAAAACTTGAGGTTTGGTTTTTTGAGGATTAATGCCGCATGATGCACTAGGTCACCAATGATATACAGCTGCCCATCACCTGAGTGAAGCCGAAAGCAGCTATGTCCTGCGGTATGGCCTGGCGTAAAAATGGCCTGTATTCCCGGCAAAATTCCTCATTGTCTTTGAAGAAAGTAATCCGATTTCTCAATGGCAACAGGTTGTTTCGCACTATCCGAACCGCGAAACCAATTGATGATTCAAAATGTAATTTGTTGGTCCAATATTCATAATCAATCTTTGTCAAATAAATCGCAGCATTTGGAAATCGGGGGTTGCCTTTGTCATCGCACAGCCCGCCGATATGATCGGGATGAGGGTGCGAGCACACAACAGCGTCTATGCTTCCTGGATGGATACCAGCTGCTATCAAGCCATTCTGCAATAAGCCACCGCTGTTCCCAAAAATTTTCGAGGATCCGATCCCAGTTTCAAAGATCACATTTCGTCCGTTTATAGAGATTACGGGGATATTCATGGGGATCGTGATGCTTTTGGTCGGCAAGAAATTTTGCTTCAAGCGCAGGTCAAGCTCTTCAACTGGGCTGCCGCCGAACGCGATGGCCGGAGGTCCAATATCAAGCACCCCGTCGGAGACAACAATGATGTCTGCAGCGCCGATGTTAAAGTTGTAGGGAGGCGCTATTTTTGGGGGTGGTCTCAAGCTGGACTGATCGACCAACATTTGCATCACCTGTTCCTCGCCCTCGAATGCTGTTTGCCTATAATCAAAATGCGTCTTCGTTTAATGAGTGAGACGACCAACCCGGCGATGTGACGGAGTAGGCTATGCTCAGATACAGAAGACACCTCGGAATGCGCTCAGAGGGCTACTAACCCTTGCTGCGCCTGTTGAGTGTCTGCCTACCGCCGATGTCTGCAGCGTTTCATCGACACGCGGGAGCGTTACGTTCGTAAACTCAAAACACTGGCCATCCCTCGCAGTCGAACCCGCGCGCGGGCGACCGTCCCCGGTTGCTCGCGTGATACCTGCGTCTGGACCGCGGTGCCGGTCTCAACCGACTTGCCTTGACTGGATGGAGGCGAGCGCCCGAGCACGGGCTCGTCCGCGCTCGGGGAAGACAGGCTAGTGCACTGACGCATA
>NZ_BPRB01000200.1 GCF_022179685.1 Methylobacterium trifolii
CCTCCCCCGCAAAGGGGGAAGGGAAAAGGCGTTTCGGGTCAACGCCTTGTCGACGTTTCAAAACAGGACCTACGGATAGCCGTAGCGGCTCTTGGCGGCGGCCAGGAGTTGGAGGGCCTCGCCGTCGCGGCCGGCCGAACAGGTCGAGGCGGCGCGCCTGAGGTCGGCACCGAAGCGGTCACCCACCGGCTTGTTGAGGTTGCCCGTCGCCACGTCGCTGTCGACCACGGCCTGGGTCCGGGCGATGGCCGGGCCGCAGCCCGAGCCCGATGGCAGGACCAGGGGGGCCGCGAGTGCGGGCGCTGCAGCGACGGGCGGGGCGGCCGCCTTGGGCTGGCAGGCGCCCAGCAGCGCGGCGGCGGCGAGGAGCAGGCTGACACGAAGCAGCGGCACGCGGGCGGTTCCCAGTCCGGCGCGCGGGGCGGCGCCGGGCCGGGTTTTCGCTCGGCGCCGCGGACCGGTCAATCGCCGCCGCGCCACAGGTCCGCGGCGGAGGCCTACTTCGCCTTGTCGGCGATGGCCTTGAGCCCCGAGTCGTAGATGCCCTGGATCGCGTCCGTGGCCACGGTGTCCGGGGCGCCCTTGGCGTTGAACGTGCCCTGCCAGCTCACCTTCGAGCCGGAGCCCTCGGGGGCCACCGCGAGGGTCGACTTGTAATCGGAGACCGGGAGCGGGCTCTCGACGATGGCGTAGGTGTAGCTCATCACCTTGTCGTCGCGGGAGACCTGCTCCTCGACGATGCTGCCGCCGCCCTTGAGGCCGAGGGTGCGCAGCTTGCGCCCGTCCTTCTCCGAGAGGGCGCAGGTCTCGACCACCGGGTGCCAGGTGCCGATGCCGCAGAAGTCGCCGATGGTCTGCCAGACCTTGGCCGGGGGCACGGCCACGTCGACCGAGCGCTGCACCTCCAGGGCGTAGCCCGGCGCGGTGCAGGCGATGAGCGCGAGGGCGGGCAGTGCAAGGGTCCGCAACATATCGGGGGTCTCCATCCGGTTCTGGTCTCGCGCGGCAACGCCGCGCCGGCTCTCGGGGCCGCGTGGGAGCTAGGCTTCCCAACCCCGGGCGGCAATGGCGGCCGGGCCGAAGGCGGCCTGGAAACGCGCCTCCTTCGGCGCGCGAACCATGCCGACCGCCCGTCCGTTGACACGCGCCCTCGCCAATCCCTGCCGGAGACCCGCATGCCCCTCGATCCCGCGCTCAGCGAGCGCATCCGGGCCTCCGTCGCGGAGGGCTTTGCCGCGCAGGTGGCCCACACCCAGGCGCTGGTGCGCTTCGCCTCCATCCGCGGGCAGGAGGGCGCGATCCAGGATTTCGTGTTCGAGACGTTCCGCGCGCGGGGTCTCGCCACGGAGCGCTTCGCGATGGACCGGGCGGCGCTCGCGGCCCATCCGGGCGGGGCCAAGATCACGGACGCGCATTCCGAGGCGCCGATCGTGGTGGGCATCCACCGGCCGCGCGGGCAAGCCGGGCGCTCGCTGATCCTCCAGGCCCACGTGGATGTGGTGCCGCCCGGCCCCCTCGACCTCTGGACGCATCCGCCCTTCGAGCCGGTGATCGACGGGGACTGGCTCTACGGCCGGGGCGGGGCCGACATGAAGGCGGGCCATGCGGCCAACCTCTTCGCCCTCGACGCGCTTAACCGCATCGGCCTGCAGCCGGCGGCCACCGTCACGGTGCAGTCCGTCGTGGAGGAGGAATCCACCGGCAACGGCGCGCTGGCCGCGCACCTGCGCGGCTATCGGGCCGACGCGGTGCTGATCCCGGAGCCCGAGGAGGAGATGTTGGTGCGGGCCAATACCGGCGTGCTCTGGTTCACCGTCGAGGTCCGCGGCCGGCCGGTCCACGTGCGCGAGATGGGGGCGGGCGCCAACGCCATCGATGCGACCTACCGGGTGATCGGGACGCTGCGCGATTTGGAGGCGCGCTGGAACGCCGACCGGGCGGGCCGGCCGCACTTTTCCGACGCGGAGCACCCGATCAACCTCAACGTCGGCCGGATCGAGGGCGGCGACTGGGCCTCCTCCGTCCCGGCCTGGTGCCGGATCGACTGCCGCATCGCCCTCTATCCGGGCGTCGGGGCGGCCGATGCCGCGGCCGAAATCGAGGCGGCGGTCGCAGACTTCGCCCGCACCGATCCCTTCCTGTCGAACACGCCGCCCCGGGTCGCCTTCAACGGCTTCTTCGCCGAGGGCTACGTGCTGGAGGCGTCGGACGCCGAGGCGGTACTCGGCTGGGCGCACGCGCAAGCCACGGGCCGCGCGCTGGAGAGCTTCATGTCGCCCTGCTACCTCGATGCGCGGGTCCATGCCCTCTACGAGCGGGTGCCGGCCCTCTGCTACGGCCCCGTCAGCCAGAACATCCACGGTTTCGACGAGCGCGTCAGCCTCGCCTCGGTGCAGCGGGTCACCACCGCGATGGCGCTGTTCGTGGCCGAATGGTGCGGGGTGGAGCCGGTGGCGGGGCGTGGTGGTGTCTCGGTCTGAAGTTCGAGCGCCGGTCGACCGGCTGCTATCGACCCACCTTTGACCCTCGGAAAGTCTGCCTACCAGCACCTCGATCAGCCTCGAACACCCGGTCCAACACCATGAAACACGCCTGAAACGCGGGACATCATCGGCCCGAAACACAGTCGTCTCATCCAGGGCGCTGCGCCGATCCTCAAGATTGATCGAGGCTCAGCCGTTGGGAGATCGCGATGTTCAAGATGACCCTTGGGGCCCTCGCCCTCGCCCTCTCGCTCGCTCAGGCCATTGCCGCACCGAGCGAGAGCCGCCTCACCTTCGTGGGCCACGCCCTCATCGAGAAGACCAACACCGTCTCGCCGCAAGGCGGCCTCATCGAGTTCGCGCCCGCCCACGAGACGGGCGAGAACTGGACCCGTCTCGTCAGCTACCGCGCCCTCCCCGACAGCCGGCAGACCGCCTATGAGACGGCGTCGACGCACGCACGCCAGATGCGCGAGCGCTATCCAAGCGAGCGCTACCCAGGATCGGTGATTCGAGCCTACGAGGGTCGGGGCGAGGCGCTGGCCGAGTTCAGCATCGTCATGCCCGGCGGGACGATCGAGTACAGCGTGTTTCGCTACGCCCCCGGGCCGGCCGGGCGCGGCCTGGTTTCGCTGCGGTACAGCCGACGCTTGAGCGACGGCGAGGTCGGCGCGATGCCCAAGGAGGCCGCGCGTTGGGCGAGAGAGGTCGCACGTTTCGACATGAACCGCGTCCGCACCGCCCTCACGCAGTCCCGGGACTGAGAGGCGCTCTATCGAGGCCGCCTACTCGATGGGGCCTGCATTCTCGAGCATGGAGGGGCGAACATGAATTCGATCGGATCGGTGATCGGCAGGGGACTGCTTGCAGCGGGTTTGCTGATACCGGCGGGGTCGGCGCTGGCCGCGGGGAGCGATGACGGTTTCGCAGCGTTCTGGACGCAATTCAAAGCTGCCGTCGGCAAGAGCGACCAGAATGCCGTATCGCAGATGATCAAATATCCGGTCGTCTACAACGATCTACGGCAAGTGGCGGATTTCCCGGTGATCTGGAAGGGGGCTTTCAAACCGGCGCAGCGGACGTGTCTTGCCAAGCAGAAGCCCATCAAGGACACCAACGAGGGTAAAGTCAGTTATTCCGCTTTCTGCGGCGAGATCATCTACGTTTTCGGCAAGGCTGATGCCGGCTGGAAATTGACGGATTTTTCCGTAAACGATTGATAGGACCGGCCCTGGCATCGACCGGCCTCAGCAGGTCTCGGCCAGCCCCCTTTTCGTCGGCATCGCGTCAACCGACGGCCTGCCTCGCCGTCCCGGCGCTCTGTGCCGGCTACGCCACCGCCCACACGTCAGTCGGTCAGCATATGTCTCGCTACATCGCCCTCGCGGGCCCGTGCATCGCTCTCCTCTCTGCCTCACCCGTTCTGGCGGACCCGAAATGTGATGGACCGGAGAGTTGGCCGGCAGCCATGACCCATGTTCAACTCAAGAACGCCGGCGTTCTCGTAAACGACGAGGTGGATTTTGGCCGCACGGCCGTACAGCAGATTGCAAGCCAGAGGATAAGGAAAAACCTTTATCGACAGGTTTTCAAGATTGTCTTTCATTTGAAGAACGGCAGGCTGATTCAGGCCATCGCCGTGAGCGACGCTTCTAAGGAGGAGTGCTCGATGTCTGACGTCACCGTCTACAGGATTTCTGCCCCGCTCCTGAATGAGTCCGCCAAGGGTCGGCATCAGATGTTGGCCGACGGTCGAACTTCGAATTGGTGACACCACCCGAATATCGGGTCCGACGTGCAGTCGGCCTCTGCGGGTGGACGAACGGCGGCCCTGGGCGCCTTACCGAACGGTCGCCTTCTGGCGTCTGGCCAACGGCGGATACCCACCCGTTGCCGAACTCTTGGCCGGATTTCAAACCGAGACACGAATCCGGGATGACGGCCGCCTCCGCGCGGACACGCCGCTCACGCGGCCGGCTCCGTCCGCCGTCCCGCCTGCATGCGCAGGACGGCGTAGCACAGGATCGCGACGGGCAGGCCGATCAGGGAGGTGGCGACGAAGAAGCGCTCGAAGCCCAGGTGCTCGATGGCGAAGCCCGACAGGCCCGCGAGCACGCTGCCGGGGAAGGCGCAGAGCGAGGTGAGCAGGGCGTACTGGCTGGCGGCGTGTTCGGTGGCGGTCAGCGAGGACATGTAGGTGATGAGGACGATGGAGGCGAAGGCGTAGGCGAAGTTGTCGACGCTCACCGCCAAGGCGAAGGTCCAGAACCCGCCCCCGTGGGCGGCGAGGTAGGCTAGGCTCAGGTGTGAGGCCGAGCCGGCGATGGTCCCGACGAGCAGGCTCGCCATCATGCCGATCCTGGGCACCACGAAGCTCGCCAGGAAGGTGCCGCCTAGGGCGACCCAGAACCCGAACAGCTTCGTCACCGTGGCGATGTCGGCGTTCGCGTAGTCCAGGCTCTTGAACAGGGGCATCGCCATCGCGCTCGAGACGTAGCCGGGCATGCGGAAGCCCGCGACCATGAGCAGGATCGGCACCGCCATCGGCCCGAGGCGCGTCATCAGTTCCCGGATGGGGGCGGCCACGGTGGCGACGAAGCCCGGCCGGTCGTGGGAGGCCGCCCTGTCGGATTCTGGCTCCGGGGCCAGCAGCGCGGCGATCATGCCCGGCGCCATCAGGGCCGCCATGCAGAGATAGGCGGCGCGCCAGCCGACCGTGTCCGCGAGGTAGAGGGCGCCGGCGCCGGTCGCGAGGTTGCCCACGCGCCAGCCGATCTCCGCCCAGGACGACATCAGCGCCTGCCGCTCGGTCGGCGCGACGGTGATGCGCCAGCCGTCGATCACCACGTCCTGCGTCGCCCCTGCGAATCCCAGGGCCAGGGAGAATGCCACCGTCCAGGCCAGCCAGTGCTCCGGATCGCCGAAGGCGACGCCCGCGAGCGCCAGCATCACGCCGACCTGCGAGGCGACGATCCAGCCGCGGCGCCGCCCGAGCAGGCGGCCGAGGAGGGGCGCGTCGTAGCGGTCGAGGAAGGGCGCCCACAGGAACTTGAACTTGTAGGCCAGCGTCAGTTCGCTCATCAGGCCGATCGTGGCGATCGGCACCTTCGCCTCCGACAGCCAGGCCGATTGCGTCACGTAGACCAGCATGAAGGGCAGGCCGGAGCTGAAGCCGAGGCCCAGCATCGCGGCGATGCGCCGGTCGGTGACAAGCTGCATCGGCGAGAGCGCTTGGCCCGCGCCGCCTTGCGTGCCGGGATCGTGCATCGGGCTTGGTCCTCGCAGGGCGCCGGCAATCCAGGTGCGGGCTCAGGCCACCCGGTCGATCGCATCCCCGAGGATGCCGACGATCTCGCCGATCTGCGCCCGCTCCAGGATCAGGGGCGGCGAGAGGGCGATGATGTCGCCGGTCACGCGGATCAGCAGGCCGCGCTCGAAGCAGTCCACGAACACCTCGTAGGCGCGCTTCCCCGGCGCGTCGGGCCGCGATTCCAGCTCGATGCCGGCGATCAGGCCGATGGTGCGGATGTCGGTGACGCGGGCGCGCCCGCGCAGGTCGTGGATCGCGGCGGCCCAGTCGTCGGCCAGATCGGCGGCGCGGGTGAGCAGGCCCTCCTCGCGGTAGACCTCGAGCGTGGCGAGGCCCGCCGCGCAGGCGACCGGGTGGCCGGAATAAGTGTAGCCATGGAACAGCTCGATCCCGTCCGGCCCCTGCATCAGGGCGTCGTGGACGCTGCGCTTGGCGAAGACCGCGCCCATGGGGATCGTGCCGTTGGTGAGCCCCTTGGCGGTGGTGACGAGGTCCGGCACCACGCCGAAGAAGTCGGTGGCGAAGGGGGCGCCCAGCCGCCCGAAGCCGGAGATGACCTCGTCGAAGATCAGCAGGATGCCGTGCCGGTCGCAGGCCGCGCGCAGGCGCTCCAGGTAGCCCTTGGGCGGGATCAGCACCCCGGTGGAGCCGGCCACCGGCTCGACGATGCAGGCGGCGATGGTCTCGGCCCCGTGCAGGGCCACCAGCCGGTCCAAATCGTCGGCCAAGTCCGCCCCGTGCTCCGGCTGGCCCTTGGTGAAGGCGTTCCGGGCGGGATCGTGGGTATGGCGCAGGTGGTCCGTGCCGGGGATCTGCGGGAACGCCCGCCGGTTGCTGACGATGCCGCCGACCGAGATGCCGCCGAAGCCGACGCCGTGGTAGCCGCGCTCGCGCCCGATCAGCCGCGTGCGGGTGCCCTGGCCGATGGCGCGCTGATAGGCGAGCGCGATCTTGAGGGCCGTGTCGACGGATTCCGAGCCCGAGCCGGTGAAGAACACCCGGTCGAGGCCGGCAGCAGGCCCGCCCGGGGCGATCTCGGCCAACGCCTCCGCGAATTCGAAGGCGATGGGGTGGCCCATCTGGAAGGTCGGGGCGAAATCGAGGCTGTTCAACTGCCGCTCGACGGCCTGGGCGATTCCGCGGCGGCCGTGGCCGGCATTGACGCACCAGAGCCCGGCCGTCCCGTCGAGCACCTGGCGCCCGTCGTCGGCGGTGTAGTGCATACCGTGGGCCGCCACGAGCATGCGCGGGGCCGCCTTGAACTGGCGGTTGGCCGTGAACGGCATCCAGAAGGCGTCCAGCGCCGGGGTGTTCTTTCGCAAAGGCGCGTCGGACATGCGGCTCTCCGGGTTTCTCGCCGTCTCGTCAGGTGGCGCAGGGGAACCCGGTTTCGGGTGTCCTGCAAGGGCTCGCCCTGCATGGGCCGCGCCCGGACAGGGGACCCGGCTCAGCCGAAGCCGTAGAGTGTTCGCGGATTCTCGACGAACAGCATCCGGCGGCGGTCTTCGTCGGGCACCCACTCGGCCATCAGGTCGAGGAGGGTGGCGATGCGCGGCGGCCCGTCCCAGGCGGCCACGTGCGGCCAGTCCGAGCCCCAGAGGCAGCGCTCGGGTGCGGCCTCGTTCAGGGCGCGGGCGAAGGGGATGGTGTCGGCGTAAGGGGGGCCCTGAACCGAGGTGCGGAAGGCGCCGGAGAGCTTCACCCAGGCGCCGTCGCGCACGAGGTCCACCAGGGTCGCAAACCCCGGATCGTCCAGCCCGGCCGAGGTCGGCATGTGGCCCATATGGTCCACGACGAAGGGCACCGGCAGCCGCGACAGGCGGCTTGCCAGGGGCGGCAGCGTGCGCGCGTCGATAAGGAACTGGAGGTGCCAGCCCATCTCGCGGGCAAGCGCCCCGTAGGCCTCGACCTGATCGAGGCCGACGCCGCCGCCGAACAGCACGTTGAGGCGCAGGCCCGCGACGCCAGCCTGCTTCAGCGCCGCCAGGTCCCGATCCGGCAGGCCGAGGGGGATCACGGCGATGCCGCGCAGGCGGTCCGGATTGGCGGCCAGCGTCTCCAGCATCAGCCGGTTGTCGGTGCCGTGGACGCTGACCTGCACCAGCACGCCGTTGGCCATGCCGGTGGCGTCCAGCATCGCGAGATATTTTTGGGCCGGCGCCTCCGGCGGGGTGTAGCTGCGGTCCGCGACCAGGGGATAGGCCGGCCCTGAGCCGATGACGTGGGCATGGGTGTCCACCGCGCCCGGCGGCACGGCGTAGCGCGTCGGGCCGCCGGGATGCGGGTCGGGGGCGGGGCAGTCGCGGATCGCGCCCATCGGGTCAGCCATCCGAATCTCACCCATCCACATGCAGGACCTTGCCCCGCGTCTCGGGCAAGGCGAAGGCCGCGAGGAAGAACACCCCGTAGGCGCCGGCCGCGAAGATCGCGATGGCCGAGGCCAGCCCGACGCTGGAGGCGAGGTAGCCGACGAGCGCCGGGAACAGGGCGCCGAGGCCCCGCCCGAAATTGTAGCAGAAGCCCTGGCCGGAACCGCGCAGGCGCGTCGGGTAGAGTTCCGTCAGGAAGGCGCCCATGCCGGAGAAGTAGCCCGAGGCGAAGAAGCCGAGGGGAAAGCCCAGCACCCACAGCACTGCGTTGGAGAGCGGCACCTGCGTGTAGACCAGGATCACCGCGATGGCGCCCAGCGAGAAGATCAGGAAGAGCGGGCGCCGCCCGAGCCTGTCGGCGAGCCAGGCGCCGACGAGGTAGCCGACGAACGAGCCGACGATCAGCGCCGAGAGATAGCCGGTGGAGGAAACGATCGAGAGGCCGCGCTCGGTGGTGAGGTAGCGCGGCAGCCACGTCGTGATGGCGTAATAGCCGCCCTGGCAGCCGGCGGCTGCGAGCGAGGCCAGGATCGTGGTGCGCAGGAGCGGACCGGAGAAGATCTCCCAGAGCTTGGCCTGCTCGCCGGCGGCGCGGGCCCGGGCCCGGGTCTCGGCGGCGACCTTCGGCTCCTCGACGTAGCGGCGCAGGTAGAACACCAGCAGGGCCGGAAACGCCCCGATCACGAACATCCAGCGCCAGGCGGTCTCGGGGGGCAGGTAGGAGAACAGCACCGCCTGGGCCAGCACCGCCATGCCCCAGCCGACCGCCCAGCCGGACTGGACCGAGCCCACGGCCCGGCCCCTGTACTGCGCCCGGATGGTCTCGCCCATCAACACGGCGCCGGCCGCCCACTCGCCGCCGAAGCCGAGGCCGAGCAGGGCGCGGGCGACGAGCAACTGCTCGAAGTTCTGCACGAAGGCGCAGACCAAGGAGAAGAACGAGAACCACAGGATGGTGATCTGCAGGGTCAGTACCCGGCCGATGCGGTCGGCGACGAACCCCGCGATCCAGCCGCCGAGCGCCGAGGCCAGCAGCGTCACGGTGGCGGCGAGCCCCGCGGTGCCCGGATCGACCTTCCACAGGCTGATGATCGTGCCGATCACCAGCGGGTAGATCATGAAGTCCATACCGTCGAGGGCCCAGCCGGCGGCACACGCCCAGAAGGTGCGCCGCTCGGTGGTGGTCATGCTGCCGTAGAAGGCGGTGAGGCTGGCATCCTCGATCGGGACGGCATCGACCGCCGGGGCGGCCTCGGGCTTGCCTGTCGAACTCATCCGTCGTCGCCCCTCAGGCCGTCATGACCGGCACGAGTATCGGCGGCGACCGCCGGGCTGTCCATGCGCCGGCCTGACAGAGACTATTCGTTCTCCCTGCCGCAGCGACGCTTCCCTCTCCCGTAGAGGGGAGATGGAGAGGCCTGTCACCCGCCCCGCAGCGGGTCGTTCCCCAGCACGATCGGCTGCCCGTGCGGGGTCGCCTCGGCCGCGCGCAGGAACGCGCGGCTGCGGACCTCGACGGCGTCCGTCCCCGCCACGCCGCGTCGGGCCAGGATCGCCTCCAGGGCCGCGAGCCAGCGGCCGTAATTGGCGGGCGCCTCCGGACCGTCCGGGGGACGGATGGCGGCGCCCAGGGTGTCGGCCCACTCGGCCCAGGTGAACAGGCCGGATTCCTGGAGGGAGACCACCAGGGCGAAGACCTGCGCCTCCCACGGCGCCGCGAAGGGGCCGGGCTCGGGCGCGCTCATGCGGGCCTGGCCGCCGGCAGCAGGTAGCGCTCGAAGGCGGCGATGGTGACGTGGCCGCCCGGGTCGGCGCTCTCGCCCCAGAGCTCGGCCGCCGCGAAGGCGACGGTGTAGAGCCGGTCCGGATTCTCGCCCGCGCCATGGGCGTTGGTGTCGGGGAAGACGAAGGCGTCGTGCACCCGCTCGATCCGCCCGCGACGGCCGCGGACGTAGCGCGGCAGGCGGGTATGGCCGGTGGGATGCCGGTTGCGCCCCACCACCGCGTCGCCGACCGCGAAGCGCGCTGGGGCGGTCGCCGGGCGGTCGCTCGGGAAGCCGGCGCGGAAGCGGGGCTCGAAGATCTCGGCGGTGAGCACCCGCGCAACCGGCCTCGGCGGCGCCCCGGCCCGGCCGCTGGCGATCTCGTCCGGGCTGGCAAGGCCGTGGGCGGCCAGCTGCCGCTCCAGGGCCTCCAGCCAGATCCGGTAGTAGCTCGCCGACAGGTACTCGGCCGGGGGCAAAGACTCGCGGGCGGCGCGGCTCGCGTCCAGGCTCCAGGTGCCGGTGAAGCCCATCGCCATGGCGATTGCGAAGACGCGCTTCTCCCAATCGGCGTGGAACACCGGTTCGTCCGCCTCCGGCACCACCGGCCCGAAGCCGTGGGCGCCGCCGAGGTCC
Organism: Methylobacterium trifolii; assembly: GCF_022179685.1. Taxonomy (GTDB): domain Bacteria; phylum Pseudomonadota; class Alphaproteobacteria; order Rhizobiales; family Beijerinckiaceae; genus Methylobacterium; species Methylobacterium trifolii. The sequence continues at coordinate 10,562 of NZ_BPRB01000200.1, forward strand.
TGCGCGCCGTTCACGGCCGGGCCTCCCCGGCCGGGCTGTGGGCCAAGCCGGTGCCGATCATCGCATCGCGGGTGACGAGGCCCGCGAGTTGCGCCTCGTCGAGGCCCTTGCTGCCGGCCGGCCGCATCGGCAGCACCATGAAGCGGGTCTCGGCGGTGGAATCCCAGACCGTGATGCGGGTCGTCTCCGGCAAGGTCACGCCGAACTCGGCCAGCACCCCGCGCGGGTCGATCACGGCGCGGGCCCGGTAGGGAGGCGCCTTGTACCAGACGGGGGGCAGGCCGAGCACCGGCCAGGGGTAGCAGGAGCACAGGGTGCAGACGACGAGGTTGTGGGTGTCGGGGGTGTTCTCGACCACGATCATGTGCTCGCCGCCGCGCCCGCCGATCCCGAGTTCGGCGATGGCCGGGGTCGCGTCTGCGAGGAGGCGCGCGCGAAAATCCGGATCGGTCCATGCGCGGGCGACCACGCGGGCGCCGTTGTGCGGCCCGACCTTGGTCTCGTACATCTCCACCAGGGCGTCGAGGGCAGCGGGCTCGACGTAGCCCTTCTCCACCAGCAGCGATTCCAGCGCCCGCACCCGCGCCTCGATCGGCGAGAGCTCGCTGCCGTGGGGGTGGTCGTGATCGTGGGAATGGTCCTGCGCCATCCTGCGCCCCTTCTGCCCCGGCCGACCGGACCGTCTCGGCCTATCCTCACCGCCCGCGCGGCGAGGTCAACCGAGGCCCGGCCGAGGCCCCTTGCGCCCGGCCCGGCGCGGAGGCCACCATAGGCGCCCGCGGGCGGCAACAACGAGGGTCCAGGACGTTGGAAGCAGGCAAGACTTTGGAATCGGGCAGGACTTCGGAATTGGGCAGGACTTCGGAATTGGGCAAGACTTCGGGATCGGGGATGAACGGTGCGGAAAGCCTCGTGCGGACCCTCGTCGCCGGCGGCGTCGAGGTCTGCTTTGCCAATCCCGGCACATCGGAGATGCACTTCGTCGCCGCCCTCGACCGGGTGGACGGAATGCGGTGCGTGCTCTGCCTGTTCGAGGGCGGGGCGACGGGGGCGGCGGACGGCTATGCCCGCATGGCCGACACGCCGGCCTCGACCCTGCTCCACCTCGGCCCCGGCCTCTCCAACGGGCTGGCCAACCTGCACAACGCCCGCCGCGCCCGCTCCGGCATCGTCAACATCGTGGGCGAGCACGCCACCTACCACCGCGCCTACGACGCGCCGCTGACCTCGGACATCGAGGGGCTGGCCCGGCCCGTCTCGGCCTGGCTGCGCACGGGGCTGTCGGCTTCCGGGATCGCGGCGGACGGGGCTGCGGCGATCGCGGCCGCCCGCACCCCGCCGGGGCAGGTCGCGACGCTGATCCTGCCCGCCGACACCGCCTGGGAGCCCGGCAACGGCATCGTCCCGGTGCCCCCCGTGCCCGAGCGGGCGCGGGCGGACGACGGCGCCATCGCCGCGGCCGTGGCGGCGCTGACATCGGGCGAGCCGACGCTGCTGCATCTCGGCGACCGGGCGGTGCGGGACCGCGGCCGGGAGATCGCGGCGCGGATCGCGCAGAAAACCGGCGCCAAACTGCTCGCCATGCAGGCGAATGCCCGGATCGACCGCGGGGCGGGCACGGTGCCGATCGAGCGCCTGCCCTACCCGATCGACCTCGCCATCGGCGCCTTGAAACCCTTCCGCCGGCTGATCCTGGTGGGGGCGACCCGGCCGGTCGGGTTCTTCGCCTATCCCGGCAAGCCGAGCCTGCTGGCGCATCCGGATTGCGAGACGATCACGCTGGCCACCCCCGAGGAGGATCAGATCGAGGCCCTGGAGCGCCTCGCGCTCGCGGTCGGCGCGATCGGGGAGAAACCCCGGATCGCGGCGGGGCCGCGGCCGGATCTGCCGGGCTCCGGGCCGCTCGAGGACGACGCCATCGGCCGGGTGCTGGGCGCCCTGATGCCCGAGGGCGCCATCGTCTGCGACGAATCCCTGACCACCGGGCGCAATTTCTTCGCCCTCACCCACGAGGCCGCGCCGCATGCCTGGCTGCAGCTCAGCGGCGGCTCCATCGGGGTCGGCATCCCGATGGCGACGGGGGCGGCGGTGGCCTGCCCGGACCGCAAGGTCATCAACCTCCAGGCGGACGGCAGCGCCCTCTACACCGCGCAGTCCCTCTGGACCCAGGCGCGGGAGCGCCTCGACGTGGTGACGCTGATCTGGTCCAACCGCGCCTACGCCATCCTGCGGGGCGAACTCGCCAACGTCGGCGCCCACAACCCCGGCCCGAAGGCGATCGGCATGCTGAGCCTGGACGATCCAGCCGTGGACTGGCCGAGCCTCGCCCGCGGCTTCGGCGTCGAGGGCCGGCGGGTGGAGACCCTGGCCGACTTTATCGACGTGTTCCGCCATGCGCTTTCCCGGCGCGGGCCGTTCCTGATCGAGGTCGCCCTGTGAGGCCGGCCGTGGCGGCGCGGACCGGCTCCCAATCCGCGCCTTTCCGCGCGCCCGTGCGCCCGACCGGCCTCCCCGGCGTCGGCCTCGGCCTTGCATGCCCCGATGCCGGCCAATTGCCGAACGGGGTGGCTCGGGACGCGCGTCTGGCGGACAGCCTGCGTGACGCCGATCCGGCCCCCGCTCGGGCTCGCCGCTGCCACCTCCCGCGGCTCCGTCCGCGGACGACGGAGACATCCCGGGCGTGAAGCTCTTCATCGCCGGTCTCGCCACCGAGACCAACACCTTCGCCCCCCTGCCCACGGGCCGGGCCGCCTTCCTGGCCGACTATGCCCGCCGCGACGGCAGCCGGAACCCGCCCCGCCTCAGCAACATCGGACTCAAGGCGTGGCGGGAGATGGCTGAGGCGGACGGGCACGCCGTAGTGGAGAGCCTGTCCACCTTCGCCCAGCCCGGCGGCATCACCATCGGCGCCGTCTACGAGGAGTTGCGCGACACCCTGCTCGTCGACCTGAAGGCGGCCCTGCCGGTGGACGCGGTGCTGCTGTTCATGCACGGCGCCATGGTGGCCGAGGGCTACGATGATTGCGAGGGCGACACCCTGGGGCGGGTGCGCGCCCTGGTCGGCCCGGACACCACGGTGGGCGTCGAACTCGACCTGCACTGCCACCTCACCGAGGCGATGCGCGGGGCCGCCGACGTGATCGTGATCTACAAGGAATACCCCCACACCGACATCGTGGAGCGGGCCCGCGACCTCTACCCCCTGGTGATCGGGGCGGCCTCGGGGGCGATCGCCCCGGTGATGGCCATCCACGATTGCCGCATGATCGACATGTGGCGCACCTCGCGCGAGCCGGTCTCCGGCTTCGTGCGCCGGATGGAGGCGCTGGAGGGACGAGACGGCATCCTCTCGGTCTCCTTCAGCCACGGCTTCCCCTGGGGGGACGTGGCCGACGTCGGCGCCAAGGTGCTGGTGGTGGCCGACGGCGATGCCGGCACGGCGCAGGCCCTGGCGCGGCAACTCGCCGGCGAGATCTGGGCCATGCGCGAGGCCGCGACCACGCGGGCGGATTCCATCGACGCGGCCATCGACCGGGCGCTGGCCTCGGCCGACCCGCGCCCGATGGTGCTGGCCGATATCGCCGACAACGCGGGCGCGGGCGCGCCCTCCGACAACACCGCGATCCTCGCCCGGCTCGTCGCGCGCGGGGTGCGCGAGGTGGCCACCGGCCTGTACTGGGACCCCGGCGCGGTGGGCATCTGCCGGGAGGCCGGTCTCGGCGCCAGCTTCATGCTGCGGGTCGGCGGCAAGTGCGGGCTCACCTCGGGCGATCCGGTGGACCTGCGCATCACCGTGCGGGGCCTGTCGGACGCGCACGACCAGGCGGGCCTCAGCGGCGGGCGGGCGCTGCTGGGCCCGAGCGCCTGGATCGAGGCGGACGGCATCCACATCGTGCTCGCCAGCCAGCGCCAGCAGCCCTTCGCCCCGGACGCCTTCACGGGCCTGGGCCTGACGCTGACCGACAAGCGGCTCGTGGTGGTGAAGTCGATGCAGCACTTCTTCGCCGCCTTCGCCCCCATCGCAAGCGAGGTCCGCTACGTCGCGGCCCCCGGCGCGGTACCGCCCGATTACGGGGCGATCCCCTACACCAAGCGCTCCGGACATTACTGGCCCCGCGTGGCCGACCCCTTCGCGCAGGACGCCCCGTGATACCGGAACTCGATCTCGACGCGGCCGGGATGCTCGCGGCGCTGCGCCCCTGGGTCGAGTGCGAGAGCCCGACCGACGATGCGGGCGCCGTCAACCGGATGATGCGGCTGGCCGCCCGCGACCTCACCCTCGCAGGTGCGGCCGTCGAGACCATCCCCGGCCGGATGGGCCTGGGCGACTGCGTGCGCGCCCGCTTCCCCCACCCCCGCCGGGACGCGCCCGGCATCCTCGTGCTCGGCCACCTCGACACGGTCCATCCCGTGGGCACCCTGGCCGCCCTGCCCTGGCGCGTCGAGGGCGGGCGCGCCTACGGGCCGGGCATCCTCGACATGAAGGGCGGCAACCTCCTGGCGCTTTGCGCGATCCGTGCCCTGGCCTCGGCCGGCATCGGGACGCCGCTGCCGGTCACGGTGCTGTTCACCAGCGACGAGGAGGTCGGCAGCCCCTCGACCCGCGACCTGATCGAGGCCGAGGCCGCCCGCCACCGCTACGTCCTGGTGCCGGAGCCGGGCCTGCCGGACAACGGCGTGGTGACGGGCCGCTACGCCATCGCCCGCTTCGAACTGGAGGCGACCGGACGCCCGAGCCATGCCGGCGTCACGCCCACCGAGGGCCGCTCGGCCATCCGCGCCATGGCCCGCAAGATCCTGGCGATCGACGCGATGTCGGATGCCGACTGCACGTTCAGCGTCGGCATCGTCTCCGGAGGGCGCTGGGTGAACTGCGTGCCAACCCATTGCTGCGGACAGGCCCTCAGCATGGCCAAGCGCCAGGACGACCTCGACCGGGGCGTGGCCCGGATGCTCGCCCTCTCCGGTGAGACGGACGGCGTCGCCTTCCGCGTGCGGCGGGGCGTGACCCGCCCGGTCTGGGAGCCGGATGCGGGCACGCTCGGTCTCTACGCGAGGGCGCGCGACGTGGCGCAGGGGCTCGGGCAGGCCCTCCCCCACGCCAGCGCGGGAGGGGGCTCGGACGGCAACTTCACCGGGGCGCTGGGCATCCCCACCCTCGACGGGCTGGGGGCGCTGGGCCACGGCTACCACACCCCGGAAGAGCACGTCCTGGTGGCGTCCCTGCCGGCGCGGGCGCGGTTGTTTGCCGGCTTGCTGACCGCCTTGGCCTGAGACCGGTCCCTCTCGCTCGTCGTCGGGAGACGAGACGGGCATCGGGTCCCCGGCCGCGCGGATTGGGCGTGACGCGCGGCCCGCATCATGCATTCATGTCGCACGGACGGCCGCGGTGCGGCGCAGGGGACCGGTTCATGGGCAAGGTCGTGGGCAAGAGTGTGGGTTCTGGATGGCCGGCGACCCTCGGGCTGCTGGCGGCGCTGGCCGGCACCGCGCCGGCCCTGGCGCAGGGCAAGCCCGTGACGATCCGCGCCGTGATGCATTCGGGCCTGCGCATCACGGACCCGATCATCACCACGGCCTACATCGCCCGCAACCACGGCTACATGATCTACGACACGCTGTTTGCCACCGACGCGGCCTTCAAGGTCCAGCCGCAGATGGTGCAGGATTACAGCGTCAGCGACGACACGCTCACCTACAGCTTCACCCTGCGCGAGGGCCTGAAGTTCCACGACGGCGCCCCGGTGAAGTCCGAGGATTGCATCGCCTCGATCCAGCGCTGGGGCAAGCGCGACGGCATGGGCCAGAAGCTCATGGAGTACACCGCCTCCCTCGACGTGGTGGACGACCGGACCTTCAAGCTGGTGCTGAAGCGCCCCTACGGGTTGGTGCTGGCCTCGCTGGGCAAGCCGTCGGCCAACGTGCCCTTCATCATGCCCAAGCGGATCGCCGAGACCCCGGCCGACCGCAACGTGCCCGAAGAGATCGGCTCCGGGCCGTTCAAGTTCGTGAAGGGCGAGTTCCAGCCCGGCCTCAAGGTCGTCTACGAGAAGAACGCCGACTACGTGCCGCGCAAGGAGGCTCCGAGCTGGCTCGCCGGCGCCAAGACCGTGAAGGTCGACCGCGTCGAGTGGATCAACATCACCGACTACCAGACCGCGGTGAACGCCCTCATCAACGGCGAGATCGACTACGTCGAGCAGCCGCCGCACGACTTCCTGCCGATCCTGAAGGGGGCCTCCGGCATCAACCTCGTCAACTTCAACACCCTCGGCATGTCCGGGATGCTGCGGATGAACTGGCTCAACCCACCCTTCGACAACGCGAAGGTGCGCCAGGCCGTGCTGCTGGCCGTGAACCAGCAGGACTACCTCGACGCGCAGATCGGCGACCCGGACTACATGGTGCCGTGCCTCGCCCTGTTCATCTGCAAGACGCCGAACGCCACGGAGGCCGGCGCGCCGAAGCCGGACCTTGCCAAGGCCAAGCAGCTCCTCAAGGAGGGCGGCTACGACGGCAAGCCCGTCGTCATCATGCAGCCGACGGACCTTGCGATCTCGGCAAGCCTCGGCCCCGTGACCGCGCAGGCGCTGCGCAAGATCGGCATGACCGTCGACCTCCAGGCGATGGACTGGCAGACCCTGGTGGGGCGCCGGGCCAAGCAGGACCCGGTGAGCCAGGGCGGCTGGAACATCTTCCACACCTTCTGGGTCAACGCCGACCTGCTGAACCCGGTCAACAACGTCGGCGTCAACGGGCGCGGCAAGGCCGGCGGCTGGTTCGGCTGGGCGGAGGATGCCGAGATCGAGGCCCTGCGCAACGCCTACGCCCTGGAGACCGACCCGGCCAAGCAGGTGGACATCGCCCGGCAGACGCAGGAGCGGGCCTACACGATCGGGATGTACTTCCCCACCGGCCAGTTCACCCAGCCGGCGGCGGCCAGCGCCAAGCTCTCAGGCATCCTGGAGGCGCCGGCGCCGGTGTTCTGGAACGTCGAGAAGAAGTGAGACCGTGTCCGCTTGATCGAAGCCGTAATCCGCATCGCGAAGCGAGCGAGCGGATTTCCTATGCGCGCCCGACCGCGGTGAGACCGGCAGGAGCTTGAATGGGGCGCTTCATCCTCGGACGGCTGGCCGCCACGCTCCCCGTGATGGGCGTGGTGGCGGTGATCGTGTTCCTGCTGCTGCGGCTGGCGCCGGGTGATCCGGCCGCGATCCTGGCGGGCGACGCCGCGACCCCTGAGCAGATCGCGGCGATCCGCGCCCGCCTGGGCCTCGACCAGCCGATGCTCGAGCAGTTCGCGACCTGGATCTGGCGCCTCGTGCACGGGGATCTCGGCACCTCCATCATCTCGAACCAGCCCGTGGGCCGGCTGATCCTCGACCGGATCGAGCCGACCCTGGCGCTGGCGACGAGCACCATCCTGTTCGCGGTCCTGGTGGCGGTGCCCCTCGGCGTGCTCGCGGCCTGGCGGCACGGCACCTGGGTCGACCGGGCGGTGATGGGGCTGTCGGTCGCCGGCTTCTCGGTGCCGGTCTTCGTGCTGGGCTACCTGCTGATCTTCGGCTTTTCGATGCAGCTGCGCTGGCTGCCGGTGCAGGGCTACGTCTCGATCGCGGACGGGCTCTGGCCCTTCCTCTCGCGGCTGATCCTGCCGACGCTGACCCTCTCGGTGATCTACATCGCCCTCATCGCCCGCACCACGCGCTCCAGCGTCCTGGAGGTGCTGGGCGAGGACTACATCCGCACCGCCCGCGCCAAGGGCGTCACCGAGGCGCGGGTGCTGCGCCGCCATGCCCTGCGCAACGCCGCCATCCCCGTGATCTCGGTGATCGGCCTCGGCATCGCGCTGCTCATCAGCGGCGTGGTCGTGACCGAGAGCGTGTTCAACCTGCCCGGCCTCGGCCGCCTCACGGTGGATGCGGTGCTCGCCCGCGACTACCCCGTGATCCAGGGCGTCATCTTGCTGTTCTCCGCGCTCTACGTCCTGGTCAACCTAAGCATCGATTTGTCCTACCTGCTGTTCGATCCGAGGATTCGCTATTGAGCGCCCTCGACGAGACGGCCCGCCCGCTCCCCGCCAACGATCCCGGTGTGCCGCGCAAGCGAGGACGGGCGCTGCCCCCGATGCTGCGCCATCCCGCGGTCCTGGCGGGCCTCGCCGTGCTGCTGCTCGTGGGCCTCGCGGCACTGGCCGCCCCCTGGCTCTGGACCGGCGACCCGATCCTGCTGCGGCCGCGCCTGCGCCTGAGGCCGCCCTCGGAGGCCGCCTGGCTCGGCACCGACGCCTTCGGCCGCGACGTCTGGAGCCGGGTGGTCTACGGCGCCCGCGTCTCCCTGGCGATCGGCTTTGCCGTCTCCGCCGTCTCGGTGCTGGTCGGCCTGACGATCGGGCTGGTCGCCGGCTACGTCCGCTGGCTCGACGCGGTGGTGATGCGGATCATGGACGGGGTCATGGCGATCCCCTCGATCCTGCTCGCCATCGCCATGGTGACCCTGTCGGGGGCCGGCATTGGCACGGTGATCGTGGCCATCGCCATCCCCGAGGTCCCGCGGGTGGCCCGCCTTGTGCGCGGCGTCGTGCTCTCGGTGCGCACGGAGCCCTACGTCGAGGCCGCCATCGGCGCCGGCACGCGGCTGCCGAAGCTCCTGGTGCGGCACGTCCTGCCCAACACCATCGCGCCGCTCATCGTCCAGGGCACCTACGTGGCGGCCTCCGCGATCCTCACCGAGGCGATCCTGAGCTTCCTCGGGGCCGGCATCCCGACGGAAGTGCCGAGCTGGGGCAACATCATGGCCGAGGGGCGCCAAGCCTTCCAGATCGCCCCCTGGGTGATCCTGTTCCCCGGCCTGTGCGTGGCCGCCACCGTGCTCGCGGTCAACGTGATCGGCGACGGCCTGCGCGACGCCCTCGATCCGCGCACCGCCCGCGGCGTGGGGGTCCGATGAGCCGGCCCGTCCTCGAAATCCGGAACCTGTCGGTGCCCCTGCCGCGGGGAGCCGACCGGGGCTACGCCATCGAGGACCTGTCCCTGACGGTCGCGCCGGGCGAGATCGTCTGCGTCGTCGGCGAATCGGGCTCCGGCAAGTCCGTGACGGCAGGCGCCGTGATGGGCCTGCTCCCGCCCGTGCTGAAGCCGTCCGCGGGACAGATCCTGCTGGAGGGCGAGGACCTGCTGAAGGCCGGTCCCGCCCGGATGCGGCGCCTGCGCGGCGGCCGCATGGCGATGGTGTTCCAGGAGCCGATGACGGCCCTCAACCCGGCCCTCAGGGTCGGCGACCAGGTCGCGGAGATGCTGGAAGCCCATGCCGGCCGGCTCGGCCGCGGCGCCCGGCGGGACAAGGTCCGGCAGCTGCTCGCTGACGTGCACCTGCCGAACCCGGAATCGCTCGCACGGGCCTATCCGCACCAGCTCTCCGGCGGCCAGCGCCAGCGGGTGATGATCGCCATGGCGCTCGCCAACGATCCGGCCCTGATCATCGCCGACGAGCCGACCACGGCGCTCGACGTGACCACCCAGGCGCAGATCCTGAAGCTGATGCGCGAGCTGCAGGCCCGGCGCGAGGCCGGCATCCTGTTCATCACCCACGATTTCGGCGTGGTCTCCGAGATCGCCGACCGGGTCGTGGTGATGCGCACGGGCCGTCTCGTGGAGGAGGGGCCGGCCGAATCCGTGCTCTGCCGGCCGCAGGATCCCTATACCCGCATGCTGATCGCCGCCGTGCCGCGGGCCGAGCCGCCGCCGCCGCGGGCGCGCCCCAGCCTGGTCTCGCCGGTGCTGGCCACCCGCGACCTGACCAAGAACTACGGCGGGCGCGGCCTGTTCGGCGGCGGCCGCCCGGTCCAGGCGCTTGACGGCATCAGCATCGCCCTCCAGCCCGGCGAGACGCTGGGCATCGTCGGCGAGTCGGGCTCGGGTAAGTCGACGCTCGCCCGCTGCATCGCCCGCTTCGTCGACCCCACCGCCGGGCACGTGCGGATCGGCGGGGACGACATCGCCCTTCTGCCGGCCCGCGCGCTGCATCCCTATCGCCGCCGCATCCAGGTGATCTTCCAGGACCCCTACCGCTCCCTGAACCCGCGCCGCACGGTCGGCCAGTCCATCGTCGAGGGGCCGATGAACTACGGCCTCTCCCGCGAGGCCGCGACGGCGCGGGCCAAGAACCTCATCGCCCTGGTCGGCCTCGATGCGGGGGCGCTCGCGCGCTATCCGCACGCGTTCTCCGGCGGCCAGCGCCAGCGCATCGCCATCGCCCGGGCGCTCGCCATGGAGCCCGACGTGCTGATCGCCGACGAGGCGGTCTCGGCGCTCGACGTCTCGGTGCAGCGGCAGGTGCTGGAACTGCTGGAGGCGATCCGCGAGCGCCTGAACCTCGCGATCCTGTTCATCACCCACGACCTGCGGGTGGCGGCCCGCCTCTGCGACCGGCTGATCGTGATGCTGGACGGCCGCATCGTCGAGGAGGGCGCCACCGCCGCCCTCTTCGCCGACCCGAAGCACGCCTACACCCGGGCCCTGTTCGCGGCGGCGCCGGTCATGAAGGCGCCCCCGGTGGAGGCCGTGCCGTAGGCGGCCCCGAAAACCACGGCCGGAACCGCCTCACATCGGATCGACCGGCATCGCCGGCACGCCGCCCGCCTCGATCGCCGCGCCGGCCAGCAGGCAGAGGTCCTCGCGATACCGCCCGGCCACGACCTGCAGGCCCACGGGCGTCCGGCCCACGAGCCCCGTGGTCACGGTGAGCCCCGGCAAGCCCATCAGGGGCAGGCCGACCTGGAGGAGGTTGGCCTCGAAGGCGCGGGCGACCGCCGCCTCGCCCTGGCGGTCGAGGTTATCCGGAAAGGGGAGTTCGGCCGAGACCGGCAGCAGCAGCACCGGATGCCGGTCGAGGAACACGGACCAGTCCCGCGCCAGGGTCAGGCGCCGGGTCAAGGCCCGCGCGATGGCGTCGGGGGTCAGCGCGCGCGCCATCGGGCGGAAGGCGGCCAGCAGCGCGAGGGCGCCGGGATCGCCCTCGCGCTCGGCCGCCTGTTCGAGGGCCGGGAAGCCGTCGCCGAGCCAGAGCTGCAACTGCAACGCTGCGGCCTCGCGGATGGGGGGCACGTCGGCGATCTCCGCGACGCTCCAGCCCGCCGCCTCCAGGCGTCGGGCGGCGTCCCGCAGGGCCGCCTCGACCTCCGGCACGATGGCGAGACCGCCCGGCCTGAGGCAGAGGGTGGCCCTCCGCGGGATCGACGGCCCGTCGAGGGGCACAGGCACCCACCAGGGATCGCGCGGATCGGGGGCGGCCATCGCCGCGAGAGCCAGCCGCAGGTCGGCGATGCTGCGGGCCAACGGCCCCGAGACCGCCATCAGCTGCGGGCCGATGCCGCGCTCCGGCGAGGAGGCGTTCCACGCCGGCACCCGGCCGAGGCTCGGGCGCAGACCGTGCACGCCGCAGGCATAGGCCGGGTAGCGGATCGACCCGGCGATGTCGGTGCCGTGGGCGATGTGGCCGAGGCCGGCCGCCACCGCAGAGGCCGCGCCGCCGGAGGAGCCCCCCGGCGTCAGGCCCGGGTCGCGCGGGTTCCGGGTGTGGCCGTGCAGGCGGTTGTCCGTGAACCAGCGCAGCGAGAAGGCCGGGGTGTTGGTGCGCCCGAGGACCACCGCGCCGGCCCGGCGCAAGTTCGCCACCACGGGGCTGTCGGCGGCGGCCACGAGGTCGCGCTGGAGCGTGAGGCCGTTGGTGGTGGCAAAGCCCGCCTGGTCGACGTTGACCTTGATCGTGACCGGCACCCCCGCCAGGGGCCCCGGCGCCTCCCCCCGGGCGAGCGCCGCATCGATCGCGGCGGCCTGGGCCAGCACGAGGTCGGGCCGGTGGTCGACCACGGCGTTGAGGCGCCCGTTGACCGCATCGAGACGCGCGAGCGCCGCCAGCGCCGCCTCGCGCGCGGAGACCGAACGGTCGCGTATCCGAGCGGCGAGATCGGTCGCGGACAGGCGCCAGAGGTCCATCGGGATAAGCTCCGTTGCGGGCCGGTTGAGTCGGCCGGGCGCGGCCATCCTGGCCTTCCCGGGCGGAGGCGGCAAACCGCGGACGCGGCGCCGCGCGGATTTCGAAACGGGCCGAGCGAGCGTGTTCAAGCGCTTCCCGCACTGCAGCGGAAATACTTAGGTATTGGCGGCCGGCAAGCCCTTGCCAGCGACATCGAGATGCGTAACGTCGCGCTCTCGCAACCGTATCCGGCCCCATCGATAGAGGATCGCACGCGTCAAGACAGGCAAGCTCCAACACAGGAAGACTCCCATGTCCGAGATGATTCGTGTCACACCGACCCAGGACGGCACCTATACCGTCTATCGCGGCCCCCTCGCTCTGATCTCCGGCCTCACACGCCTCCAGGCCGAGCGCTACGAGGCCAGCATCGCCCGCCAGCACCGCACCGGCCTCCTCTCCGCCGGAGCCTGAGCGCCCGCAGGCCCCGGCGGTCCGCTTCGCGGTTCGCCATCGCACGCGACGACCGATCCCGGCAGTCCTCCGCGGCCTCGGCTACGGATGTCTGCCCGGATCGGGCATGATCGTCGTCAGCCCAGGGACAGGGCTCCGAGGTCGCGGACCTCGACCTCGCCCTCGCCGTCGAGGCCGCGCTGCGCGGCCGTGATGACGTGCCGGTCGCCCACCTTCTCGAACGCGTAGATCAGGTAGGCTGCCCGGCGCTCGGGTGCCGTGCCGTGCGCGCCGGGCCGCGCCGAGGCGGAGGAGCCGCCGACGATCGGCACCGGCCCGCCGGGGCCCGGCACGTGGGCGAGGCTCGTGGTGTGGTTGTGGCCGTGCAGGATCAGCTCCGCGCCAGCCCGGGCGATCATCGCGGTGAAGGCCGCCGCGTCCCTGAGTTCGCGGCCCGCCGCCGCACCGCCGGGATGGGGCGGATGGTGGATCATTACCACCCGGCAGGGCCGGCCCGGCTCGGTAGCCAGCGCCCGCAGCAGCGCCTCGGCCGCGGCGATCTGCGCCGGCCCGAGCCGCCCACTCGCGGCGAAGGGAATGGTCGGGATCGCCGTGGACAGGCCGACCAGCGCCAGGGGCCCGCGCCGGCGCAGGTAGGGGAACCGGCCCGCAGAGCCCGCATCGTCCGCGGTCCAGTCCCCGCAGGCGCGCAGGAGCCCCTCGAGGGAGCCGCGCACGTAGGCGTCGTGATTGCCGGGCACGAAGCTCACGGCTTGCGGCGGCCCCAGCGCCTCCAGGAAGACGCGGGCGGTCTCCCACTCGCTCGGCAGGCCGATGTTGCAGAGGTCGCCGGTGCAGGCGACGTGGTCGATGCCCTGCGCCTTCAGGTCGGCGACGAGGGCGGAGAGCACCGCCATGTCGTGGCTGCGCGAGCGCCCGCGCCGCCAGTTGGCGTAGCCCGTCGCCCGCTTGCCGAGGAGCTGGCGCAGGCGCGGCCGCGGCAGCGGACCGACATGCGGATCGGTGAGGTGGGCGAGGCGGAAGATCAACGCGGGGACATCGTCAGGAGACCGGCCGGGGCACGGGCCCGGCATCGCGACTGGGGCAGCGCGCGTCAAGGGAGAGGGTTCCACGCGGGCTGCGGCACCCACCCGCCACCGACAGGCCGCGGACGACCTTGCACGGACGAGGCCGGGATTAAGGAAGACTTCAGCATCGCCGCACGAATCAGACCGCGGTCTTTTGCTGGAAAACATGCGATTTCAGTTACTTGACCCGCCTGTCATAGGCGGCGAGAGGCCCGGATTAAGCCTTCCTTCAGGGCCCCGTCCCAGCCTCCGCGTGGGATGCGAGCCCGCCGACGATCGCCGATGGCCGATCGTCGCGCCGGTCCGTCCCAACCGATGACGGGATGGGAAAGCCGCGCGATGTCCTCCGCTCCGACCCTGTCCGCCACCCTGGCCCGGGCGACCGATTACCTCGCCTCGACGGCGATGGCAGGCGCCGGCCGGGACGAGGGCGCGGGCCTGCGCTCGGCCCGCGACCTCGTCGGCACGCCGGGCATCTATTTCAACGCGGCCCTCAGCACG
>NZ_BPRB01000201.1 GCF_022179685.1 Methylobacterium trifolii
ACGCCTTCGGCCAGCCGGTCGGCCCCGCCCTGCCGGACTGGACGGCCCGGCCCCTGCCGCCGCGCACCCCGATGCAGGGGCGGACCTGCCGGGTCGAGCCACTCGACGTCGCGGCCCACGCCGCCGACCTCTACGCGGCCTTCCGCGGGGCGCCGGACACGCGGAGCTGGACCTACCTGTTCGGCGAACTGCCCGACACCGAGGCGGCCTATCGCGACCAGCTCGCGACGTTCGCCACCGGCCCCGACCCGCTGTTCCACGCCGTCCTCGACGCGGGCACGGGCCGGGCGCTGGGCGTGGCGTCGTACCTGCGGATCGATCCGGGCAACGGCGCCATCGAGGTCGGCCACATCCATTTCGGACCGGCCCTGGCACGGACGCCGGCGGCGACCGAGGCCATGGCCCTGATGATGGCTCGCGCCTTCGACGAACTCGGCTACCGCCGCTACGAGTGGAAGTGCGACAGCCTCAACGCGCCCTCGCGCGCCGCCGCGCTCCGCTACGGCTTCTGCTTCGAGGGCATCTTCCGCAACGCCCTGGTGGTGAAAGGCCGCTCGCGCGACACCGCGTGGTTCTCGGTGACCGACGCCGAGTGGCCGCGCCTTCGCGCCGCCTTCGCCGCCTGGCTCTCCCCCGAGAACTTCGATCGGTCCGGCGTCCAGCGACGGGGGCTCGCCGAGATTCGCGCAGGCTCCGCCTGAAGCGCTCCGGCCGCGATCCTGCTAGGGCCCTGGGCGACGATGCCGGCTGCCGGTTCGTCGTCGCACACGGCCCCCGCCGGCCGGCGACCGCACGCGAAGGAGCCCGAGCCGTGCCCGATTCCAAGCCGACCCACGCCACCCATCCCGTCTCCGACCGCGAGGTGCTCCACGTCGAAGGGGCCGTCGAGGCGCCGGTCCTGTTCTTCGACGAGGTGCCCGCGATGGGCTTCGGGGCCGGGATCGGCCGGCTGATGCTGTGCAGCCTGATCCAGGACGTGGATGCGGAGGGCAACCTGACCACGCGCAAGAAGGTGGTGGCGCACCTGCGCGGCAGCGGCGCGGCCTTCGACAAGCTGCACAAGGCGATCCAGACCATGGAGGCGCTGACCGCACGACCCGAGGGGCCGGCCAACTGAGACGCGCGCGCCGCGGCGCCTTCGTGCTGGCCCCGGATCGGGTTCCGCCGACGCTCCGCCCATCCGGGGACAATGCGGGTCTCAGCGACCGAAAGACGCCGCCCCGGCAGGGCCTGCGGTCCGAAGATCGCAGTTTCGATGCGACCTTTCCGGCATTCGGTCGTTGACTGGACACGAACCGGCCCGCCTCGGCGCGGCCGCAACCCCCGCGACCCGACCTCAAGGAGACCTTTCATGAAGCGCATGCTGATCGCAGCGACCCTCGTCCTCAGCCCCCTCGCCCTCAGTGCCACGGCCCAGGCCCAGGGCACCATCCGCGGTGCGGAGCGCGGCGCGGAGGACGGCAACCGGGCGGCCGGGCCGATCGGCGGCGTGGTCGGCGGTGCCGTGGGTGCCGCCACCGGGACCGTGGGCGGCGTGCTCGGCGTCGATCCCGACCGCCGCGAGGAGCGCATGGAGCGCCGCGAGGAGCGGATGGAGCGTCGCGACCGCCGCTGACCCGCGATACCGGGCGGCGTCGAGCCAGCCTCGCTTGAGCATCTAGGCCGCGCCGCCCCGACCACGGGCGGCGCGGCTTTTTCATGGATCGTTAACCATACGGGTCCATGACGGGGACATGCCGGAAGCGACACGATCCGCAACCGGATGCGGCCACGATGCCGGGGCCAGGTGACGCCGGATGTACGCGCACCCGATCCCGGCCCTCGTGGCCGTCGCCGTTTTACGGACCTCGAACCCGGCCGGCCTGCGGCAAGGATGCCGCGCAGCCCCTCCTTAGTCTCGCCGGGTTCTGGGAGCCAAGTGGTGGGAAGCGGCGGTCTTCCGTTCCGCTCATTGGAGCATGCGCCCGTTGATCAAAACCTTGATGGCGATCCTGACGGTCCTGGCAGTCCTCTCGGTCAGGGCCGTCCTGAAGCTGATGTTGCTCCCCTTCCGTGGCATCCGGGGCCTGTTCCGGAGCCGGCCCGCCGCCGCGTGAGGCGCACCCCGAAGGCGCGTCGGGTCGCGGACCACCCCGTCTCCCGCGCGCCGGTCCGTCGGACCGGTGCGGGGTCGGACCGATGAGCGCCGACCGCCTGGAACTCGCCCAGAAGAGCGGCCGGTCGAAGAAGGACCTCCAGCTGCTGGTCGACCAGGCCGCACGCCTGCAGGACGACCAGGACGACGCGGCCTCCCACCTCGAAGAGAAGATCCTGCGCCTGAAGGCTCTGCGCCTGAGCCGCGACGCGGCGCCCAAGCCCGGCAAAGCGCGATAGCGGATCTGGACCTTGCGGCCCGGAATCGCTATGTTGGCTGCGAGGTTGATGACCGGTTCATAATAACGTTTCAGGACCCGGGGGCGGTACCCGGCGCCTCCACCAGAAGCACCTTGCCTCGCGCATGCGGGGACCGGAACGAGGGTGCTGCTGCTGGGGGCGAAACAGGATCGACTGGACGGTAAAGGGATCGCGAGTTTGGTCCTGCTTCGGCAGGATACGATGCGACTTTCGGTAAGGACTCGACCGGTCTGGCGTGGGCGACCCCGTTCCAGGCACCTGACCAAAACTCTAAATGCCAACGATAACGTTGTCATGGATGCCCGCCTCGCGGCGTAAGCATCTTGCGGCAGGGTAGCCGTAGAAACAGAACCCGGAGCTTCGGCTCCGGGACCCATCTTTTCCCGGCCTGCAGCGGCCGATGCCTGAGCCCCCCTTCAGATCACGGCCTGGATCAGCCCGAGGCTGCGGGCCTCCTCCGCCTCGATGTACCAGTTCGAGGGCGCCCGCTTCAGGACCTCGTCCAGGGTCACGGACGAACCGTGCACGAGGTTGGCGAAGCCCTCGTTCTGGATCGCGATCGAACATTCGATCTCGTGGAGCGTCGCCCGCACGGTGGCCACGCAGGTCGTCAGCGGCCCGTTGATCTTCAGTTCCTTCGACAGCTTGCGCTCGTGGATCATCAGCCGGGTGCCCCGCGTCAGGTAGCGGTTGGGCGTCGCGAAGAAGCTCATGAAGGTCGTGCCCGCCGAGTAGATCGCCGCCTTGCCGAGGAAGGCGAAGCGCCGCTCCGGGCTCATGGCGCTGTGGAAGCGGATATCCTCGCCCATCATCCGGGCCACCTCCGGGTCGCCGCCGAGGGTGGAGAGTTCGACCACCACCAGTTCCTGCTCGGAGGCTTGGTCGAGCTGGCGCCGGAAGTTCTTGTACATGTCGTAATCCACCGGCCCCGACAGCAGGATGGCGGGGGCCCGGAAGGCGGGCGGTGCGAGCGGCGTGGTGTCCATGAAGGCTCCTGGAAAAGGGGTCGGCGCCCGCACGATCCGTGCCGCCCGGATCGGTGCGGGCCGAGCCCCGATCGGGTAAGGCGTGGCCCCGCGCCGATCCTGTCCGGATCGGCGGCGTTCGCCACGCGGGGGTTACGGGGTCCGGCGCGGAGGTCGCATGGAAGGGCGTGTCGAACAACTGGCCTGGATGGCGGAGGAGGCCTGCATGAACGCGTGGCCCGCGCCGCGCCAGGTGCTCGCCGGCGGCTGGCTGCTGCGTGCCGCGGGCGGCCCCACGCGGCGGACGAACTCGGTCAACCCGTTGCGCGGGGCGCGGGACGAGCCCGGCCGGACCATCGCGTCCTGCGAGGCGATCTATGCGGGCCTGGGACGGCCGGCGATCTTCCGCATCCCCGCCCTCGCCCCCGACATGGACGCGCCGCTCGCCCGCCTCGGCTACGGGGCGGACGGGGAGTCGCGCACCCTGTTCCGCGACCTCGCGGGCCTGCCGGCCCAGGCCGACCCGGCGGTGGAGCTGCGGCCGGCCCCCGGCGCGGCGTGGCTCGCCGCACGCGCGGAGCGCGACGGCGGTGAGCCGCAGGCGGCACGGGCCTTCCTCGGGATGACCGAGGCCCTCGTCCTGCCGCGGGCCTTCGCCGCCCTCCGGCACGAGGGCGGAATCGTCGCCATCGCCTACGCGGTGCTCGACCGGTCGCTGGTGGTGATCGAGTCGGTGGCGACCCCCGAGCCGTTGCGCGGGCGCGGCCATGCAAGGCGGGTCGTGGGGGCACTGATGCGCTGGGCGCACGGGCAGGGGGCCGCGGGGGCCTGCCTCCAGGTGGTGGCGGAGAATCCGGCGGCCAACGCCCTCTACGCCGCCCTGGGATTCTCCACGGAACTCTACCGCTATCACTACCGCCAGCGGGACATCCCCTGATCCCGGCCGTTCGCCTCCTCCCACACGGGCCGAAGGCGACCGCTCACCCCTCGAACAGCGAGCCCTGGCGGACGGCCGGAGCCTCCGCGGCCGGCTTGCCCGCGGCCTTCCGGCGAGCCGGGCGCTTGGCCGGCGGGGGCGTCTCGCCCTCGGCGGCGGGCTCGGCCGCCTCGGTGCGGGCGGAGACCGTCCCGTCCGAGAATTCCAGGGTGAGGCGCTCGGCCAACCCGAGGCGGCCGGCGGTGCGCACCGTGGCGCCGGAGGCGTCGCGGACTAGGGCGTAGCCGCGGGCCAGTACGGCGCGGTAGCCCAGGGAGCCGAGGAGCCCGCCCGCGGCGGCCAGCCGCAGGCGGCGGCGCTCGATCAGCCCAGCGGCGGCGTGGCCGAGGCGAGCGTGGAGGCCGCCAAGGCGGTCCCGCGCGCGGGCGTTCTCGGCGGCGGCGCGTGCCAGCGTCGTGCTGCGGGCGATGGCGAGGCGATGGCCCAGCGCCGCCAGCGCCTCGCCCTTGCGGGCGGCGTGGTGGGCGAGCGCGATACGCGGCCTGTGGTCCACCGCCCCGAGGCGGGCGCGGGCACGGGCGAGGACGAGTTCCGGCGGGTGGCGTCCCAGGCGCTCCAGCACGCCGTCGAAGCGCCGGCGGAAGGCGCGGGCGTTGGCGGCCAGCGCCGGGGCGAGGCGCGCCTCGGCGAGGTCGAGGCGCTGGCGCTTGCCCGCCAGGAACGCCTCGGCGCCGGGCATCGCCCGAACCGTGGCGCGCAGGTCCGACCCCGTACGGTCGAGCTTGCGCTCCATGGCGCCCCGGCGGCGGCGGGTGAGGTCGTCGAGCGCCAGCATCAGGTCGGCGCGCACCGGCACCGCGAGTTCGGCCGCGGCCGTGGGCGTGGGGGCGCGCCGGTCGGAGACGAAGTCGATCAGCGTGGTGTCGGTCTCGTGGCCCACCGCCGAGATCAGGGGGATCGCGCTCGCGAAGGCCGCGCGGACCACGCTCTCCTCGTTGAAGGCCCAGAGGTCCTCGATCGAGCCGCCGCCGCGGGCGACGATGAGCACGTCGGGACGCGGGATCGGGCCGTCCGGAGCGAGCGCGTTGAAGCCGCGGATCGCGGCGGCCACCTCGTCGGCCGCGCCGTCCCCCTGGACGCGCACCGGCCAGACCAGGACGGGGCGGGGGAAGCGGTCGGCCAGACGGTGCAGGATGTCGCGGATCACCGCGCCGGTCGGCGAGGTGACGATGCCGATCGACCGCGGCAGGTAGGGGATCGCCCGCTTGTGCTCGGGGGAAAACAGCCCCTCGGCGGCAAGCATGCGCTTGCGCTCCTCCAGCAGGGCCATCCAGGCGCCGATGCCCGCGGGCTCCAGGCTCTCGACCACGATCTGGTACGAGGATTTTCCGGCGAACGTGGTGATGCGCCCGGTGGCCACCACCTCCAGCCCCTCCTGCGGCTTCTGGCGCAGGCGGTTGAAGCTGCCCTTCCAGACCACCGCGTCGATGCGGGCGTTGCCGTCCTTCAGGGAGAAGTAGGCATGGCCCGAGCCGTGCTGCCCGCGATACCCCGAGATCTCGCCCCGCAGGCGCACGTGCCCGAAGGAATCCTCCAGGGTGCGCTTGAGGGCGGCGGCCAAGTCGCCCACCGACCATTCGGGCTGGTTGGCAGTCAGCACCGCCGAGGGCGGAACGTCTGCGGCGGAGGGGGACCGGGCAGGGGGTGGCGGGGGGACGAGGGCCATGGCGGCGGACGCTAGGCGGACGCGGACGCCGGGTCAAAGGGCAGGGTGAAGTCGCCCAGGAGAGCGCGGCGCCTCACTGCGCATCGTGAAAGATGATGCCGGTGGCGTAGCGTTCGCCGGTGTGCACGCGGCTGACGCCGTGGCGCAGGTTCACCCGGTAGGTGCCGCGGGTACCGGCCACCGGGCGGTGGTGCACGGCGAAGACCACGCCCTCGCCGAGCCCCAGCGGCACCACCTCGGCCCGCGACTGCATCCGCGGGCGCTGCTCGGTCAGCACGAATTCGCCGCCGGAGAAATCGCGGCCGGGCTCGGAGAGCAGGATCGCGACCTGGAGGGGGAAGGCGTGGGCGCCGTAGAGGTCCTGGTGCAGGCAGTTGTAGTCCCCTGGCCCATAACGCAGCAGCAGGGGCGTCGGCCGGGTCTGCCCGGCGGCGTGGCAGCGCTCGAGGAAGGCGGCGTGCTCGGTGGGATAGCGCATGTCGAGGCCCATGGCCGCGTTCCAGCGGTCGGCCAGCGGCGCCAGACGGGCGTAGAGGGCGGCACGCAAGTCCGCGACCCGGCCGGGGAGAGGGTGGGCGTAGTACTTGTATTCCCCCCGGCCGAAGCCGTGCCGGGCCATGACGATGCGGCTGCGGAAGGGCGCCTCCTCCGGGTAGAGGGCCCGCAGGGCGGCGCATTCGGTGGGGTCCAGCAGGGGGCCGGCGGCGGCGCAGCCGACCGCGTCTAGGTCGGCCTCGATCCGGGGCCAGTCCAGGCCTTCGACGCGGGCTGCCGCGTTCATCGGGCCACGCCCTCGCGGGCGAGCAGGTCGCGCTTGCGCGCCACGCCCCAGCGGTAGCCCGACAGGGCGCCGTCCGCCCGCACCACCCGGTGGCAGGGGATCGCCACGGCGAGCGCGTTCGCCCCGCAGGCGCGGGCCACCGCCCGCACCGCCGCCGGCTCGCCGATGGCGCGGGCGACCTCCGCGTAGGTCGCCGTCGTGCCCGGCGGGATGCGGCGCAGGGCCTCCCAGACCCGCTGCTGGAAGGCGGTGCCGCCGATGTCCAGGGGCAGGTCGAGGCCACGGCCCGGCGCCTCGACGAGGCCGACCACCTGGGCCACCAAAGCCGCGAAGCCCGGATCGTCCCCGATCAGGTCGGCCTTGGGGAAGCAGTCCTGGAGGTCGCGCACCAGGGGTTCGGGATCGTCGCCGAGCAGGATCGCGCAGACCCCCCTGTCGGTGGCCGCCACCAGGATGGCGCCCAGGGAACACTGCCCCACCGCGAACCGGATCGCCTGGCCGGGGCCGCCCCGGCGATAGGCGCTTGGACTCATGCCGAGGCGCTCGGGGGCGCTGGCGTAGAACCGGCTGGCGGTGTTGTAGCCGGCCTCGTAGAGCGCCTCGGTGACGCTGGCGGCCTGCCGCAGGCCCATTGCGACCCGGCCGGCGCGGTGGGCCCC
Organism: Methylobacterium trifolii; assembly: GCF_022179685.1. Taxonomy (GTDB): domain Bacteria; phylum Pseudomonadota; class Alphaproteobacteria; order Rhizobiales; family Beijerinckiaceae; genus Methylobacterium; species Methylobacterium trifolii. The sequence continues at coordinate 7,463 of NZ_BPRB01000201.1, forward strand.
GGCATAGGCCTTCGGGGTCACGCCCGTCACCGCCTTGAACACCCGGTGGAAGTGGAACGGGCTGAGGCCGGCCTCCCGCGCCAGGGCGTCGAGGGCCGGCACGGTCTCGGCCCCCTCGATCAGGCGGCAGGCGCGGGCGACGGAAGCCGCGTGCCGGTGGGCGAGGGCGGGCTCGTCCGGGCGGCAGCGCCGGCAGGGCCGGAAGCCTGCGGCCTCGGCCGCCGCGCAGGTGTCGTGGAAGGACACGTTCTCCGGAAGCGCCGCCCGCGAGGGGCAGCTCGGGCGGCAATACACCCCCGTGGTCCGCACCGCGTAGACGAAGCGGCCATCCGCACGCGCGTCGCGCGCGGCGACGGCTGCGCGCCGTGCCGCGTCCCGTCCGGCCGTCTCGCGGGCGGGCATCAGGGTCTCGGGTTCGGCGATGGGCATGGGAGGCTCCTCGAAGGGTGCGGGCCCTGCGGGACCCACCGATCCGGGCACCCTGGCCGCATCCCGCCGCCGCTGCATCCCGCCCCTTGCGGTCGAATCCCGATCCGTCCCGCTCACGGGGCCGGCGCCGTGCACGCCCCCGTCCGGCGGCCGGCCTGGACCTCCGTCATGGTCATGTTCTTGCCGCCCATCTGCATAGCGATGCGCCCCTCGAAACGGTCCGGCCCGAGCACGTAGCGCGCCGTAGCCCAGGCGGCGTTGCGGCCTGCGCAGCGGATCTCGAAGGTGAGTTCGTCGCCCATGCGCCGCAGGTTCGAGGCGGGGCAGCGGGCGAGCGGGTTGTTCTCGCTCAGCACCGCGAAACCGGGCTCGTCCGCGCCCCTGTCCGGGGCGAGGCAGACATGGACGAGGCGGGTTCGCGTCATGTCCTGCAGGTGCGGCAGGTCCAGGCACATCTCGACGGCGTAGGCCCCAGCCTCGGGGAACTGCCCGGCCGCGGCAGCGGGCGGCCCGAGCAGGAGGGCGAGGCAGCAGGCGCCCCGCAGAAAAGTCCGGTCCGGCATCGGGCGCCTCCTCGTCCGGACGAGGGCAGCATAGCGGAGACCGGCGCGCCACCCGTTTCTTGCGCCCGAATGTCCACGCTCCGGAAGGAGAGCGCGGCCGGCAGGGGGCGGACGGCTTGGCGACCCTGCCGGCCCGACCGTTACCGGCCCTGCTGCGGCTGGCCCTGCTGGCCGGCGCGGTCCTTCTTGTTGGCGTTGTGGTGCCCGACGGCGCATCCGGCGGCCGCCCCCATCTTGCCGTGCCCGGCCATGCTGCCGGCGACGCCGCCGACGATGGCGCCCTTGATGCAGCCCTTGGCCTGGGCGGGCGTTCCGATGGCGAGCGAGCCGAGGGCGAGGGCGGCGGCGAGGGTGACGATCGACTTCATGGCGAGAACCTCCTGTCGTTTGGCAGTCAAACGGCCCGGCGGTCTCGACCGTTCCGCGCGGGAAGACGGCATCGTCGCATCACGCGGCGGCCGACGCCTTGTGCGTTGGGCGCCTCAGGCGTGGTAGGCCCCGGCCAGCACGGACAGGCCGACGACGAGCCCCCTGCGGACCTGCGCGCCCACGAACAGGCCGGCCCGGCAGATCCGGCTGGCAAAGGCGTAGGCCGCCGTCAGGATCATGGCGAGGGCGGCCAGCAGGCCGAGGGGCAGGGCGAGGAGCAGCCCGATCGAGACCCGCGCCGCCGCCCGCTCCCCGACGCGCCGGCCCATCGGCCGGCCGGGCAGGAGATCGAACACCCAGTCGTTCCGCATAGCTTGGCGCATGGTGTGGCCCCGCTCGATTCACGGCCGCCGTCCCGGCCGTCCTGACGCAGGGACCCGGCAGGTGTCCAACGGCGGCGGGTGCGCTCCGTTGCATGGCGTCGCCGAGAAAAACCGGGGCCTGGACCCGCGTGCCTGCCTGGGCATAGCACTACGTCCGGGATGCCTGCGGGGACGATCGCGGATGGACGGACGGAGCGGCGGCCGATGACGGGCGAGGAGGAGGGCCGGGCGATCCGCCTGATCGCCGGGTCGGGCCTGTTCGACGAGAGCGTCTACCTCGTGGAAGGGCCGGACGTGCGCGAGGCCGGCGCCGACGCGCTGGAGCATTTCTGCCGCTACGGCTGGCGCGAGGGCCGCCGGCCGAACCTCTACTTCGACCCGGCCTGGTATCGGGAGGTCTACGGCCGCGCGGGCGAGGCCGACGAGAATCCCCTGGTCCACTACCTCCGCGCGGGCGAGGTCTTGGGCTGCCGCCCGGTGCCGTATTTCGACCCGGCCTGGTACCGGCGCACCTACGGGCTCGGGCCGGGCACGGGGGCGCTGGCGCATTTCCTGGCGCATCGGCGCGGGCAGGGCGTCTCGCCCAACCCCCTGTTCGATCCGGCCTTCTACCTCGCGCGGCACGGCGCGGAGATCGGGGCCAACCGCGATCCGTTCATGCACCTGATCCGCTGCGGCGCCACCCGGGACCTCGACCCCTCTTCCGCCTTCGACTCGGCCGCCTACCGGGCCGCGTCGATGCCGGCGCCGGACCGGGCGCCCGGCCTGTCGGCCCACGAGCGCCGGGTGCCGCTGATCCACCATCTCGACGCCCTCGCCCGCCGCGAGGCGCAGGGCCAGCGCGCCGGCTGAGACCGGTGGCCATCGACCGTGACCGGTCGATGGCGTGTCCGCCGCACGAGCGGCGGCGCGCATCCGCGCTTGCCGACGGCCGAGGGCGGACGCGTCGACGTCAACGGCCGTTGGTCCGACGAGCGTCCGGACACGACGAAGCCGCCCCCGACCCGTTCGGGGTCGGAGACGGCTTCGTCGTGTCCGTCCCGCCGCGGTGCGGCGGGACGGCGATGCGTCGGGCCGGGCGGTTCAGCCCGCCACGGCGCGCAGCAGCCTGCGGCCGATCCGGGCGAGGGGGCCGGCCTCGGCCTCCTGCGCCAGCCTGTCGGCACGCGCCTCCAGGCGGGCGCGGGCCGCATCGAGCCGCGGGCCGGCCACCACGAAGGGGGCGCAGGCCGCCTCGTGCGCCAAAGCCGCGGAGCCGCCGGCGAAGACCGGGTGCAGCACCGTGGCGCCATCGCCGAACTCGGCACGGTCGCCGCAATCGAGGTAGCTCTCCGCGGCCAGGCCCTCGGCCAGGAGGCAGTCGTGGCGGGCGAACTCCACGTGCAGGTAGTCGACCGACGCGACCGTCTCCTGCGTGACGGTGCGGCCGTTCACGAGGTGCCCCGCCGGGATCAGGCGGCCCTCGACGAGGATGCCGTGGCCGGGGGATACCGAGAGGTCGCGGGCGGGCAGGCCGGGACCGAAGGCGCCGGCCGCGATCCGGACCGGGTGCACCCGCTCGGGCCGGGGATGGGCGTCGGGCCGGACCGTGCGGCGGCCGATCCAGACGATCGGGGCGAGGGCACCGCCCGCCGTCACGACCAGGTCGCCCACGGCGAGGTCCTCGACCCGGCGCTCGCCCGCCGGCGTGGCGATGCGGGTGCCGGCGGTGAAGCAATCGACGGCCCCCGTGGCTCCGGTCGCCCCGGTGGGACCGGTCCCGCCCGTCGCCCCCGTCGCCCCCGTCGCGCCGGTGCCGGTGCCACTGCCCGTCGCCCCGGTCGCGCCCGGCGAACCCGTGGCGCCCGTCGCGCCGGTGGCCCCGTTGGAGCCGGACCCGCCCGAGGAGCCGTTGGCCCCCTGGGGACCGGTGGCGCCGGCCGGACCGGTGGCGCCCCCGGCACCGGTCGCACCCGTCGCGCCGGAGCCCGTCGCGCCAGCCGGCCCCGTGGAACCCGTGGCACCCGTGCCGCCTCCGGTGCCCGTGGCACCGGTCGCACCCGTCGAACCGGCACCCGTCGCGCCGGTCGAGCCGGTGGCACCCGTGCCTCCTCCGGAGCCCGTGGCGCCGGTCGCCCCCGTCGAGCCGGAACCCGTCGCACCGGTCGAGCCCGTGGCGCCCGTGCTGCCGCCCGTACCCGGAGCTCCGGTCGCGC
>NZ_BPRB01000202.1 GCF_022179685.1 Methylobacterium trifolii
CTTCTACACACTCAGGGAAACGCAGGTCGTCATCGAAAGCTGGCGACGTCACTACAACACCGTGCGCCCGCATGCCTCTTTGGGATACCGGCCGCCGGCCCCGGAGGTGTTCGTGCCAGCCTTCTCCGCTTGGCCGGCTGCGCTCGCTCGACCAACTCCGCCGGCCAAGCTACTCGTGGCGGAGCGGCCCACCGTGCACTAACTTTACCCTTGGACCACCTCGTGGGGGTCGATCAGTGCCGAGCGCACGGCCGAGGCTGAACAGCAACAGGTCGGCAGCAAGGCGGACCTCGGACGGGGCGTCGGCGTCGAGCGTCTGTTTAAGGCGATGGCGAGGTCGGCAGCGCGCTTCAACGGATCGCCATGCGTGGCGGAGTTGCACTCCTCGCTAGGAAGTGGCCTCGATCAGAGGCCAACCAGGAGCATACAACCATAACGTGCATATTGCCGATTTGAGAACTTTTCCGTGCAAAAGGGGATCGAACCACAGGGCTTCATAGTCCGCCAGCATTTGTGGGTAGCTCGATGTTCCCACGCAAAAACCGGCCGGCTCGCACCTCGATCCTGTCTCATCGAGGCGGTGCGACCGCCATCGAGTTTGCACTGATTGCGCCCGTGTTTCTGCTGATCCTGTGCGCCTGGACCGAGGTCGGGCTCTGCCTGATGATGGGGAGCGCCCTGGACAACGCCGCGCGCGATGCGAGCCGCCTCATCCGTACCGGCGCTGCGAGCGAGGCGAGCTTCAAGGCGGCCGTCTGCGCCAAAGCTGCGCCGGCCATCCCGTGCAGCGGCATCGTCTACAACGTTCAGACAGGATCGAGCTTCTCGATCCTCGGTGTCGTTGCCGTGTCGAGTACCGGCACATTGTCGAGTACCGGCTTTACTGCAGGCGGCTCCGGCGCGGCCATGCTTGTGCAGGTCGCCTATCCCAAGCCGGCCTTCTTCTCGTCGCTGCTCAAGGCAGCCGGCTTCGGTGGCAACATCCTGATCCTGACCACGCTCGCCTTTCAGAACGAGAGCTACTGATGGGTCGCCTGACACGATGCTTTCGGCACGATTGCCGCGGCGTAGGCGCTATCGAGTTCGCGTTGATCTTCCCTGTCATGCTCACGGCCGTGCTCGGCAGCGTTCAAGTGTTCCTCCTGGCGCGCGCGAAGATGCTCACCGTCGCCGCGGCCCGCAACCTCGCCGACCTCGTGTCCCAGCAGGACAGCGTCACGGCCGCGACGATCTCGGATTTTTGCATCGCAGGCAGGCTCTCCATGCAGCCGCTGTCGAGCGCCACGCTGAAGGCTGCCATCGCCAGCGTCGGCTATTCCAGCGCGGCGACGGCTCCCACCATTGTCTGAAGCGACGGGACCTGCGGCAGTGTTGCCAGAATCGCGACCTCTGCGACCCTGGCGAAGCCCGTCGTCATCGCGAACGGCGACAGTGCGATCGTCATCTGCGCGACATACACGCTCGCGTTGCCGATCTCCTTCCCCCTCGGATCGAGCTTCGCCCTCACTGGGACCGCGGTCGCAAGGCCTCGCAGCGGCACGGCCGTGGCTTACGGCAGCTGACATCATGACGGAGGTCCGAGGCGCACCATGAACAACGCTTTGCGTCTGTCGGCTGGCAGGTACTGGAGTGATCGTCGCGGCGTGTTCGCGTTGTGGTTCGGTGTCGCGATGATACCGATGATGCTGTTTGCCGCCGTAGGGCTCGACCTGATGCGGGCCGTCAACATGCGCTCACAGCTACAGGCGGCCGCGGACGCGGCTGCCCTTGCCGGGGCCACCGCCTTCACCTCCGCCTCGGCGAGCGGGACTGCGACGACGATCGCCAACCGCTACATGGCGGGAGCAGTCGGCCAACTCACGTCCAGCAACACGGCGAGCCCGCCGAGCTAAATGGCCACGACGAACGTCACGAGCGCCGGAGGTGCGACGCTCTACTCCATGACCGTAGCGGCACAAGCGACCATGACGAGCTCACTCATGAAAATGTGGGTGAACGCGGTTCCGGTCAAGGTCACGGCCACGGCACAAAATCCGACCATTTCGATCACATTCACACTCTCCAGCTTCGCTAGCAATGCTGCTGATGCAGATGCGATCTATTACTATACAGTTCCAAGCGACGGCAGCGTCCCGTCGAGCGCATCGTTGACCCTGCTATACACCAACACCAGCAGCACCAGCGGAAAGACGGTCACGGCTGTGGTTACGGCCGGCCAGAAGATCGGCTTTGCGCTCAAAAACGTCACAGGTGGTATCACGCCCTACCTGCTCAACGGCTATCTCGGTTTGCAGGGTACAACACATTGGTTCTACTCGCATCTGATGCCTCCGAGTAAACAATCATATTCCTGGATTTCGCAGAACTGCAATTTGCAGGCGATTGCTTCCGATACGGGCGAAGCAGTCAAGAACGGCGCGTGCTTCTCGACATTGCCCAGTTACGCCACGATCAATTGCTCTCAGTCTCCCGGAAAGACGATCACGTATTATTGGAACGATATGGGAGGCCTTGTCGACGACAAAGATTACAATGATGCCGTTTTCAAGGTTTCGTGTTCAGGAAAACCCGGTTCTGGCCAGTAAAATGTCGTGCTGACTAAATGAACGTTTGACGTCTTGGCACCTCAGCCAAAACAACGTTGGACTACTATTCAGCATTACGGTGTGGTCCGCGAGCAGCTGTTGCGCGCTTTCCGTCCTCCGGTATGCCTCGGCACGAGGGCTCGGCTCCAAATCGTACAGTCACGCCTCGTAGCACAGGGCCGCTTCCTCGATTTCTTCGGGCGTGGCCCAGATAGGGGCCAGGGACCACCTATTCGTGCGGCTGGCCGCAGGTCTCGCAGGCCCTAACGGCACGTCGGATGCGGACGGTTGCCGAGAGCTGCTGCCGGTCGATCGGATACGAGTAGCGGTGCGCGCGCCGGATCGACATCGCGTGCGGGATCCTGCGCGCGAGCCGTCAGCGAATGAGTTCGATCGCGACACCGAGCGTGTCGGGCAGCTCGGTCCAGACGCGATCCGTGGTCAAGGCGGTCGCCCCGCGCTGTCGGGCCAGACCGAGGCAGGCCCGGTCGCCGAGCGAGAGCCCGAAGCTCTTGGTCATCGGCCGGAGCATGCCGGCTGCGCGGGCCTGCGCGTCGTCGAACGGCTCGATGCGAAGGTGCAGGCCACCGATCGCCTTCGCGATCCGCGCTTCGGCACCACCGGCGTCGGCGAGCTTGGCATAGACCTCCGAGAGGTTGACCGCGCTGATCCAGGCCCGCGGCAAGCTCGAGATCACCCGCTCAGCTCCACGCTCCCCCTTGAGCAGGCACAGCAGCGCCGAAGCGTCGAGGACGAAGAGCTCACTCACGCTCAGCCTCGACCCGCCGCTCCGCGATGAGTTCGTCGGCCAGATCGACATCGGCCGGTACGAACTCGCGCACGATTTCCTGCGCCAGGCGGACGGCAGACGAGAGCGATCGGACGTGAAGCCCATCCTCGTTCAGTTCGACCACGACGGTATCACCCGTATCGATGCCGAGCTTGCGCCGGAACGCGGCCGGGATGATCAGCTTGCCACCGTCGATGATCTTGACTGCCTGCGATGCCATGGCCCTGTCGCGTGTTCGTGCCGATTTATAGGATCATACCTGCGACGGTCGATTTGACCAACCTTGAACGCATCAGGTACGGGCCGTTCCGGACTGTGCAGGCCGACTTGACCTGGATCACGTCCGAGCACTCAGCGTCACAGAGGTCGTACTGATCGTCTAAGGAATTCCTCAGCAGTTTGGCATGCTACGGTGTCACTTATTCGAATTGCTGATACGTTGGCGGACCGTAGACAACATGACGGCTTGTGATACACGAGCTGGGCGGTTCGAGCTGTTCGTGCGGTCGGTCACGCAATCGCTCGTTTGCGTGACAGGCCGGAACGGCTGGCCAGCGATCAAACGGCACGCTGCGGCGCTCAAAGAACTCTGGATGTGCCGCCAATCGGCATCCCGCAGGATCAACACTCCATGCTGCTCGGCTACATGCGCGTATCCAAAGCCGACGGCTCGCAGACTACAGACCTGCAGCGTGACGCGCTCCTCGCAGCCGGCGTCGAAGCCGATCGGTTCTACGAGGACCACACCTCAGGCAAACGCGACAGCCGCCCCGGGCTCGATGCCTGCCTCAAGGCGCTGCGTGACGGCGATACCCTCGCGATCTGGAAACTCGATCGCCTCGGTCGTGACCTGCACCACCTCGTCAACACCATTCACGATCTGACCAGGCGCGGTATCGGGCTGAAGGTGCTGACAGGGCAGGGGGCAAACATCGACACCACCACCGCCAATGGCCGCCTCGTGTTCGGGATCTTCGCAGCGCTGGCGGAATTCGAACGCGAGCTCATCATCGAGCGAACCAAGGCCGGTCTGGCCTCCGCCCGTGCCCGTGGCCGCAACGGCGGTCGCAAGCCGAAGATGACGCCGGCCAAGCTCCGATTGGCGCAAGCCGCCATGGGCCAACCTGAGACCAAGATCGCCGACCTCTGTACCGAACTCGGCATCACCCGCCAGACCCTCTACCGGCACGTCGATCCAAAGGGCCAGCTCAGACCCGATGCCTTCAAGATCCTGGGACAGAAGGCCTCTGATCGACGTGGATGCCCCGATAGGTTTCAGCGGCAGTAGGAAATTAGGCTGGGTGAGGTGCTCGAAGTCACCCGGAAAGAGGCGCAAGGACGGCACCCCGTGGCGCTCACGGATCGGAAAATCCGCGTCGCGATGATCGCGCACTTGGTGGTCTACAACGGCGACCCGGATGAGATGCAGGAACTCGCCCACAAGTTCTCGATTTTCGCGAAGGCGTGGGCCATTGAGCGTCCCTCAGCGGAACAGCAATAGGCCAGCGCCGATCACGCCCCCACGCTCTCAATGGCAGACACTTGCAGATGGATGAAGCCGTCCGACCCCAAGAATATCTTGCAATTCGAGAACTAATTGCTCACGTCGCTGACCGTTAGAAGGGCGTACCGTGTAAGATCAACCTGCCGGCTCGTGCCTGTAGCCGCGAATGCAGCCTTTAGATGGAACTTTACGGTGTTCAGGGAGAGACCCTCGCGCTTGGCATAGGTGCTCAGGTCATCACCGCTCATGAGCGCAGTGGTGAGGCGCGCGGCCGTCATCGGCATACCGAAGGCTTGCATCAACGTCTGCTCAGCCTCGGGCCATTGCCTGTCCGGATCGTAGATCCGCACAAGCCGCGACCCAACCTCGCGCGCGTCTCGCCCCTCGCGTGAAGCCGAAGCCCACGACTGGCGCAGCACGTAGGGGGCGCTGTAGGAGCCATCCTCCAGGCCGCCGAGGCGCGGGACGATGTAGAGACCGATCGGGACGTCCTGCAGCTGCACAAAATTACGGCCGCCTGGGTCACTCAGGCCGGAGACGATACCGGCCGAGTCGACCACGAGTCCGTCGCGGCGGTTCAAGATGGTGCGCGCCGCGGCGTTGGCTTGGCGGAGGCGTCCGTCCGCGGCCAGGATCAGGATGCCGGGCCCCACCCTCTCGATGGCTGAGCGCATCTCGTCGGCCGCTGTCTCCAGTTCGAAAAAGGCGCGCCGTAGGCTGAGCGCCTGTATGAAGTGCGGCATCAGCCGCTCGAACGTGGCGATGTCGTCTGCGGCGAAGGGCGCACGATCGGCACCGCGCTGCACGGCAACGATCCCGGATTGCCCAGCGCTCCGGGCCACGGGCCCGCCCATCGCCTCGCGAAGGCCGAGGGGATGATAGAACCCGCGGAGGAAGTGCGCGTATCGCGGGTCCTCGTTGTCGAATAAGCGGCCCGTCGCCGTCACCGATCCGAGGGCGAGCCGGGCCATCGCGGCTGGAGCTGGATCGAAGCGTGCGAAGTCGCGGTGGTAACGCGCCTGCGCCGCGGCGTCGAGCACGCCGAAGCCGACGGCGAAGTTGGCAGCAGCCCTCGACTCATCCTGGAAGATCAGCGCAGCTGACAGGCAGCCGAACCGCTCGGTTAGTAGCTGCAAGCACTCGCGCATGGCCGCGTCGCTGACAATACAATCGTAGATTGCAGGAATGATGCGGTCGTCAAGATTGTCCACGTGGCCGGCACTCCGGAAGTCAGGATACGCTAGTACGTATTTTTCTCGTGTCACTACCCAGACAGGTGGTGACAAACGAGATAAATTTCGCAACAACCCAGAATCAACGGACTGGTCGACATTTAGCAGACGATCGAAGACGGGCATCCTGTCCATAGCGCATCGCTGCCTAATTTCGCCGCCGACATTTGTGTATGCGACTGGCTGAAAAGCCGCACGACGCGCGGTCGGGTTGTTGCCGTTCATCATATGTGTGGGGGAGGACAGATGTCGGCAATAGAACTCGGAGCCGCAGCGAGCGCCGCGGAGCAAGCTGGAACCGACCGCGATGAGTTTCTTACTCGCTCCATGTCTGATGGCGCACTCTCTATATTTAGTACAGGATTGGCTAATCTCTACCTGGACAGCTTGAACTACGGGGCGTCACGCACACAAAATCAAGTGGCCGCATTGGCTAACGGCTACGTATCAGTCGACATTATTGCGCGCGACGGCAACGGCGTAGCCTTGCTCGCCCAGCTTCAGGCGCTTGGGCTCACGGACGGAGCAGCCATTGGTACAATGGCGGGCGGGCGCCTTCCGGTAAGCGCGCTCAGCGCGCTGCTCGACATGGACAACGTCCAGTTCGTGCAGGATGCGATCGTCGGTAACAGCGTCGGACGTGTCACCACGCAGGCCGATCTGGCACAGCGCAACGATGTCGCCCGAAATACCTTCAATGTGACTGGAGCCGGCGTAGGTGTGGGCGTCATCTCCGACAGCTTCGACACCGCCACGAACGCTTCGGACCATTACGCCGACAATGTCACGAGCGGAGACCTCGCCGCTGGCATGCAGATCCTGGCCGATCAGCCGAACGCCACGGACGAGGGCCGTGCGATGGCCCAACTTGTGCACGATCTCGCGCCCGGCTCGACAATCAGTTTTTCCACCGCTTACACCAGCCAAACGAGCTTCGCTCAGCACATCCGCGACCTTGCCAATAATGGCTCTAAGGTGATCGTCGACGACATAATCTACTTCGCTGAGCCGATGTACCAGGACGGCCTCGTGGCACAGGCTGTGACCGATGTCGTCGGACGCGGCGTCACCTACTTCTCTTCAGCGGGCAACGAAGCACGGCAGGGCTACGAGTCCAGCTTCACGGCCGGCCAGACCTTCACGTATAACAACAACACCTACACGGCCCAACAGTTCTCCTCGACTGGAACCGCCCTGGCGAATACGTTGGTACCGCTGACCCTTTCGAGGGGCGATATCATCACCCTGCAATGGGATCAGCCATTCCGATCGGTCTCGCCCAACAGCGGCGGGGCGCAGAGCAACCTTGACCTCTTCCTGACCGACGCGAACGGCACCGTCATCCAGGCGGCAACCAACAATAACATCGGAAACGACGCCGTCGAAGTGCTGCAATATACGGGGGCAACCCGGACGGTCTATCTGCGTGTCGGATATCGCAACGGCGTTGGAACGGCCGGCATGCCGGCCGACATGCGCATCGTCGTCAACGGCGGCTCGTCCACGTCACCGTTCGCGGGACTGCCCAACAATCGCAACGACGGCACGGCCTACGGACACAACTCGGCACCGGGGGCGATCGCAGTTGGTGCGGCTGCTTTCTCCTCGACCCCCAAATACGGCGTGACCCCGCCGACTCTTGAGTCATTCTCGTCTTATGGAAACACGACAATCCTGTTCGACACGGCGGGCAACCGTCTCGCCACGCCACAGGTGCGTCAGGCTCCTCTGCTTACCGCGGTTGACGGCGGCAACACGACGTTCTTTGGTCAGCAGATCAATGACGGTGACAATTTTCCGAATTTCTTTGGCACCTCGGCCGCTGCCCCCGACGCTGCTGCGACTGCTGCACTGATGCTGCAAGCACGCTCCGGCTTGACGCCGGATGATATCCTCCACCTGTTGCAGACGTCCTCAATCGACATGGACGACCCGGCCACCGCCGGCTTCGACACCGGTTTTGACCGCGCCACCGGCTCCGGCCTGATCCAGGCCGACGCGGCGGTCGGTTATGCCTCGACCCTCGTGCTCACTGGCGATGCGGCCCACGCGACGCTCCTCGCCACGCATTTCGACGATCGCATCGCGATTACGAGCGAGACCAACCACACGGTCAACGGCTACGCCGGCACCGATACCCTCGACTACTCGGCGCTCGCGAGCAACGTTACGGTCGCCCTCAACGGCGCAAACCCTGTTGCCGCAACGCATGGCGCGGCAACCGACACCGTGAGCAATGTCGAGAACGTCACCGGCGGCTCGGGCACCGACACGCTCACGGGCGACGGCGCCGTTAACACGCTCGTGGGTGGTGCCGGCAACGACTCGATCAGGGGCGGCGCCGGCAACGACATCCTCGACGGAGGAGCCGATATCGACACGGCCGTCTATGCCGGGCCGCGCTCGCGCTACACGGCGACCTCCGTGGGTGGCACGGTCACGATCATCGACACGACAGGGGCCGAAGGCAGCGACACGCTGACGAACTTCGAGTTCTTCCGCTTCTCGGACGGCACGGTGAGCCTTACCGACCTCATCACTACCCCAACTGCTCCGGCCTACAGCATCGCCGTCTCGCCGCTCACGGTGGTGGAAGGCAACGCCGGGCCCGGCAATCCCCTGATCTACACGGTCACACGGACGAGCACCGCCACCGCGGCGACCGTCGCCGTCAGCCTCTCGGGCAACGCGACGGGGCCGGGCCAGGCCGGTGCGGATTACAGCGTGTCCGGCCTGGGCACGGGGATCGGGGCCGGCGCAGCTGCCGCCGCCTCCGGTGGCAGTCTCACCTTTGCCGTCGGCCAGACCAGCGCCAGCTTCACCGTAACCACGATCCCCGACACCACGGTCGAGCCGAACGAGACGGTGATCGCCACGATCGGCACCCCGACGGACGGCGGAACGGTCGCCATCGCCTCGGCGACCGGCACCATCCTCGACGACGACACGCTGGCCGCAACGGTCTACACGATCGCGGTCAGCCCTGCGTCCGGGCCGGAGGACGGTGACGCCACGCCCAGGGTCGCACCGGCCGCGGCCGGCGCCGGCACCACCTTCACCTACACGGTCACGCGCACGGGCGACGTGAGCCAGGCGGGCTCGGCTGCGGTGGCCCTGTCCGGCACGGCGACACAGGGCGGCGACTACACGGTCTCGGGCCTGAACAACGGCGCCGTCACCTTCGCGGTCGGGGCCACGAGCGCGAGCTTCACCGTGACCAGCCTGCCCGACACCGTGTTCGAGCCCGACGAGACGGTGACCGCGACGCTCGGCGCCCTCACGGGCGGGGGCAGCCTCGGCGCGACGACCAGCGCCACGGCCACGATCCAGAACGACGACGCCGCGCCCGTCCTCTCCCTTGGCCCGGCCAACGTCAGCCACGCGGAAGGGACCGGCGGCAACACGAGCTACAGCTTCACGGTCACCCGCAGCGGCGACGCCCAGGCCGCGCAGACGGTCTCGTATGCCGTGAGCGGGGGCGGCGTAGCCGGCCTCGCGGCCGCCGACGCCTCCGACTTCGCCGGCGGCACCCTGCCCACGGGCTCGGTGAGCTTCGCGCAGGGGCAGACCAGCCAGACCCTCTTCGTGCTGGTCGCGGGCGATGCCACGGTGGAGCCGGACGAGGGCTTCACGGTGACGCTCTCGGGCCAGAACTTCGGCACGATCGCCACCGCCACCGCCACGGGCACCATCACTAACGACGATTCCGTGGCGCCTCCGCCCCCGCCGACGCGCCCGCCCGAGCCGACCGGCCCGACGCCCTTCGACGACAACCTCATCGGCTCGGACGCACCGGACGAGATCAGCCTGCTCTCTGGCAATGATACCTATAGCGGCCTGGCCGGCAACGACACCGTGTTCGGCAACGAGGGCGACGACTCGATCCAGGGCAACCAGGGCGACGACCTGCTACTCGGCAATCAGGGCAACGACACCCTGTTCGGCGGGCAGGGTGCCGACACCCTCTACGGCGGTCAGAACCGGGATGTGCTGTTCGGCAACATTGGAACCGACGCGCTGCTGGGCAACCTCGGGGCCGACACCCTCTACGGCGGGCAGGGCGCCGACACCCTCT
>NZ_BPRB01000203.1 GCF_022179685.1 Methylobacterium trifolii
TCGTCGATGGCGTCGCGCGAGATCCGCAGCACCCGGCCCTCGGCCGTGCCGTAGCGGGTGAAGGGGAAGGAATCGACCTTCACCGTCACCTCCTGCCCCGGCGTCACGAAGCCGATGTCCTTGTTGAGGACCAGGGCCTCGATCTCGACGGGGCCGTCGGTCGGCACCAGCACGAGGAGCGGCTGGCCTGCGGTCACGACCTGCCCGACCGTCGTGACGGCCAATTGCTGCACCGAGCCGTCGATGGGCGCGCGCAGCTGCATGCGGTCGCGGCGCAGGCGCGCCTTGATGACGTCCTGGCGCAGGCTGTCGACCTTCTGGGCGGTCTCGGTCAGGGACTGGGCCTGCTTGGCGATCGTCTCGCTGGTGAGCTGCTCCATCCGCCGCACCAGGGATTCCGCCCCGGCCCGCGCTTCCAGGAGCTGGCCCTGGTCGTAGGCGAGGTCGGCGGCGACCTGCTCCACCTGCTGGAGGGCGTCGATGACCGCGGCGCGGGTTCCGGCCGAACGGGCCACCAGGGTCTCGCGCATGTCGGCGCGCTCGCGCAGCACCGCCTTCAGGCGCTCGCGGGCCGCCACGCTCGCGGTGAAGCGCTGCTCGGTGGCCTTCTTCTCGGCGATCTGGGCGTCCAGCGATGCGCGGGTGGCGTAGTACTGGCTGAGGTCGGCCATCATCGTGGCCGTCTCGCGCAGCTTGATCGGCAGGGTGATCGTGCTCGCGTAGGTCGGCTCGGCGGTCCGCTTGTTCTCGCGGATCGCCTGGATCGTGCTGACCCGGCGCGCCATCTGCGCGGAGAGGTTCTCCAGGTCGCTCTCGCGGCTGGCGAGGTCGGCGCCCGCCTCGGTCGGGTCGAGGTCGATCAGGAGGTCGCCGGCCTTGACGCGGTCGCCGTTGTGCACGGTGACGGCCAGGACCTTGCTGGTCTCGAAGGGCTGGATCACCTTCGAGCGCCCGCTCGGCTGCACCCGGCCCGCGGCGACGGCGAAGATGTCGAGGTTGGCCAGCACGCTCCAGATCAGCGCCGAGGCGAACATCGCGCAGATCGTCCAGGTGAACGCCATCGCCATCGGCGACGGCGGCGTCTCCAGGATCTCGAGATGGGCGGGCAGGAATTCCTGGTCGTCGCGGGTGTTCGCGAAGGTCCGCATCCGCTCGGTCAGGGAGCGGGCTGAGAGCGCCCGCGGGCGCAGGGCAGGCAGGCGGGCCGCGGGCGCGGCGCCTGCGGGAAGCGCGGGCGGCTTCGGGATCTCGGCCGGGGGCGGCGCACTCGGTTGGGCGCTCATGCTGCGGCTTCCTGGTCGGTGCCCTGGTAGGACTGGAGTTGCCAGAGCCGTCCGTAGAGGCTCTCGGGCCGGGCGACCAGTTCGCGGTGCGAGCCGTCCTCGACGATGCGCCCGTCCTGCATGGCGATGATCCGGTCGCAGCCGCGCACGGCCGCGAGGCGGTGGGCGATGATCACCACCGTGCGGCCCTTCACGATGTGGCGCATGTTGTCCTGGATGATGCGCTCGCTCTCGTAGTCGAGGGCCGAGGTCGCCTCGTCGAGGATCAGGATGCGGGGATTGGTGGCCAGCGCCCGCGCGATGGCCAGCCGCTGGCGCTGGCCGCCCGAGAGGTTGGCGCCGCGCTCCTCGATCATGGTGTCGTAGCCGCGCGGCATGCGGTTGATGAACTCGTCGGCGCCCGAGAGCCGCGCCACCTGGATCACCTGCGCCCGCGTCAAGGCCGGGTTGGCGAGCGCGATGTTCTCCTGCACGGTCTTGTTGAACAGCAGGTTCTCCTGGAGCACGACGCCGATCTGGCGGCGCAGCCAGGCCGGATCCACCTGGGCGACGTCGATGCCGTCGACCAGCACCTGTCCCTTCTCGGGGCTGTAGAGGCGCTGCAGCAGCTTGGTGAAGGTCGACTTGCCGGAGCCGGACGGCCCGACGATGCCGATGACCTGCCCGGCCGGGATGTCGATGGACACGTCCTTCAGCACCTCGGGCGTGCCCGGCTGGTAGCGGAACACGACGTTGCGCACCGTGAGCTGGCCCTTGGCCGGCGGCAGGTGGGCCTGGGCCATCGAGCGCGTCTCGGCGGGGGCGTTGAGCACGTCGCCGAGGCGCTCGATCGAGACCTTGACCTGCTGGAAGCTCTGCCAGAGCTGGCTCAGGCGCAGGATCGGCGCGGTGACCTGCCCCATGATCATGTTGAAGGCGATGAGGCTGCCGACCGTCATGTCGCCGTCCATCACCGCGTAGGCGCCGAAGAACAGCACAAGGGCCGAGGTGACGGCGTTGATGTACTGGATGGCGTTCTGGCCGAGGCTACCGAGGATGCCGGTCATGAAGGAGGTTTTCACGTAGGCGGCGAGCCGCTCCTCCCACTGCACCCGCAGCGTCGGCTCCACCGCCATCGCCTTGATCGTATGGATTCCGACGACGGATTCGATCAGGAACTGGTTCGAGAGGGCCGAGCGGCTGAACTGCTCCAGGGTCTTCTCGCGCAGGATCGGGCGCAGGAGGACCGCCACGAGCACGTAGCAGGGGATCGACAGGGTGACGATGAGGCCGAGCGTGGTGGAATAAAGGTAGAGGATCGCGATGAAGAGGAAGGTGAACGGCACGTCGATGGCCGCGGTCAGGGCCTGTCCGGTGAGGAAGGCCCGGACCTGCTCCAGTTCGCGCACCCGCGCCACGGTCTGGCCGGCGGCGCGCGTCTCGAAATAGCCGAGGGGCAGCCGCAGCAGGTGGTCGAACAGGCGCGCGCCGAGTTCCACGTCGATGCGGCTCGTCGTGTGCGTGAGGATGTACTGCCTCAGGTATTGCAGCACGACGTTGAACAGCCCCAGCACCACGAGGCCGACCACGACGAGGGTCAGGGTCGAGTAGCCCTTGTGGGCCAGCACCTTGTCGATGGTGATCTGGAAGAAGATCGGGGTGATCAGGCCGCAGAGCTGGATGAAGAGCGAGGCGACGATGACCGAGGCGAGCGGGCGGCGGTAGCGCCAGATCGACGGCATGAACCAGGTCAGGCCGAAATCCTGCACGATCTTGGCAAGGCTCGCCCGGCGCGCGATCAGGATCACCGTGCCGTTCCAGCGCGCGAACACCTCCTCGCGCTTGGGATGTTCGGCGGTGCGGGCGACGGTGTCGATGATGCGGTAGGTGCCGTCCTCCAACCGCCGGCCCAGCAGCTTGTAGCTGCCGTCGTCGTACTGGATGATCGCCGGCAGCGGCACGCGCTCCAGGCGCTCGGGCTTCTGGTTCTCGAGCAGGCGGGCCTTCAGCGCGATCTGCTTGGCGCCGCGGACGATGTCGATGGAACTCGCGGCCTTGGTGCCGAGGCCGAGTTCGTGCCGGACCTGGCCCGGCTCGCATTGGACCTGATGGAAGGAGGCGACCAGCGCCAGGGCGCTCAGGCCGGAATCCGCCATCTGCTGGGGCTGCGCTCCGGCGTTCTGGGCTCCGGCACCCTGGGCCCCCGCCTGGGCGCCCGGCCCTCCGGCCGCGCCCGGTTGGGCCGCAGGCGCGGGCGTACCACCTTGGCCGGCCTGGGCCGCCGCATCTGCCGACATACAACTCTCCCGACGCCGCGACTGCGGCGACCTGCGGCTTCGCCAAGCCGGTGAACGATCGTGGCGGACCGGCCGCCGGGCAGCCTTAGCACACTCTCTTAACGTTGTGCCGTACCGCTTCTTCTCGCGGCCCGCCCCTTCCTCCGGAAATGCGGCAGCAAGAAGCCCTTACCCCGGGGGCGGCCGGCCGGCGTCCCGGATCGCAGCGACCAGCAGGCGGATCTCCGGGTGGCGGGCGAACAGCGCCTCGTTCAGGGCGTCCCGCCGGTCCCAGAGGGAGCGGTACCAGTCGCGCCGCGTGCCGGCCTGCTGGGCGAACATCCGGTCGGCGCGCACCCCCTCCCAGGCGTTGCGCGCCAGGCGGCGGCGCTCGCCGGGGTCGGCCAGCAATCGGGTCAGGTGACGGGGCCAGTCCTCGATCGTGGCCGCGATCAAACCATCGTGATCGTCCCGGATGCTCTGCCCGTAGACGGTGGGCGAGGCGATGGTGGCCAGCCCCCGGCTCGACGCCTCGACGAACTTGATGTCGCTCTTGAAGCGCTCCGGCGGCCGGCCTTCGAGGGGCATCAGGGCGATGTCGGCACCCGCCATGGCCTCGAGATAGGCCTCGTAGCCCATGGCCGGATGGAACGTCTTCCGCTCGGTCGGCAGGGCGTCGAAGAAGGCCCGGTCGTGCACCACCGTGAAGGTGGTCTCGGGATGCTGCGCGATGGCCGGTGCCAGGGCGCGGGCGACCGGGCCGCTGAAACCCTCGCGGTTCAGGGCGCCGAAGAAGACGGTGGGCGGGCCCGTCCGCGCCTCCGGGAACGGCGGCAGGGTGAAGGCCGCGTTCGGGAACACGGCGACTTCCGGGTTGAGGCTGCGGAAGTACGCCGCGAGTTCCGGCGTCGATGTCTGGATGGCGTGCGCGGCCGAGAAGGAGACCTGCGTCCCGGCATCGTAGTCGCGTCGCAGCACCTCCGCGACGAGTTCCGGGTGGTCGTCGAACTCCATCGCGACCACCCAGCCGCCGGCGACGAAGCGCGCCATGGCCTGGAACCATTGGGCCGGGTCGGAGGCGGTGAAGCGCTGGATGACGGCGACCTTCGGCTGCCGGGGCGGCAGCTTGCCCACCTCGATCTTCCGCTCGTCGTACTTGAGCGAGAGGCCCGGCTCGGAATCCAGCGCCTTGGCGGGCCATGCGGCGCGCGCTTCGAGCAGGCGGGGCGCCATCGCCATCTGGTGGACGACCAGCACCTCGGTCCGGGGCCGGTCGGGACGCGGTTTCTCGGCGCAGACCACGTATTGCACCGCGCTCGCCCGCTCCTCGAAGGCGGCGCGGTCGAGCCCCATCCGGGCTGCGGCCGCGCCGAGCACCGGCATCCAGCGCGCGGCTTCCGCCTGGTCGAGGAGGAAGCGGCGGGGACGCATCTTCAGGATGCGGAACCCCGTCGCCGTCAGGGCCTCCTGGAGCGAGTCCCGCGTGAAGAAGCGCAGGTGCGTGCGGTCGAACAGCCCGGAATCGTGGGCGGGCCAGCGGCCGCTCATCAGCTCCCGGAGCGCCGACCAATGGGCGATGTTGGGCACGCAGGCCACGAAGTGGCCGCCCGGTTCGAGCAGGTCGAAGATGCGCGTGAGCATCCGCCCCGGCTCGGCCAGGTGCTCCAGCACGTCGCCCATCAGGGCGAGGTCGAACGGGCCGCCGGCCTCGGCGTCGCTCATCGCCTCGATGTCGCCCTCGATCAGGCGGTCGACCCGCCCCCGGGCGACCGCGGCGGAGGGCGGGTGGACCTCGACGGCGGTGTAGTGCGCATTGGGGTTGCGCTCGGCGTAGACCGCCGCGAGCGCGCCCTCGCCGCAGCCGATCTCCAGCACGCGCCTGGCGGTGAGCGGCAGCCAGCCCAGCAGGTCGGGGTTCACGTTCTTGTAGTAGCTCTCTGACAACGGTCCCTCTCGCGGGCAAGGGTGGGTCCGCCATGGGGGCGGAGGGACGGGCCCCGTCGGGGCGGACTTACGGCGCGCTGCGGAAATCCAGGGCGCCGACCTTCGCCAGCCAGACCAGCGCCCGGCCGACGAGGACGGGCGGCTGCGTGGGCAGCGCCGCGACGACCTCGCCGGCCGCAATCCAGCCCTCGGCCGGCATGGCGTCGAGGATCGCGGCGAGCATCGGTGGTTCGGGCAGCATGCCCTTGGCGAAGGCGACGGTCGCGAGCTCGCGCCGGGCGACCACCGCGTCGAGGCCGGGTCCGCGGCGGCGGAACCGCGTGGCCGGGCCGAGCGGGGCGGTGGGATAGGCCGAAAACACCCGGAACGGATCGTCGTGCGCCGGCCGGCGGCGGCGGCTCAGGGGCGGCTGGAGGTTCGGCGCGCTGCGGCGCCGCTCGCCGAGGTCCGCCCACAGGTCCCGATAGCGGCCGAAGACGTGGGACCAGTCGAAGCACTCCCGCGCGCGTTGCGCGCCCGCGGCCCCCATGCGCGCCCGCAGGTCGGGATCGCCGGCGAGCATGGCATAGGCCCGGCCCGCAGCCTCCACGTCCACGGCGGTGAACTGCCCGGCATGGCCGCAATAGAGGTCGTAGTTGTCCACGTGCAGGTCGAACCGGTCGGCGAGGTCGCCCCCGTGTCCGGGGGCGGGTGCCAGCGTCGGCACGCGGAACCCGTCGATGCCGTCGCGCACCGTGTCGCGGTAGCCGTCCCAGTCGCTCACGACCACCGGCAACCCGGCCGCCATCGCCTCCAGGGGCGTCAGGCCGAAGGTCTCCTGCACGTTGTCGGACAGCGAGGTGAAGATGTCGGCGGCATCCCAGGCCAGCTTCAGCCGGGACTGGTCGCGACCGTCCACGGTCCGGTAATCCACCGACGGACAGAGCTTATGCGCATCGTCGCGAAAGGCCCGCTCGATCGGCTCGTTGGCGAACCAGCCCGCCTGGACCAGGGTGACCGGACGCTCCCGGGCGACACGCTCCAGCCCGAGATACATCGGCAGGGGATGGGCTTTTCCATGAAAGCTCAGGCGGCCGACGAACAGGACGACCACCCGGTCCGGCGCGATCCCGAGGGCCGCGCGCGCGGCTTCGCGCCGGCCGGCGCGGCCGGCATAGTCCGCGCAATGGACGCCGAGGGGGATCACCGGTATCTGCGGCAGCGTCAGGCGCGTCGCGCCGAGCCGCTCGCGCAGGTACTCGGCCTGCGCCTCGATGACGGCCCGTACGCTGTCGCGCACGGCGCGCGAGGTGCAGATCACCGCATCCCATTCCTCAACCGGAGCCGTCAGCAGGTCGGCCAGCACCTCCATCACGCCGTGCGAGGCGGTGGTGTGCGTCACCCCGCAGAGGCTGTACCCGCGCGGGCCGACCGTGCGCAGGCGATGCCACGCGTTGTGCGCGATGTCGGGATCGGGCCGGTACAGGAGGCCGGCCTCCGCCAGTCCTGCGGGATTGGTGAAGGGAATCCACGCGACCTGGGTCTCGCGGGCGCCGTGGGCGGCGAGGTCGGCGGCGAGCGTGGCGGCCGCGGAGGCCGATCCCGCATAGGCGTAGAGCTGGGGGAGGCGTTCGGCCGCGATCGCGCGGACCAGGGCGAGGCCGGCAGACTGGCGGCCCATGACCTTGTTGCGGAAGCTGTAGCCGTCGGCCTCGTAGAGCAGGGCGAAACGGTCCTGCTGCTGTGACTGCGTTCCCATGGCCCACGGGCTGTCGAGCGAAACGAAAAGAGGCGGCCCGTTTGGACCGCCTCCTTCGAGATTGTCAACCGAGCGGGGTGAACCGCCCGGATGCCGGACTTAGTTGCCGACGAGGATGTCGGTGGCCGCGAGGCCGCCGGTGCCCTGGACGACGATGACGCCGGTGGCGGCGGCATTCGTGGTGTCGGCGTCGTAGATCAGGTAGCCGTTGCTCGCACCCTGGATGAAGGTGAAGGCGGTGCGGGGCAGCGTGCTGGCGCCGTAGGCCGTCACGGCCTGCTCAACCGAGGTCACCGTGCTCACGCCGAAGCTGGTGAACTGGCCGGTGCCGGTGCTGCCGGCGACGAGGCCGGTGCTGGTGAAGCGCACCGTATCCGCGCCGGAGACGAAGTCGGTGATGTAGTCGGCCGTGGTCGAGGTGACGCCGGCATCGATAGGAGCGGTGAAGTCTTCGGTGAAGACGTCGGAGCCCGCGCCGCCGGTCAGCGTGTCGCTGCCGATGAAGCCGTTCAGGGTGTCGTTGCCGATATCGCCGAACAGACGGTCGTTGCCGCTGCCGCCGAAGACCGAGTCCTGGCCCTGGCCGCCGTAGATCGTGTCGTTGCCGGTGCCGCCGAGGAGCACGTCGTCACCGAGGTTGCCGAGCAGCAGGCTGGCCGTGTTGCCGCCCGTAACCGTGTCCTGGCCCTGACCGCCGAAGATGGTCGAGGCGCCGGCACCGCCGGTGATGGCGTCGTTGCCGAGGTCACCGAACAGCACGTTGTTGCCGGTGGCGCCGGCGAAGTTGATGACGTCGTTGCCCTGGCCGCCGAACACGGTGTTGTTGCCGGTCGTCGCGGCAGTGCCGGTGATGGTGTCGTCGCCGAGGTTGCCGAGGAGCTGGGCGGTGCCGGTGAAGCCGGCGAAGGCGAGGGTGTCGTTGCCCTGGCCACCGAACACGGTCGGCGACCCAGCGAACGCGCCGCTGGTGATCTGGTCGTTGCCCATGTTGCCGAACACGAGATCGTTGCCGGTGATCTGGCTCACGATGTCGTCGCCGCCGAGGCCGAGGTAGTAGTCGCCGCCGGCGGTGTTGACGTAGCCGTTCGTGGAGGTGGCGTCGCCCGGGATGCCGGTCGTGTTGTCGCCGACCGTGATGGTCGAGCCGTCAGTCGACGTGAACTGGGCGCTGCTGATCTGGCCGACGGCGAAGTTCGTCAG
>NZ_BPRB01000204.1 GCF_022179685.1 Methylobacterium trifolii
GCTGTTCTACGACCGCCTCGACACCCTGTTCGACTACGTCGCCGGCGTGCCCTTCGTCCTCGACAGCCAGGCCGAGGACGCGGTCTCCGAGCGGCTTGCCCTGGTGCGCGACTATTTCGAGGCCCGCGAGGGGGCGCAGAAGACGCCGCAGGCCGGAATCGCCCCCTACAAGCCTCTGGCGCCCGATGCCCTGTACCTCAGCCCCGGCGAACTCTCCGACCGGCTCGGGGCCGTCCCGGTCGCCCGGCTGACGCCGTTCTCGCTGCCGGGTTCCGCGGCCCGCACCGTCATCGAATGCGGAGCCCAGGCCGGCCGCAGCTTCGCCCCCGAGCGGGCGGACGAGGCCGCCAGCGTCTTCGACGCGGCAGCCGCCCACATCAAGGACCTGCAAGGCTCCGGTCATCACGTGATCCTGGGATCATGGTCCGACGGCTCCCGCGACCGGCTCTGCGGCGTGCTCGCCGACCACGGCCTCAGGAAGCCCGTGGCGATCACCCGGCTCTCGGACGTCTACGCCCTTAAGCGCGGCACGGATGCGGCGGTCGCGGTCTGGGGGCTGGAATCCGGCTTCACGGTCGGCGAACTCGCCGTGGTCTCGGAGGGCGACATCCTCGGGGACCGGCTGGTGCGCCAGAAGCGCAAGGCCAAGCGCCCGCAGGACGTGATCCTGGAAGTGCAGGCCCTCCAGCCCGGCGACCTCGTGGTGCATGCCGACCACGGCATCGGCCGCTTCGTCGGCCTCAAGACGGTCCATGCGGCCGGCGCCCCGCACGACTGCCTGGAACTCCAGTACACCGGCGGCCTGCTGCTGCTGCCCGTGGAGAACATCGAACTCCTGACCCGCTACGGCTCCGAGGATGCCGAGGTGGCCCTCGACCGCCTCGGCGGCGGGGCCTGGCAGGCCCGCAAGGCGCGGATGAAGCGCCGCATCCTCGAGATGGCGGGCGAACTCATCAAGGTCGCCGCCCAGCGCTTCGTGCGCCAGGCCCCGCGGCTGGTGCCGCCCGAGGGCCTCTACGGGGAGTTCGCGGCGCGCTTCGCCTTCGAGGAGACCGAGGACCAGGCCAACGCCATCGACGCGGTGCTGACCGACCTCAATGCGGGCCGGCCGATGGACCGCCTCGTCTGCGGCGACGTGGGCTTCGGCAAGACCGAGGTCGCCCTGCGCGGGGCCTTCGCCGCGGCGATCTCGGCCCGCCAGGTCGCGGTGATCGTGCCCACGACCCTGCTGGCCCGCCAGCACTACCGGACGTTCACGGAGCGCTTCAAGGGGCTGCCGATCCAGATCGCGCAGCTCTCGCGGTTCGTGCCGGCGGCCGAGATGAAGCAGGTGCGTGCGGGGCTCGCGGACGGCAGGGTCGACATCGTCGTCGGCACCCATGCGCTTCTGGCGAAGACCATCGCCTTCAAGAACCTCGGCCTGATCATCGTGGACGAGGAGCAGCATTTCGGTGTCAGTCACAAGGAGCGGCTGAAGGCGCTCCAGGCCGACGTGCACGTGCTGACGCTCTCGGCGACCCCGATCCCGCGCACCCTCCAGCTCGCCATGACCGGCGTGCGCGAACTCTCGATCATCGCCACCCCGCCGGTCGACCGGCTGGCGGTCCGCACCTTCGTCACGCCCTTCGACCCGCTGCTGATCCGCGAGGCGCTGCTGCGCGAACGCTACCGCGGCGGGCAGTCGTTCTACGTCGTGCCCCGGATCGAGGACCTGGCCGAGGTCAAGGCCTTCCTCGACCGGGAGATGCCCGAGACCAAGATCGCGATCGCCCACGGGCAGATGGCGGCGGGCCAGCTCGAGGACGTGATGACGGCCTTCTACGAGGGCAAGTTCGACGTGCTGCTCTCGACCACCATCGTGGAATCGGGCCTCGACATCCCCACCGCCAACACCCTGATCGTCCACCGGGCCGACATGTTCGGGCTGGCCCAGCTCTACCAGCTGCGCGGGCGGGTCGGGCGCTCGAAGGCCAGGGCCTACGCCCTGTTCACGACGCCGGCCAACCGCACCCTCACCACCCAGGCCGAGCAGCGCCTCAAGGTGCTCCAGACGCTCGACACCCTGGGCGCCGGCTTCCAGCTCGCCTCCCACGACCTCGACATCCGCGGCGCCGGCAACCTGCTGGGCGATGCCCAGTCCGGGCACATCAAGGAGGTCGGCTACGAACTCTACCAGCAGATGCTGGAGGACGCCGTCACGGCGCTCAAGGCCGGCATCGACGAGCCGGTGGAGGAGGCGTGGTCGCCGACCATCGCGCTCGGCGCCCCCGTCACCATCCCCGAGGACTACGTCGAGGACCTCGGCGTGCGGCTCGCCCTCTACCGGCGGCTGTCCACGATCCACGACGACGCCGAGATGGAGAGCTTCGGGGCGGAGCTGATCGACCGCTTCGGCCCCCTGCCCCCGGAGGTGGAGCAGCTCCTCAAGATCGGTACCATCAAGATCCTGTGCCTGGCCGCCAACGTCGCCAAGATCGAGGCCGGCCCGAAGGGCGTCGTGGTGCACTTCCGCGAGCGGTCCTTCGCCAACCCCCAGGGGCTGGTGGCCTACGTCGCCGAGCAGGCCTCCTTCGCGAAGGTCCGCCCCGACATGAGCGTGGTGTTCATCCGCGAACTCGACTCGATCCCCGAGCGCCTCAAGACCGCGACCCAGGTGCTGCGCAGCCTCGTCAAGATCGCCCAGGGGTCGAAGAAGGCGGCCTGACCCGCACCGCGCCCGGCCTGTGGGCGCGGCGATGGCCCGCTCACCGCCGCGCGAAAGCCTGCTGCGCTGCCGGACCCGGCATCGGCGCGGCGGAGCCGACCGAACCGGTGGGCACGTCGCGGCCCTGGGCCAATGCGCCGGCCGGAGACGAGAAGGCGGAGCCCGCCCGGCCGAGCTTTTCCGCGTGGGCGAACAGAGCCCGCATGTAGCGCTGGTCGAAGGGGGCTGGTGAGGTCTCCTTGAAGCGCCCGTCGATCTCCGCCACCTGGAGGTCGAGCCCCTCGCGGCGTGCGAAGGCGCCGGCCAATGCCAGGGCGTCCTGCGTCTGCGCCTTGATCGCTGCCGACATGGACCGGCCGAGCACGCTCAGGGTGGTCCGGCTCGCCATCTGGAAGTACGGGGCCGAGGTGTTGTTGACCACGAGGTAGACCGTGCGGGCCGGGATGCGCACGCCGCCCGAGCCGGTCAGCGACGCGATCAGGGCCGATTTCGGGGCGAGGTAGAACGGGGCCGTGGTGCCCCCGTCCGCGTGCATCTCCTGGATGTCCTTGGTCTGCCCGGTCCTGCCGTCCGAGGTCGTCGCCTCGATCGTCACCGGCGGGAAGATGCCGGGCACGGCCGAGGAGGCGAGCACGATCTGGCGGAACAGGGCCAGGCCCTTCTCGCCGCCGATCGTGGCGATGGCGCCCATGTCCCAGAGCACCGGGCGCTCGGTGTCGATCTCGGTGGTGGCCACCAGGAGGCGCCGGCCCTTGGCGTGCTCGGCGGCGATGGCCTTGAGGAGTGGCAAGGTCACCGCACGGTCGATGCGGCGCTTCAGGGGCCACGTGTCGGTCAGCGCCACGTCGGAGCCGCCGAACTCGAACACGTCGGCGGCCGAGATCGTGGTGTAGGCCTCTCGCAAGGGGCCATTGCCCGCAGCGCCGACGAAGGCGAAGGGGGCGATCAGCGCCCCCGTGCTCACGCCGGTGATCACCCCGAAGGCCGGGCGCGTCCCCGCCTCGCTCCAACCCGAAAGAAGCCCGGCTGCGAAGGCGCCGTTCTCGCCGCCGCCCGAGAGCACCAGCCAGGGTTCGGACGCGGCGGGTGCCGCGTCGATCAGGGCCTGGAACCCTTTCGGGTCGTCGCCGGCGATCCGGACCGGCTGTCTCAGCCCGCTCGGCCGCGCAGATGCGGCCTCCCCCGCGGTGAAGGCGGCCCGCTCGTTACGGTTTTCAGTATTCGAGCCGGCAAAGGTCGGCTGCGACGCACCGACAGACAGCCCCAAAGCTGCGACACCCAGGACGATACGTCGTCTCGATAGCCCGGACATGGCCCGATTCCCGCTTTCGAAGACCCGCCTCAACCTGTGAACGCCGCCAATATTGGCGAGTTCCGGTAAGCTGGGCCTTGCGGGATTCCCTGCGTGCGATGGCGCACGGGCGGCTCGCAGGACGGTGCGTCTTTACGCCGGTGCCGGCCTTGCCCTAACGGAGCGGACGATCCCGATCGAGAGGCTTCCCATGAAACTGCCGCGCCGCTTCTTCCAGCCCCTCGCCACCGGCGCGCCGGCCCCGTTCCGCGAGCTTCCGGTCAAGCTGGAGCGGATGATCCACTTCGTGCCGCCCCACAACGAGAAGGTCCGCGCCCGCGTGGCGGACCTGGCCGGCACCGTCGACGTGGTGCTCGGCAACCTCGAGGACGCGGTGCCGATGGACCAGAAGGAGGCCGCGCGCAAAGGCTTCGTCGCGATGGCGCAGGCGACCGACTTCGCGGCCACCGGCACCGGCCTCTGGACCCGGATCAACGCCCTGAACTCCCCCTGGATTCTCGACGACCTGTTCGAGATCGTCTCCCAGGTCGGGTCCAAGCTCGACGTGGTGATGGTGCCGAAGGTCGAGGGCCCCTGGGACATCCACTACGTCGACCAGCTGCTCGCCCAGCTGGAGGCGCGGCACGGGGTCGACAAGCCGATCCTGATCCACGCCATCCTGGAGACGGCCGAGGGCGTGGCCAACGTCGACGCCATCGCCTGCGCCTCGCCGCGCATGCACGGCATGAGCCTCGGCCCCGCCGACCTCGCGGCGTCCCGCGGCATGAAGACCACCCGCGTCGGCGGCGGCCATCCGGAATACCGCGTGATCGCGGACCCCAAGGGCGATGCCGAGCGCGTCAGCGCCCAGCAGGACCTCTGGCACTACACGATCGCCAGGATGGTCGACGCCTGCATGGCCAACGGCATCAAGGCGTTCTACGGCCCCTTCGGCGATTTCTCGGACGGGGCGGCCTGCGAGGTCCAGTTCCGCAACGCCTTCCTGATGGGCTGCGCCGGGGCCTGGACCCTGCATCCGAACCAGGTCGCCATCGCCAAGCGCGTCTTCGCCCCCGATCCGGCCGAGGTGGCCTTCGCCGCGCGCATCGTCGAGGCCATGCCGGACGGCACCGGCGCGGTAATGCTCGACGGCAAGATGCAGGACGACGCCACCTGGAAGCAGGCCAAGGTCATCGTGGACCTGGCCCGCCTCGTGGCCGCCAAGGACCCCGAACTGGCCGCCGTATACAAGCTGGGCTGAGTTCAGAGCCTGCCCCTCGCCTCCCGGCATCGGCCCGAGGGGCGGGGGCGCCCGGCGATTGCGGTTGCATTGCCCGATGACACGGCCGCGCATCGCGCCTATCTGAGCGCTCATGACGGATCAGGCCACGACGACGGACCCGGCCATGGCGGCCCATGCGTTCAGAACCGCGAAGTTCGGGATCGGCGCCGTGGTGCGCCACCGGATCTATCCCTTCCGGGGCGTCGTGTTCGACGTCGACCCGGTCTTCGACAACACCGAGGCGTGGTGGCAGGCGATTCCCGAGGAGGTCCGCCCCCGCAAGGACCAGCCCTTCTACCACCTGCTCGCCGAGAACGCGGAGACGGAATACGTCGCCTATGTGTCCGAGCAGAACCTCGTGCCCGATACCTCCGGCGAGGCCCTGCGCCATGCCGGCATCCCCGAGATGTTCGAGCGCGACGCCCGCGGCGGCTACCGGATGCGCGACCGCTCCGCCAACTGATTCTTTTCGATATCCGGGAACAGGAAAAGGCCGGGCGGCGACGCCCGGCCTTTTCCCATACTCGAGCTCCTTGCGAAGGACCGATCCCTCGCCAGGAGCGAGGTGACGATCAGGGCTTGGGAGCCGCGCTGGCGGCGGGTGCCGCGCCGCCCTTCTCGGATTCGAGCTTCTTGCGCATGTCCTCGCTGCGCTTCTCCAGCTCGGACTGGAGTTTCTTCTGCTGCTCCTCCAGCACCTTCGGGTCCATGGCCGGGCCGTCGAAGGCCTTGCCGAAGCCGGCCAGCGGCACGGCGAAGGTGACCTCGCGCTGGGTCTGGTTCTGGACCGAGACGCTGAGCGTGGTGCCCTTCTTCATCGCGCCGATCACCCCGGCGTCGACGCCGCCGGCCTCGGCGAAGCAGCCGTTCGGGAAGCAGACCGCGAACTTGCCCGCCGTCGGGGTCTGGTTGTCGATGGTGAAGCGGATGCCCGGCTGCAGCAGCAGGCCGAGCGGCAGCAGGTAGCGCACCACGCGCACCTCCTGCTTGGTCTGGGCGTTCTTCATCTCGTAGACGGCCACCGCCAGGACGGGCTGGCCCTGGTCGGAGACGAAGTCGCGGGTGGTGTAGCAGATGTCGGTGTTGGAGGCCTGGTCCTTGCCGCAGACCTTCGTCCAGTCGGCCTGGCCGGGCTCGGATTTCACGTTGATGAGCTGCGGGCCGGTCTGCGCGGCCGGCGTCTGGGTCTGCTGAGCCGGGGCCGGCGCGGTCGGCGCGGGGGCGGCCGGCGCCGGAGCGGCGGGCGTGGCCTTCTTCGGCTGGGCGAGGGCCGGCCCCGCGAGGCCGGCGAGCGCGACGCCCGTGAGCGCGAGGAACGCGGCGGCGCGCATCGACTGCGCTGGGCTTTTGGCGAAGGACATCGGCACAGACCCCTTGGGAAGTTCGTTGGTTCGGTTCGTCGGATGACGCGGGTGACGCTGCGGGGCGCGATGCCGCCGTGGCAGGCGCGTCCCCTTGAAAACGATCCGTCCGGCTGGAGAGCCTCGGCCGGCGCGCCTCGACGGCGCCGCGCTCGGAGGAAGCGATTCCGCCCGAGCGACCGGGCGGCCTGCTTTCCCGCCGAATGAGGCGAAGACATGACACCGCTGCCATAACGGGCCTTGCCGAAGGGGCATCGACCCGTTCCCGGACACGTCGATCTTAGCGGCCGGTTAACCATGCCGGGCCCATCCATGGGCCTTCGTCATCCGGGCTTTTCACAGAGAGCGGTGCGCAGGTGCTGGCGCAACCAACCGTCGACCCATCGACCGACCCATCCGCCGATCCCTGGGCTGCCCTCTGCGCCCGCGGGGCGAGCGATGCCGCGGCCGAGGCGGCGGTCGAGCTGCCCCTGCGGCGCACCGGCCTCTGCGCCCTGCTCGCCGCCACCGCCCGGCGCCACCCGGCGCGCATCGCCCTCTCCGACGCGGGCGGGAAGGCCGCCTGGAGCGGCCGGCCGGCCATGACCTGGACCTACGCGACCGCGGCCGAGATCGTCGCCCGCCTCGGCCGGGCGTTCCGCACTTGGCGCCTGCCGCCTGGAAGCCGGATCGGCCTGTGGTACGCCGGCGGCACCGAGGGCCTCGTGGCGCACCTGGCCGTGGAGGCGGCGGGCCACGTCCCCTGCCCGCTCCCGGCCGCCTGGGACGAGGCGCAGGTGCTGGCCGGCATCGAGGCCGCGGGCATCGTCGCCGTGCTGACGCAGGGGCGCCTCGGCGACAGGCGCCCGGCCGAGACCCTGTGCCGGGTGGCGGTGCGCTATTTCGGCCTGCGCTACCTGGCCGCCTTCGGCCCCGACGTGCCGGACGGCGTGATCAACCTCGACGCCCTGGCCCTCGAACGCGGCGGCGCGGACGGCCCCGTCGAGACCGGCGGCGGCCTCGTCAGCTTCGCAGGCGGCGACCCCGCCCGGCCGGTCCAGCGGCCGGGCGACGCCCTGCTCGCGGCCATCGCCGTGCATCTGGTGGCGGCCCGGATCGGGCCGGCCGAGCGCATCCTCTCCCTGCTGCCGCCGAGCGACCTGCGCGGGCTCGTCACGGGCCTCGGCGCGGCCCTGGTCTCGGGGGCGGGGCTGGAGACCCTGCCCGTCTTCGACGGCCCGAGCCTCAATGCAGCCCTCGCCCGCCCGGTGCCGACCCATCTCGTGGCGCCGGCCTTCCTCGAACCCGCCCTTGCCCGGCTCGCCCTGCCCGGCACGGTCCGCTCCCTCTGCCTCGTGCACCGGGCGCCCGCCCGGCTGACGGCGCGCATCCTGCGGCCGGGGCCGGGACCGGCGCTGATCGACGCCCTCGCCCTCGACGAGGATTTGGTGCTCTCCGGCGCGCGGGGCGGGGCCGACCTCGCCCTGACCCTGGCCGACCCGGCGCGCGCGGCCCTGCCCCGCGGCCTGCTCGACCTGCGCCATGGGGATGGGGATGAGGACGGACCCCTGATGCTGCGCGGCCAGGCCTGCAAGGCGGTTGCGCTGCGCCGCGGGGAAACACCCCTTTCCGCCACCGACGCGTGGCGGTCCTCGGGCTACCGCGCCAGCCTGTTTGCCAGAACCGCAACCGGCCTCACCCCGGCCTGAGTCGGCGGGCCGCGTCCCTTCGCACTGCACGACGACTTGGCCGCGCCGGCTCCGCACGCTCCGTGCGCCGCGGCGTCCGTGGGCGCGGACGATCCGGAAACATCGTTCATCGTCAGCGCCTTGCGCAGGAACCCTCGCCCGGCGCTTGGACGCCGCGAGGGCGCGTCCGAGGCGGTTCATCGCCTGGTCAGGTGGCGCGCCTATCTTCGCATCCGCAACCGTGCCGGCGAACCAAACCGGGGTTTGCCGGGTTATGGCCCTGGGTCCCGTGCCCAAGCCTCTTCCCAATCCACCAGCGATAGGGTACCGCTCAAGCCTATGGGTGCGCTGCAACAAGTGCTCGTCGTCGACGATGGCGTCCGTGCCGCCGACCGCTCGCTCGCGGGCGAGCTGGCCGAAATGGGCTATGCCAGCGTCACCGCCTCCCTGGAGGCCGCCGACGACGTATTGGCGGTGATCGCCCGCCCGGCCGCGGTCCTGCTCCAGGCCCCGAGCAGCCGCAACCCGGCCTATGTCCGCCTCGCCGCCCGGCTCCGGGCCCAGATGCGCGACCAGGGCATCCCGGTCATCCTCATCAACGAAGCGAGCCACCGGGCCGGCGCGCCGATCGACCTGCGCAGCCGGATCGGCGCCTACGTCGTGAGCGAACCCGACCTCTGATCGGCCGGTCCGCTCGGGGCATCCGCCGGATGCGCTGCGCGAAGGGATAGCCCCAACCCACTGAGCCGACGGCCGATCACCGGCGATCATCCAAAAAACCGCGCCCCGCCCGCATCAGCTCCGGCGCGTTCAGGCGCGGCAGCACGCCTTCCCGCATCACGGCCCGGCGCAGGGGGCCGATCGTGCTCATGGCCAGGAGCCCCAGGCCGCGCAGGGCGTCCACCGGCAGCAGGTCGGCGAGCAGGCTGCGGTTCAGGGCGTCCACCGCCGCCGAGCGTAAGGACGCGTCGAGCCGGCGGGCCCGGGCGAAGCCGTCGAGCGTCGCGCGGGCGCCAGGGTCGCGCCCATCGCGAAAAGCCTCCGTCACGGCGTCGCGCAGGGCGGCGGCGTCGCGCAGTCCGAGGTTCAGCCCCTGGGCCCCGATCGGCGGGAAGACGTGGGCGGCCTCGCCGATCAGGGCGAGGCGGTGCGCGGTGGGGCTTCCCACCGAGAGGCCGCGCATCGGCACTCGGCCGCGGGGGCCGTCGATCCGCATGGCACCGAGCATCCGCTTGGCCTGCGCCTCCACCGCACGGGCGAGGTCCGCCGCGTCGAGCTCCGACAGGCGCCGGGCCGCCCCCTCCCCGGTGACCCAGACCAGGCTGGAGCGGTGGCCGCCGGGTAGCGGCACCAGGGTGAACGGGCCCTGGCGGGTGTGGAACTCGGTCGACACGTCCCGGTGCGGCTGCGCGTGGGCGAGGATCGTGGTGATCGCGCCTTGCGGATAGGACCATTCCCGCACCCGGATGCCGGAGCCCGCCCGCAGCGGCGAGCGCGCCCCGTCCGCCCCGACGACCAGACGGGCCTCGACGGTCCGGCCGTCCGCCAGCGCCAGGGTCGAGACGGCCTCGCCGGGGGTGCAGGCGGCCGCATCCGCCTCCACCAGGGTGAGGTTTTCGGCGACCCGCGCCTCGGCCCGCAGGGCCTCGACCAGGCGGGCGCTCTCCACGTTCCAGCCGAAGGCGGAAAGCCCGATCTCGCTGGCGTGGAAGCGGGCCGGGGGCGGCCGGAACAGGCTGCCGCTGTCGTCGATGATCTGGAGCACCGCCAGGGGGGCCGCGTGCGGTGCGATCCGCTCCCGCCAGGCGCCCAGCGCCTCGAGGAAGCGCACCGAGCCGTCGAGGAGCGCCACGGTGCGCCCGTCCGCCACGGGGGCGTGCCGGCCGACGAGCAGGGTCGGCACCCCGGCCCGCGCCAGCGCCAGGGCGGCCGCGAGCCCGGCCGCGCCCGCACCCACCACCGCGACCTCGGCCTGTCGCGTGTCTCCGGGGGCGGGGGTCCGATGGCTCACGGGCGAAAATCCTGCGCTTGATACCGCGTCCGCTTGATCAAAGCGGACGCGGTATCACGAAGCCCGCGCGGCGCTTGAGCGAAGCCGAAATCCGCATCGCGAAGCGATCGATCGGATTTCGTATGAGACCCCTATCTGACGCGCCGGGACCGGCCCGCCAGGGGCGTGCGTCCTTCAGATCCGCTTGGCGAGTTCCGTCGCGGTCTCGTCGGCCGGGCGCATCAGGTTGAGGGCGCCGAGGAAGCGGTTTTTGGAGTCCATCACGTAGACCAGGGCGGTGTGCTCCATCGTGTAGTCGCCGTCCTTGCCCGGCACCTTGCGGCTGTAGCCGCGATAGGCCTTCACCGCGGCGGCGACCTGGGCCGGCGTGCCGGTGAGGCCGGTGATGCGCGGGTCGAAGCTCGACAGGTAGGTCTTCAGGCTCGCCGGGTCGTCGCGCTCGGGGTCGACGGTGATGAAGGCGACCTTCATGGCCTTGGCCTTGGGGCCGAGCGCGGCGAGCACGTCCGAGATCTGCTGCAGGGTCGTCGGGCAGATGTCGGGGCAATGGGTGAAGCCGAAGAAGACCAGGTGCGTCGCGCCCGCGAAGTCGGCCTCCGTCACGCCCTTCCCATCCTGGTCCACCAGGGCGAACGGGCCGCCGACCCCGGAGATGCCCGCCTCCGGCGCGGGCCGCAGGGCGAACACGGCCGCCCCCGTCAGCCCGACGAGGCCGACGACGAAGGCGAGGATGGGCAGGAGGGCGCGGCGCATGTTTTGGGACTCTCTCGCGAGCCCGTTGCAACAGCATGGGCCGGGAGAGGAGGCAACCCGGCACGCGGTCGCCCCGGCGCGGACATGTCTTTCCGGCCCCGCGCGGATCACCGCCGGGGGCATGGCCCAAACGCAACAGATCCGGACAGGGGACGCGGGACGCCGCGGAACCTGAACGAAGCTTCGAAATACGGTTCCCCGGCGTCCCACGGCGTCGGCCCCGTCAGGGGTCGCTGCCGCATTCGCGTCGCGGTGTTCTCTAGC
>NZ_BPRB01000205.1 GCF_022179685.1 Methylobacterium trifolii
CGCAGAGGGGGGAGGGAGGGTCCGCCCATGAACGTCTCCGAGCCGTTCATCCGCCGCCCCGTGGCGACCACGCTGCTGACCATCGGCGTGCTGCTGGCCGGCATCTTCGCCTTCCTGAAGCTGCCGGTGGCGCCCCTGCCGCAGGTGGATTTCCCCGTCATCCTGGTCCAGGCGCAGATGGCGGGCGCGTCGCCCGACACCATGGCGACCACGGTGGCGGCCCCCCTGGAGCGGCGCCTCGGGGCCATCGCCGACGTCAACGAGATGACCTCGACGAGTTCGATCGGCACGGTGCGGATCGTGCTGCTGTTCGGCCTGAACCGCGACATCGACGGGGCGGCCCGGGACGTCCAGGCCGCGATCAACGCGGCCCGCGCCGACCTGCCGGCCTCCCTGCGCACCAACCCGACCTACCGGAAGTTCAACCCGGCCGACACGCCCATCGTCATCCTCGGGCTGACCTCGGAGACCCTGACGCCGGGCCAGCTCTACGATTCGGCCGCCACGGTGGTGCAGCAGAAGCTCTCGCAGCTGCCCGGCGTCGGCAACGTCGACATCGGCGGCTCGTCGCTGCCGGCCGTGCGGGTCGAGCTCGATCCCACCGCCCTGTTCCACTACGGCATCGGCCTGGAGGGCATCCGCGCGGCGCTCGCCTCGGCCAACGCCAACTCGCCGAAGGGCGGGATCGAGGCCGGGGACCGGCGCTACCAGCTCTACGCCAACGACCAGGGCCGCAAGGCGGAGGATTACCGCGACATCGTCGTGGCCTACCGCAACGGGGCCGGGGTGCGGCTCACCGACGTGGGCCAGGTGGTCGACGGGGTGGAGGACAAGCGCAACCTCGGCATCGTCAACGGCAAGACCGGCGTGCTCCTGTTCGTCTACAAGCAGCCGGGCTCGAACGTGGTCGAGACCATCCGGGGCGTGAAGGAGGCCCTGCCGCAGATCACCGCCGCCATGCCCGGCGGCATCAGCCTGAAGCTGACGGGCGACCGCAGCGCCACCATCCGCGCGTCGCTGGCCGCCACCGAGGAGACCCTGCTGATCGCGGTCGGCCTCGTCATCCTCGTGGTCTTCGCCTTCCTGCGCTCGGGGCGCGCCACGCTGATCCCGGCGGTGGCCGTGCCGATCTCGATCGTCGGCACCTTCTCGGCGATGTACCTGCTCGGCTACTCCCTCAACATCCTCTCGCTGATGGCGCTGATCATCGGCACCGGCTTCGTCGTGGACGACGCCATCGTCGTGCTGGAGAACGTCCAGCGCCACATCGAGATGGGCAAGCCACGCCTGGAGGCGGCCCTGATCGGGGCCCGCGAGGTCGGCTTCACCGTGATCTCGATGAGCCTGTCCCTGGTGGCCGTGTTCCTGCCGATCCTGCTGATGGGCGGCCTCATCGGCCGCATCTTCCAGGAATTCGCCGTCACCCTGTCCCTGGCGATCCTGATCTCCCTGGTGCTCTCGCTCACCACCACGCCGATGATGTGCGCGCGCCTCCTGCGGCCGGAATCGCACGGGCGCGCGGGCCGGCGCCCCAACCTCCTGATCCGCGGGCTGGAGGGGGCCTTCACCGGCACGCTCACCGCCTACGAGCGCACGCTGAGCGTGGCCCTGCGCCACCCCCGCCTGGTGCTGCTGACCCTGGCGGCGACCGTCGGCCTCAACGTCTACCTCTACGTCATCGTGCCCAAGGGCTTCTTCCCCGAGCAGGATACCGGGCAGATGATGGGCGGCGTCCAGGCCGACCAGCGCATCTCCTTCCAGGCCATGGAGAAGAAGCTGCGGGAGGCGGTCGCCATCGTCCAGGCCGACCCGGCGGTGGACAGCGTCGTCGGCTTCACCGGCGGGCGCGGCACCAACTCGGCCAACGTCTTCATCGGCCTCAAGCCGCGCGGCGAACGCGACGCGATGAGCGCGGTGACCACCCGCCTGCGGCCCAAGCTCGCGCAGGTGGCGGGTGCCCGCCTCTACGTCTTCCCGCGCCAGGACCTGCAGATGGGCGGCCGCCAGAGCTTCGCCCAGTACCAGTACACCCTCCAGGGCGACACGGCCGCGGACCTCTACGCCGCGGCCCCGAAGCTGGTCCAGGCCCTCCAGCGGGACCCGACCTTCGCCGAGGTCACCTCCGACCAGCAGGAGGGCGGGCTGGAGAGCCGGCTGGTGATCGACCGGGCCACCGCCTTCCGCTACGGCATCACGCCCGACAAGATCGACAACACCCTCTACGACGCCTTCGGCCAGCGGCAGGTCTCGACCATCTACAACCCGCTCAACCAGTACCACGTCGTGATGGAGATCGCGCCGCGCTACCTGGAGAGCCCGGAGACCCTCAAGCAGATCTACGTCTCGACCTCGGGCGGCAAGGCGCGGGGCTCGGCGGTGACGAACGCGGTCGCGGGCACGGTGGCCGCCGCCGGCGCGGGCGGCGGCGGCACCACCGCGACCGCCGCGTCGAGCACGGCGGACGCCGCCTCGAACGCGGCCGCCATCGCCTCGGATTCGGCCCGCAACGCCGCCTCGAACGCCATCGCCGCCTCCAAGGGCGGCGCCTCGTCGAGCGCGCCGGTCTCCTCGTCCAAGGAGACCATGATCCCGCTCTCGGCCTTCGCGAAGTTCGAGACCGGCAGCGCACCCGTCCAGGTCAGCCACCAGGGCCTGTTCGTGGCGACCACGATCTCGTTCAACCTCGCCCCCGGCAAGAGCCTGTCGGACGCCACCGTCGCGATCGAGGCGGCGATGCGCGAGCTGCGCCTGCCCGCCACCATCCACGGGGAATATGCGGGCGCCGCCAAGAACTACGTCGCCTCGGCCTCGCGCCAGCCGCTGCTGATCCTGGCCGCGATCCTGGCCGTCTACGCCATCCTCGGCATCCTCTACGAGAGCTTCGTGCACCCGCTCACGATCCTCTCCACCCTGCCGTCCGCCGGCGTCGGCGCCCTGCTGGCCCTGCTGGTGACCGGCACCGAGTTCACCATCGTGGCGCTGATCGCGGTGTTCCTGCTGATCGGCATCGTGAAGAAGAACGCGATCATGATGATCGACTTCGCGCTGGATGCCGAGCGCACGCGCGGGCTCGGGCCGCAGGAGGCGATCACCGAGGCCTGCCTCTTGCGCTTCCGCCCGATCATGATGACAACGCTGGCGGCGATGCTGGGCGCCGCCCCCCTGATCCTGGCCGGCGGCGAGGGCGCGGAACTGCGCCAGCCCCTCGGCATCGCCATCGTCGGCGGCCTGATCGTGAGCCAGATCCTGACCCTCTACACCACCCCCGTCGTCTACCTGACCCTCGACCGCCTCCGGCACCGGGTGAACGCCCGCCGCCGGCGCCGCTCGGACGGGGCGGCGCCGCTGCCGGCGGGGGAGTGATGCGTTTTTTCTCGATCGCGGGGAAAGGCGCCGACGCGTCCTTCCCTCCCCC
>NZ_BPRB01000206.1 GCF_022179685.1 Methylobacterium trifolii
CCCCGCAAAGGGGGGAGGGCAACGCGCGAGCCAGGATTCCCTCCGGATCGCGATCGATCGAAACCTGTGTCGGCCGTCGCCGCACGGCGGGGTATAAGCCCACGGCCGGGCGGTCCCCCGGACAAAACCCGCCGCCTGCGCGAAACGGGTAGATCTGGAAAGATAAACCGGGCAAAAGCGGCAATCCGCGACGGGGCGGCGGGTGAGGGGAGGCGGGTGTGTTCCAGCGGCGGCGCCAGCCTGTCCTGCTCGCGGGGATCGTCGCCGCTCTGGTCCTCTCGGTCCTGGCCCTGACGTGGACCGGGACGGGCGCGGCCCTGATGGTGCGGGTGGCCCCCCTGCTGACGGACCTGCGCGCGCGCGTCGCGGCCAAGCCCGCGGAGGCGCCGCACCTGCCGGCGGCGCGCACGGCCGTGGAGGACGGGCGCACCGTGGTGCGGCTGACGCCGCAGGAGCGCGCCCGCATCGGCCTGGAGACGGAGACCCGCCCCCTGCGGCCCCACCGGCGGGAGTTCCAGGCCTACGGCACGGTCATCGACCTCGCCCGCGTGACCGAACTCACCAACGCCTATGCCGGGGCGCGGGCGGCCCTCCAGACCGCCAAGGCCCGGGCCGAGGTCTCGGCCAGCGCCGCGCGCCGCGCCAGGACCCTCGGGCCCTACGCCACCACCGTGCAGGTCGAGACCGCCGAGGGCACCTTCCTCACCGACCAGGCCGCCCTGATGGCCGCGGAATCGCAATTGCGGACGCTCGCCGCCACCGCCCAGCAGGAATGGGGGCCGGTGGTCGGCAAGGCCATCGTCGAGCGCTCCCCCATGATCACCCGCCTGATCGAGCGCGCCGACTTCCTGATGCAGGTGACCCTGGCGCCGGGCGAGAGCGTGGCGGCAGCGCCTGCCGCCGCCTTCGCCGAGGTGCCGCCGCAGAGCGCGCGGGTGGCCCTGCGCTTCGTCTCGCCCGCCACCCGCACCGATCCGCGCATCCAGGGCCAGAGCTTCTTCTACCTGGTGGCGGGGGATTCGGGCCTGCTGCCGGGCATGAGCACGCTGGCCTTCCTGCCCTCGGAGCGGGCGGCCACCGGCATCCTGGTGCCGGAGGACGCGGTGGTGCACGGGCAGGGGGGCACCTGGGTCTACCGGGCCGTGGGGGAGGGGGCGTTCGTGCGCCACAAGGTCCGCCCCGACGCGCCGATGTCGGAGGACGCCTTCGTGGTCGAGGACCTGCCCGACGCCACCGAGATCGTGCTCCGGGGCGGGCAGGCCCTGCTCTCGGAGGAGATGAAGAGCCAGATCCGCGTCTCCGGCGACGACGACGACTGAGATGGAACAAGCTCCCTCGGGTCCGCAAGCCGCCCTGGTCGCCCTCTCGGTGCGCGCGCCGCGGGTGGTGCTGGCCCTGGCCTGCGCCCTCCTCGCCTACGGCCTCTACGCGCTGGCCGGCGCGCGCTACGACGTGTTCCCGGAATTCGCGCCCCCCACCGTCGTGATCCAGACCGAGGCGCCCGGCCTCGACCCGGAGCAGGTCGAGGTGCTGGTGACCCAGGCCATCGAGGTCTCGGTCAACGGGCTGCCGGGCCTGGAGAGCCTGCGCTCCTCCTCGATCCAGGGGCTCTCCGTCATCACGGCCCTGTTCCGGGCCGGCAGCGACGTGGACCGGGTGCGCCAGCGCGTCGGCGAGCGGCTGGCCGCGCTTGCCGGCCGCCTGCCCCAGGGGGTGATGCCGCCGGCCATGACCGCGCTGACCTCCTCCACCAGCACGGTGCTGCTCGTCGGCCTGACCGCGCAGAACCGCGACGCCCTCGACCTGCGCACCATCGCCGACTGGACCGTGCGCCTGCGGCTGCTCGCCGTGCCCGGCGTCAGTCAGGTCTCGGTCTATGGCGGGGCGGTGCGCTCGCTGCAGGTCCAGGTGCGCCCGAGCGACCTGATCCGCTTCCGCGTCGGCCTCAACGACGTGCTCGCCGCCGCCCGGAAAGGCACCGGCGTGCGCGGGGCGGGCTTCGTGGACACCGCCAACCAGCGGGTGGTGCTGCGCACGGACGGGCAGGCGCTCAGCCCGGAGGAACTCGGGAGAACCGTGCTGATCAACGAGGGCGGGGCGAGCGTCGTGCTCTCGGACGTCGCCAGCGTCGTCTCCGCCCCCGAGCCGCCGATCGGCGCGGCGCTGGTCGACGGCCGGCCCGGCGTGCTGCTGATGGTCGGCGCCCAGCTCGGCGCCGACACCCGCGCGGTCACGGCCCGCCTGGAGGCGGCGCTGGACGAGCTGCGCCCCGGCCTCGCGCGCGAGGGCGTGGCCCTGCGCCCCGACCTGTTCCGCCCGGCCGACTTCATCGACGTCGCCAACGGGTACGTGCTGCAGGCCCTGGCGCTCGGCGGCGGTCTCGTGGTCATCGTGTTGTTCGTGTTCCTGGCCGACTGGCGCACGAGCCTGATCAGCGCCGCCGCCATCCCCCTCTCCCTCATCGCCGCCGCCCTGGCGCTGCAGGCCTGCGGCGAGAGCCTCAACACCATGACGCTGGGCGGGCTGGCGCTGGCCATCGGCGAGGTGGTGGACGACGCGGTGATCGGGGTGGAGAACGTGGTGCGCCGCCTGCGCGAGGCCCGCGCCCGCGGGGGGGAGGTCCAGGCGTGGCGGGTGGTGCGCGACGCCATCCTGGAGGTGCGCACGGCGGTGGCCTACGCCACCTTCGCGGTGCTGCTGATGTTCCTGCCGGTGCTGGCGCTGACGGGGGTCGCCGGCCGGCTGTTCGGGCCCCTGGCGCTGGCCTACGTCTTCGCGGTGGTGGCCTCCCTCGCCGTGGCGCTGACCGTGACGCCGGCCCTCTCCCTGCTGCTGCTCGGCGACCGTCCGCGGG
Organism: Methylobacterium trifolii; assembly: GCF_022179685.1. Taxonomy (GTDB): domain Bacteria; phylum Pseudomonadota; class Alphaproteobacteria; order Rhizobiales; family Beijerinckiaceae; genus Methylobacterium; species Methylobacterium trifolii. The sequence continues at coordinate 2,855 of NZ_BPRB01000206.1, forward strand.
AGCGGGGCGACAGCCTGAGCCCGCGGATGCGGGCGCCGGCGATTGAGGCCGAACACGAAGCGAGGGCGAGCGCTCCCGGGCGATTGCCCTCGGGGCAGGGGGCGCGCGAGCCCCCCGTGGTGCGCTGGAGCCGGGGCGCCTACGTCCGGCTGCTCGCCCGGATCGGCCGCCGCCCGCGCCTCGTGGTCGCGGCCGGCGCCCTGGCGACGCTCTCCGGGGCCGCCCTCCTCCCGCTCCTCGGCGGCGCCTTCCTGCCGGACCTGAAGGAGGGCCACCTGATCCTGCACATGGCGGCCGCCCCCGGCACGTCCCTGCGCGAATCGGAGCGCCTCGGCGTGCGGATCACGGAAGGACTCCAGGCGATTCCAGGCATCCGCGCCGTGGCCTCGCAGATCGGCCGGGCGGAGGCCGGGCAGGACACGGCGGGCACCCATTACAGCGAGATCCACGTGGACCTCGACCGGGGGCTCGACGGGGCGGCCCAGAAGAGGGTCGAGGCCCGCATCCGCGACCTCACCCTGGGATTTCCCGGGGCCGCCTTCTCCCTCAAGACCTTCCTGACCGAGCGGATCGAGGAGACCGTCTCGGGCCATACCGCGCCGGTGGTGGTCAACCTGATCGGGCGCGACCTCGACCGGATCGAGGCCGCCGCCCGCTCCGTCGCGCAGGAACTCGCCGAGGTGAAGGGCGCCCGCGACGTGCAGCAGGTCTCGCCCGCCGGCCTGCCGCAGATCACCGCGGCGCTGCGCCCGGCGGACCTGCGCCACTGGGGGCTCTCGGCCATCGAGGTGCTGGAGGCGGTCCGCACCGCCTACCAGGGCGACGTGGTCGGGCAGACCTATGTCGGCAACGCCGTGTTCAACGTGCTGGTGATCCTGGAGGAGCGCGTGCGCGGGCGGCTCGCCGGCGTCGGCGACCTGCCCCTGCGCACGCCGGGCGGGCGCAGCATCCGCCTCTCCCAGGTCGCCGACATCTACGAGACGGCCGGCCGCTACCAGGTGCAGCACCAGGGGGCGCAGCGGGTGATGGCGGTGACCGCCAACGTCGTGGGCCGGGACGTGGCCGGCTTCGTGGAGGCCGCCAAGCGCAAGGTCGCCCGCGAGGTCCGCCTGCCCGAGGGCGTCTACGTCTCGTTCGCAGGCGCGGCCGAGGCGCAGGAACGGGCGCGGCGCGACCTCGCGGTCCACGCGGCGCTGGCCGGCTTCGGCATCCTGATCCTGCTCGCCCTGGTGACGGGCTCGGCCGCCAACCTGATGCTCGTCCTGGTCAACCTGCCCTTCGCCTTCGTCGGCGGGGTGGTGTCGGTGGCCGCCACCGGCGGGGTGCTGTCGCTCGGCTCGATCGTCGGCTTCGTCACCCTGTTCGGCATCTCGCTGCGCAACACCGTGATGATGATCGCCCATTACGAGCACCTCGTCGGGGTCGAGGGCCGGGCCTGGGACGCGGCCACCGCGATCGAGGGCGCCGCCGACCGTCTGGTGCCGATCCTGATGACCTCGCTCGTCACCGGCCTCGGGCTGCTGCCCCTGGCGCTGGGGGCGGGCGAGCCGGGGCGCGAGATCGAGGGCCCGATGGCCATCGTCATCCTGGGCGGCCTCGTCACCTCGACGGTCCTGAACCTCCTGATCCTGCCGACCCTGGCGCTCCGCTTCGCCCGGTTCCGGGCGCAGGGCAGGGGGGATGGCAAGGGGGATGGCAAAGGGCATGGCAAGGAACGCGACGGCCTCCTCCCGGCGCGCACCGGCTGATCGCCCGGCCCTGTCCGATCCGGACGCCCGACCCATGTCTCGCGCGGGAGGCCGGCCACGCCGCCCTCCGAGGCCACAGGACCCGGCAGACCCATGCAGCGTGCCACGCCCCTCGCCCTCCTCCTCGTCGCGACCCCCGTCCTGGCAGCCCTTGCCGGGAGCCCGGCCCGGTCCGAGCCGGCGGAGGCCGCCCCGCCCCAGCAGGCGCCGCCCACCTTCCCGCTGATGCGCGTGGTGCCCAAGGGCGAGGCCCGGACGATCGCGTTCTACGCCTCGCTGTTTCCGGACTGCTCGTCGCAAGGGCCGGTGGTGATCCGCGTGCTGGACAAGCCGCAGCACGGCAAGGTCACGATCGCGGAGGGCGATTCCTTCACCCGCTACGCACCCGCCTCGCCGCTCGCGGCCTGCAACAGCCGCAAGGTGGCGGGGCTCAAGCTGGTCTACGAGGCGGAGGAGGGGTTCGAGGGCCTCGACAGCTTCCGCATCTTCGTCATCAACGCCGACGGCACGGGCTACGAATCCCCGGTGAAGGTGTCGGTGCGCTGACGGCATCGAGTGGGGTCCCACAGGCCGAGGGGCCGGCCCCGGACCACCCCCGGACCCGCCCATCCGAAGTTCGCATAAGATATATTATGGAACCTGATCCTTGGATTCCACCGGGCGAGGGGGCTTTTCACCACACTGGAAGCCGGGCATCAGGCCCCATGCCCTTCGATGCCCTCACCGAGGCGACCCTGCGCACGTTCCTGGCGGCCTTCTACGAGAAGGTCCGGCGCGACGGCCTGATCGGCCCGGTCTTCGCCGGCGCGATTTCCGACGCCGACTGGCCCCGTCACCTCGCCACGATCCAGGACTTCTGGTCCTCGGTCCTGCTGAAGAGCGGCCGCTACAAGGGCAACCCGTTCGGGCGCCACCAGGCGCTGGGACGCCTGAGCCCCGCCCACTTCGCCCGCTGGCTCGGCCTGTTCGAGGAGACGGCGCGGGAGACCTTCTCGCCGGAGGTGGCGGACATGCTGGTCGAGCGGGCCCACCGCATCGGCGACAGCCTCAAGGCCGGCCTGTTCTTCCGCCCGGCCGGCATCCCGGCCGGGTGAGGGCGGTCCCGTAAGGCGCCCTGCCCTGGCGCCTCACTCCGCGCCCGGCTTGCGCAGCAGGTAGGTGTCCATGATCCAGCCGTGGCGGGCGCGGGCCTCGGCCCGGACCCGGCGGATCTCGGGGCCGACCGTGCCCAGGCGTCCGGAGCGCAGGATCTCGTCCCGGGTGCCGAGATAGGCCCCCCAGTAGATCGTCAGCTCCGGGTCGAGGTGGTCGAAGCGCGGGTCGGCGTCGAGCATCACCACGGTGCTGTCGGCCTCCGGGTCCAGCCCGGCGGCCAGCCGCCGGCCGGTGGTGATGTGGACGGGCGCGCCGATGCGGTTCAGGGGGATGCGGTGGCGCGCGGCCAGGACCTGGACGCTCGAGATGCCGGGGACGACCTCGCAGGCGAAGGCGAGCCGCCCGCGGGCGGTGATGCGCTCCAGGATGCGCAGGGTGCTGTCGTAGAGGGCAGGGTCCCCCCAGACCAGGAAGGCGCCGACCTCCCCTGCCCCCAGTTCGTCCGCGATCAGCGCCTCCAGCAGGCTTGCCCGGGCCGCGTGCCAGGCCTCGACCGTGCCGGCATAGTCGGCCGGCCGCCGCTCTCGCTCCGGGTCCCCGGCCACGACGAAGCGGAGACCGGCCTTGGCGTGGCGGGCGCAGATCTCCCGGCGCAGGGCCACGAGGTCGGCCTTCTCGCTGCCCTTGTCGAGGACGAACACGGCGTCGACCTCCGAGAGGGCGCGCACGGCCTGGAGCGTGAGCTGCTCGGGGTCGCCGGTGCCGATGCCGATGACGCGGATGGTGCGCACGCTGTGATCCTCGCCGGTCTGGAATGCCGCCGGTCTATCGGCGGGAACGCCTGCAATCCATCCCGTGCAGGGCGCGAAGAGCGCCCCGCGGAGCGGGTTTCTCGGGACGACCGTTCCGAAAAACACAGGGCGGCGCGAGAGCCCGAGCCCGCGGAGGCGGGCGCCGGCGACTGGGGCCGAGCGAGGAATCAGGGCCGTCGCTCTTCGGCGACGGCCCTGGGCAGGAACGTGCGCCGGTGCTTCTGCGCCGCGGCGTGGAGGAAGTCGCCGACGATGCGGCTGCGGGCGGGCGCCCGCGTCTCGGCGTGGACCACGAGCCAGTAGGAGCGGGAGATGCGCACCTCTGCTGCCAGGACGCGCACGAGGTCGTCGTGCCCATCCGCCATGAAGCAGGGCAGCACGCACAGGCCCGCATCGTGCCGGGTGGCGTGGAGCTGCGTCAGCACGTTGGACATGCCGATGTCGGGCAGGCGCCGGCCGAACAGCTCCTTGAGGTAGTCGTGGTGCGGCGTCGGCAGGATGTCGCCGATATAGCCGATCAGGACGTGGCGATCGACGTCGGCCAGGGTCTCCGGGACGCCACGGCCGTCGAGGTAGGCCCGCGAGGCGTAGAGGCCGAGTTCGTAGTCGAGGAGCTTGCGCGCCCGCAGGCGCCCCTTCTCCGGCCGCGCCATCGTCACCGCGATGTCGGCCTCGCGCTTGGTCAGGTTGACCACGCCGGGGTTGGCGATCAGCTCGATCGTCATGGTCGGGTAGCGCCGGGCGAGGCCGCCGATGTGCCGGGCCAGGAAGTAGGTGCCGAAGCCCTCGGGCGTGGCGATGCGCACCGAGCCGGTCAGGCCCGCGGCCGGGTCCGCGAGCCGGGCGGCGATCCGGATCGCCAGGCTCTCCACGGCCTCCGCCTCGACCACGAGGTTCTCGCCGGCCCCGGTCAGGACGTAGCCGGTGGGGCGCCGGTCGAAGAGGCGCGCCTGCAGGGCCTTCTCCAGGCCGATGATGCGGCGGCTCAGGGTCGAGTGGTCGATCCCGATCTGGCGGGCCGCAGCCGTCAGCCGCCCGGTCCTGACGACGGCCAGGAAGGCGCGCAGGTCGTTCCAGTCGAAGTCGGACATCGTATGCGAAATCTTGCACAGCCGAGTTGCCGGGACAAGAATTTACGCGCCGCCCCGGACCGTCGAGACTGCCCCTGCAGACGGTCGATCAGGCCGCGATTCGAGGAAACGCAACGAGGGTTCTTTCGCGATGAGCCGCATCTAGCACCGCGCGACCGCCGACCGACGCCTGCCGCGTCACCCCCCTTCCCTGTCGAAGAGCCGAGCCCTCGTCCGGCGGGTCGCCACGACCCCCGAGGCCGGCCACCCATGTTCGGGAGATCCCCATGAGTCTGTCCCTGAAGCTCGCAGCCCTCGCGGAGGCCGGAGCCCCCATCCGAGTCGGCGTCATCGGCGCGGGCAAGTTCGGCTCGATGTTCCTGTCGCAGGCCCCCCGCACCCCCGGCCTGCACGTCCTGGGCATCGCCGACCTCGACGTGGCCCGCGCCCGCCGCTCCTGCGAGCGGGTCGGCTGGCCGGCCGAGCGGGCGGCGGCGACCTCCTTCGCTCAGGCGATGCGCGACGGCACCACCTTCGTGACCGAGGATTCCGAGGCCCTGATCGCGGCCGACGGCATCGACGTGATCGTGGAGGCCACCGGCAACCCGGCGGCCGGCATCCGCCACGCCCTGCTCTGCTGCAAGCACAGGCGCCACATCGTCATGGTCAACGTCGAGGCCGACGCGCTCGCCGGTCCGCTCCTGGCGCGGCGGGCGGCCGAGGCCGGCATCCTCTATTCCTTCGCCTACGGCGACCAGCCGGCGCTCATCGCCGAGATCGTGGACTGGGCCCGCAGCACCGGCTTCGAGGTGATCTGCGCCGGCAAGGGCACCAAGTACCTGCCGATCTACCACGCCTCGACGCCCGAGACGGTCTGGGGCCATTACGGCTTCAGCGAGGCCCAGGTCGCCGGCGGCGACTTCAACGCGCAGATGTTCAACTCCTTCCTCGACGGCACCAAGTCCGCCCTGGAGATGGCCGCCGTCGCCAACGCCGCCGACCTGGAGCCGGCCGCCGACGGCCTCGCCTTCCCGCCCTGCGGCGTCGACGACCTGCCCGACGTCCTGCGGCCGCGGGCCGACGGCGGCATCCTGCCCCACAAGGGCACCGTCGAGGTGGTGTCCTCGATCGAGCGCGACGGGCGCCCGGTGTTCCGGGACCTGCGCTGGGGCGTCTACGCCACCTTCGAGGCGCCCTCCGACTACGTGCGCCAGTGCTTCCAGCAATACGGCCTCAAGACCGACGCCAGCGGCCGCTACACCGCGATGTACAAGCCCTACCACCTGATCGGGCTCGAACTCGGGATCTCGGTGGCGAGCATCATGCTGCGCGGCGAGGCCACGGGCACGACGCGGGGTTTCCGAGGGGACGTGGTGGCCACCGCCAAGCGCGACCTCCAGCCGGGCGAGCGCCTCGACGGCGAGGGCGGCTACATGGTCTACGGCAAGCTGATGCCCGCCCGCGCGTCGCTGGCCGCCGGCGGCCTGCCGATCGGGCTCGCCCACAACCTCGTGCTCCAGCGCCCCGTCGCCGCCGGCCGGCCCGTGACCTGGGCGGACGTGCGCTTCGACGAGGCCAACGAGGCCATCCGCTTCCGCCGGGAGATGGAGGCGACGTTCCGCACCGAGACCGGCGACGGGATCCGCCGCGCGTCCTGACCCCCTACCCTACGACCCTCGAGGACGCCGCGCGGCGTCCTCCCGGCCCAACCGCCCGGCAGGAAACGCCGGGCGGACGGCCGACCCTCGACCAACCATCCGGGAGAACGTTCATGTCGGGCATCCATCGCCGTTCCGTGCTCATGGCGGGCCTCGGAGCCGGGGCCGCCGGCCTTTCCGGCCTGCGGACCACCTCTGCCCGCGCCGCCGAGTTCAGCTACAAGCTGGGCGTCGACTGGCCGACCGAGCACCCCTCCTCCCTCCAGGCCAAGGCGACCTGCGACCGCATCCGCGAACTGACGAACGGGCGCGTCGACATCCAGTTCTTCCCCAACAACATGCTCGGCGGGGACACCGACATGCTGTCCCAGGTCCGCTCCGGCGCGCTCGAACTGATGCTGATCCCCACCGGCGTGTTCTCGACCTTCCTGCCCGTGGCCGCGATCAACAACGTGGGCTTCGCCTTCAACGGCTACGACCAGGTCTGGAAGGCCATGGACGGGGACCTCGGCGCCCACGTCCGCGCCCAGGTCACCAAGGCCGGCCTCGTGGTGATGGACAGGATCTGGGACAACGGCTTCCGCAACCTCACCACCAGCAACCGGCCGGTCAACGCGCTCTCCGACGTCAAGGGCCTCAAGGTCCGGGTGCCGGTCTCGCCGATCTTCACCTCGATGTGGTCGGCGCTGGGCGCCTCCCCCGTCAGCGCCAACGTCAGCGAACTCTACTCCGCCCTGCAGACCAAGGTCTTCGACGGGCAGGAGAACGCCCTGCCCCACCTGCAGTTCTACAAGCTGTTCGAGGTGCAGAAGTACTGCGCCATGACGAGCCACATGTGGGAGGGCTTCTGGCTCATCGGCAACCGCAAGGCCTGGGGCCGCCTGCCGGCCGATCTCCAGGAACTGGTCGCCAAGGCCTTCGACGAGGGCGCCGTGAAGCAGCGCGCCATCCTGGCCTCGTTCCTCGGCTCCCTGGAGGGCCAGCTCAAGTCCGAGGGCATCACCTTCACCACCCCGGACCGGGCGCCCTTCCGCGAGATCCTGTCCAAGTCGGGCTTCTACCAGCAGTGGCGCAAGCAGTTCGGCGAGGAGGCCTGGGGCCGCCTCGAAGCCGTCGCCGGCACCCTGGCCTGAGGCCCGGACGATGCAGCTCGACCTCGCCTCCGACGCCGTCCCGCTCCAGCCGCCGGTCTCCACCCGCGGCTGGGTCCGGGCCGCCGACCGCACCCTCGGCGTCGCGGTCGAGGCCACCGCCGCGTCCCTGGTGGTCGCGGAGGTCGTGGTCCTCCTCGGCGGCGTGGTCAGCCGCTACGTCTTCCACCGTCCCCTGGTCTGGTCGGACGAACTGGCCTCGATCCTGTTCATCTGGCTCGCCATGCTGGGCTCGGCGGCCGCCCTGCGCCGGGCCGAGCACATGCGGATGACGGCGGTGGTCGGCATGTGCGGCCCGGCCGCCCGCGCCTTCCTCAACGCCGTGGCGCTGGCCGCCGGCATCGTCTTCGTGGTGCTGATGCTGCACCCGGCCTACGAGTTCGCCAGCGAGGAGATGTTCGTCGAGACGCCGGCGCTGGGCATCACCAACGCCTGGCGGGCCGCGGCCCTGCCCGTCGGCTTCTCCCTGATGCTGGCGACCGCCCTGCTCCAGCTCTTCGAACTGGCGCGCTGGCGCCCGATCCTCGCAGCCCTGCTGCTGGGCGGGGCGATCGCGCTGGGCCTCGTCGCCCTGGAGCCGGTGCTGCGCACGCTGGGCAACCTCAACCTGATCCTGTTCTTCGTCCTCGGCGTCGGCGCCTTCGTCTTCTGCGGCGTGCCGATCGCCTTCGCCTTCGGGCTCGCCACCTTCGGTTACGTCGGGCTGACCACCGGCGCGCCGGTCTCGGTGGTGGTCGGGCGCCTGGACGAGGGCATGAGCCACCTGATCCTGCTGGCCATCCCGCTCTTCGTCTTCCTCGGCCTCCTGATCGAGATGACGGGCATGGCCAAGGCCATGGTCGGCTTCCTCGCGAGCCTGCTGGGCCATGTGCGCGGCGGCCTGCACTACGTGTTGATCGGGGCGATGTACCTCGTCTCCGGCATCTCCGGCTCGAAGGCCGCCGACATGGCCGCCGTCGCCCCCGTGCTGTTTCCCGAGATGAAGGCGCGCGGCGCCAAGGAGGGCGACCTCGTGGCGCTGCTCGCCGCCACCGGCGCGCAGACCGAGACGGTGCCCCCGAGCCTCGTGCTCATCACCATCGGCTCGGCCACGGGCGTGTCGATCACGGCGCTGTTCACCGGCGGCCTGCTGCCGGCGGTGGTGCTCGGGGCGATGCTGTGCGGGCTGGTCTGGTGGCGCTACCGCTCCGAGGACCTGAGCCACGTCCGCCGGGCCAACCGGCGCGAGATCGGCCGGGCCTTCGTCGTCGCCCTGCCGGCCCTGGCGCTCCCCTTCGTGATCCGGGCCGCGGTGGTGGAGGGCGTGGCCACCGCCACCGAGGTCTCGACCATCGGCATCGTCTACGCGGTCGTCGCGGGGCTCGCCGTCTACCGCCAGTTCGCCTGGCGCCGGGTCTACCCGATGCTGGTGGCGACCGCCTCCCTCTCCGGCGCGATCCTGATGATCATCGGGGCGGCCACCGGCATGGCCTGGGCGCTGACCCAGTCCGGCTTCTCCCTGTCGCTGGCCGAGCAGATGCGGGGCCTGCCCGGCGGCGCCCTCAGCTTCCTGCTGGTCTCGGCCGCCGCCTTCATCGTGCTCGGCTCGGTGCTGGAGGGCATCCCCGCCATCGTGCTGTTCGGGCCGCTGCTGTTCCCCATCGCCCGCCAGGTCGGCGTGCACGAGGTGCACTACGCCATGGTGGTGGTGCTCGCCATGGGGCTCGGCCTGTTCGCCCCGCCCTTCGGCGTCGGCTACTACTCGGCCTGCGCCATCAGCCGCATCCATCCCGACGCCGGCATCCGGCCGCTGATCGGCTACATGCTCGCCCTGCTGCTGGGCCTGCTGGTCGTGATCTTCGTGCCCTGGATCTCGATCGGCTTCCTGTGACGGCGGCCGCGCACGATCGCCCCGCTCCGTCCGCTCCCGAGGCTTGACGCGCGCGGCCCGGTTTGCGACCCGGGGACGGCGGCACGCCGCCTGCCCATCGGGATGCGGGCGCACGCGGGAGCAGGACCCATGGCAACCACGATCGACAGCGACCAGAGGCTCCACCTCGTCTTCGGCGGCGAGCTGCAGGACCTCGAAGGCGTCCGCTTCCGCGACGTGCCGGGCCTCGACATCGTCGGCATCTTCCCCGACTACGCCTCGGCCCAGAAGGCCTGGCGGGCCAAGGCCCAGGCCACGGTGGACAGCGCCCAGACCCGCTACTTCATCGTCCACCTGCACCGGCTGCTGGAGCCGCCGGCCCCGTGAGGCCGCCCTTTTTGCGGCGCAACCTGTGCAGCGCCGCCCGCCCGCCCCATGAAGGCATTGTGACGATCCCGGCCCGCTGGTAAGAGCCGGTCCGGTCGTCGCTGGCTCGCGTCTCCGGTTCGGCGGTTCGTCTCAGGTATTCGGAGCGCGTCCCGGTCGGGGGCCCGCGATGTGAGTCGCCAGGCATGAAGTCCTCGATCAAGATCATCGCCGGCAATGCGAGCCGGCCCTTGGCCGAGGCCATCGCCGCCTACCTCGAACTGCCGCTCGCCAAGTGCATGGTCCGGCGCTTCGCCGACATGGAGATCTTCGTCGAGCTTCAGGAGAACGTGCGCGGCGAGGACGTGTTCATCGTCCAGTCGACCTCGTATCCCGCCAACGACCACCTGATGGAACTGCTGATCATGATCGACGCCGCCCGGCGCTCCTCGGCGCGGCGCATCACGGCGGTGATCCCCTATTTCGGCTACGCCCGGCAGGACCGGCGCACCTCCGGCCGCACCCCGATCTCGGCCAAGCTCGTCTGCAACCTCATCACTGAGGCCGGCGCCGACCGGGTGCTGACGCTCGACCTCCACGCCGGCCAGATCCAGGGCTTCTTCGACATCCCCACCGACAACCTGTTCGCCGCCCCCGTGATGGTGCGCGACATCAAGGAGCGCCTGACCACCGCCGACCGCATGGTGGTCTCCCCCGACGTGGGCGGCGTGGTTCGCGCACGCGCCATCGCCAAGCGCATCGACGCGTCGCTGGCCATCGTCGACAAGCGCCGCGAGCGCCCCGGCGAATCCGAGGTGATGAACATCATCGGCGAGGTGGAAGGCCGCTCCTGCATCCTCGTGGACGACATCGTCGATTCCGGCGGAACGCTGGTGAACGCGGCCGAGGCCCTGCTCAACGCCGGCGCCAAGGAGGTCTCGGCCTACATCACCCACGGGGTGCTCTCGGGCGGCGCGGTCTCCCGCATCGCCGCCTCCCGGATGAAGGAACTGGTGATCACCGACTCGATCCAGCCGACCCAGGCGGTGAAGCTCGCCCGGAACATCCGGGTGGCGACTATTGCGCCGCTGCTGGGCGAGGCCATTGGGCGGACGGCGACGGAAGCGAGCGTTTCGAGTTTGTTCGATTGACGGCTCCTGCGAACGGTCGCAAGTAAAAGTGTAAATTTGGCTCGCTCAAATCAGATGTAAATTTATTTACTGGCGTTTGTATCTTTACACATCTGGCTCCCAGTACATCATGGCACCTTTCATTTTTAAACTATGTGATAGGCGAAAATCGTCGATTATTGAGCGAATTTTGACTGAGTCATAGTCTTTAAGCGTTGTTAATTTAGAAATGTTTCCGTTTTTTACAGATGCTTTGAATGTAGACCCGATCTGGAAGACGGCCTTCCATATGCAAAAAGCAATGAAGACTTGATTGCTTAATTGTATAATGATTGTGCTTGCGACGGTTCCGTTGCGGCGCTTTAAAATCTGATGGCCTTCGGTATCGATCTGAGCGGTAATTTCCTGGGAGGTTTTGGCTAAAGTCAAATTTATCCACCGAAAGACTTCTTCTTGATCTAAAATGCCCTGCACAGATGTTGATACGTTTTTCCTGTATTTTCCAATATCAAGAAATTTGCGCAATATTATCAATCTGTGTAGTAAAAATTCATAAAATTGATCAATCTTGGGTGGAGTATTGAGATACATTTCTGCGATTTGAGAATTTTCCTTAAATATTTCGATCTTTGCGTCTTCTTTCGCGCATAGAATAATAAATTCTAAACTCCCAATCATCTGGTCAAGGTCATAAGAAGATCTGGATTCTATTTTAAAACTGATATCTCCTGCTGTATTATTTATAATTAGGTCCGTGAAAAGCCATTTGATTCTGAATTTCTGATATTCTCGCGGCAAATCTGGTATGTTAGGGAAATAAACTAAGCCTTCAATTTCCGCGCTGGATTTTGCCTTTTGCGAAGAAACGATCACTCGACATTCGCCACTAGGTGCCGATTGCATAGAGATAGTTCCTGAAGATAGGCGCTCTTTCTCAATATCGATACCAAAGCGAGTCGATGAAATAGTCGCTCCTGAAATTTCGATATCGCGCAAGCCCAGATGGGCATCTACTAAATGCTCAAGTTGAATGCTGCCATGAATGCTAAGGCGATAACGTAATTACCCAGGCCTGTG
>NZ_BPRB01000207.1 GCF_022179685.1 Methylobacterium trifolii
GCACCTCAGGATGAGGGAGTGGGTGGGACGAGCGCCGGTCGGTGAAGGGCGCTTCCTCACGCCGACTCCAGGAACCGCCTGATCCAGCCGCCCAGGCGCGCACTGTCGTGGGGCGCATCAAAGGAGGCCAGGGCCGCCTCCACCAGGGCCGGGTCGTCCGCGCCGGCGCGATGGCCCTCGGTCAGGGCGCGGGCGAAGTCCGGCTCGAATTCCGGGTGGCACTGGACGGACAGCGCCGCGCGGTCCGCATAGGCCAGCATGGCCAAGGGCGTGAAGGCGCTGGCCGCCAGCACGCGGGCGCCCGGCGGTCTTTCGAGCACCTGATCCTGGTGGCTCGCGGGCACCGCGATCCGCGTGGCCGCGTCCATGAAGGGCGCCCGCTCGACCACGTCGTAGGCGTGCAGGCCGAGGCCCCAGCCATTCGGCGCCTTGCCCGCCCGGCCGCCGAAGGCCTCCGCCATGACCTGATGCCCGAAGCAGATGCCCACGAGCTTCACCGAGGGCGGCAGCGCGCGCAGGAACCCGATCAGGTTCGCGATCCACGGCAGGGGATCGTAGACGCCCGCCGCCGAGCCGGTGATCGCATAGGCATCGAAACCCTGCGGGTGCTCGGGCAGGCGCCCCGCCCGCACGTCGAAGACCGTATAGGCGTGCGCGTCGCCCAGCATACGCCGGGTCATCGCGGCGTAGGAGGGGAAGCGGCCGCCGAGGCGCTCCGGCGGGCTTCCGGTCTCGAGGATGCCGATGCGCAAGGGGCGTCCTCCGTACCGCGGCGCCGGGGTGGCCGGCCCCTGCATCGGTCAGGCGAGGATCGGCCGCAACCCCAGCGGCCTACCCGTAGGCGAGGCCGAGGTGCCGGATCGGGCGCTCGGGGGCCAGGCCCGCGGCGGCCATGACGATGCCGCGGGCGTCCAGCCCGTAATGCCGGTAGAGGTCGGCCACGGTGCCGGTCTGCCCGAAGCGCTCGACACCGAGCGCCCGGGTGCGGTGCCCGCGCACCGATCCGAGCCAGCCGAGCGTGGCCGGATGGCCGTCGATCGCCGTGACGAGGCCGCAATGGGGCCCGAGGCCGGCGAGCAGCGTCTCGATATGGCTCACGGCGCCCCGCTCACCCCCCTCGCGGGCGCGCTGTCCTTGCGTCCAGCCCGCATGCAGCCGGTCGGCGGAGGTGATGGCCAGGAGGCCCACGTCGCGCCGGTCCTCGGCCATCCGGCCGACCGCCTCGATCGCCTCCGGCGCCAGCGCGCCGGTATAGGCCACCACCAGCTCGGCGTTGGGGCCGGGCTCGCGCATCCAGTAGGCGCCGGCCACGATGTCCTCTGCGAGCCGCGGGGACATCGTGCGCGTCGGCTGGGCGATGCCGCGGGTCGAGAGCCGCAGGTAGACCGAGCCGCCCTCCGGGCCGTCCCGCTGCACGTGGTCGAGGGCGTGCGCCATGAGCACGGACAATTCGTCCACGAAGGCCGGCTCGAAGGTCGAGAGCCCGTCCTGGGCCAGCCCGATCAGGGGCGTGCCGATCGACTGGTGGGCGCCGCCCTCCGGCGCCAGGGTCACGCCCGAGGGGGTGGCCGCGATGATGAAGCGGGCGTCCTGGTAGCAGGCGTAGTTCAGGGCGTCTAACCCGCGACAGATGAACGGGTCGTAGAGGGTGCCGATCGGGATCAGCCGCTCGCCGAACAGCTTGTGCGAGAGGCCGAGCCCCGAGAGCAGCAGGAACAGGTTCATCTCGGCGATGCCGAGTTCGATGTGCTGGCCCTTGGCCGAGAAGTCCCAGGTGAAGGTCGAGGGGATGCGCTCGGCCCGGAACAGGTCGCGCATCTCCTCGCGGGCGAACAGGCCGCGCCGGTTCACCCAACCGCCGAGGTTGGTCGAGACGGTCACGTCCGGGGAGGTGGTGACGATGCGGTCGGCGATGGGCGCGTCGGAGCGGGCCAGTTCGTTCAGGATCATGCCGAAGCCGGCCTGCGTCGAGAGGACGGGCTGGCGCGGGCAGGGGAAGTCCTGCGGCACCGGCAGGCGGGGCGCGTCGCGCAGGCGCGTGCCCTCGCTGAAGAAGGGCGCCTGCCCGACGAAGCGACGCAGGTCCTCGGCCGGCAGCGACAGGCCCTCGAAGGGCTCCCATTCGTGGCCGGGGCGCACCTGCGCCTTCTCCCGGAACAGTTCGACCTGGGCCGGCGTCAGCAGCCCGGAATGGTTGTCCTTGTGGCCGGCCAGCGGCAGGCCGAAGCCCTTGACCGTGTAGGCGATGAACACGGTCGGCCGATCGTTGTCGGCGGCCGCGAAGGCGGCGAGCAGGTTGGTGAGGTCGTGCCCGCCGAGGTTGCCCATCAGGGCGGCCAGATCCGCGTCCGAGCGGCGACCGATCAGGGCCAGGGCGTCGGAATCGTCGGCCAGGTCCTGCTCCAGGCGGCGGCGCCAGGCGGCGCCCCCCTGGAAGGTCAGGGCGGCGTAGAGCTGGTTGGGCGCCGTGTCGATCCAGGCCCGCAGGCGCTCGCCGCCGGCCTCGGCGAAGGCGGCATCCATCAGCGAGCCGTACTTGAGGACGACGACGTCCCAGCCGAACGAGCGGAAGATCTCCTCGAAGCGGGTGTAGAGGCCCTCGCGGATCACCGCGTCGAGGCTCTGGCGGTTGTAGTCGATGATCCACCAGGTCCGGCGCAGGCCGTGCTTCCAGCCCTCCATCAGGGCCTCGAAGATGTTGCCCTCGTCCATCTCGGCATCGCCCACCAGGGCGACCATGCGCCCCTCCGGCCGGTCGAGGCCCCAGCCGTGGGCGCGCACGTAGTCGCGCACCAGCGCGCCGAACAGCGTCTGCGCCACGCCCAGGCCCACCGAGCCCGTGGAGAAGTCCACGTCGTCCGTGTCCTTGGTGCGCGAGGGGTAGGACTGCACCCCGCCGTAGCCGCGGAAGTTCTCCAGCTTCTCGCGGGTCTGGTTGCCGGCGAGGTACTGGATCGCGTGGAAGACCGGCCCGGCATGGGGCTTGACCGCGACCCGGTCCTCCGGCCGCAGCACCGCGAAGTAGAGGGCGGTGAGGATCGTCGCCAGGGAGGCGGAGGAGGCCTGGTGCCCGCCGACCTTCATCCCGTCCTCGTTGGGGCGGACGTGGTTGGCGTTGTGGATCATCCAGGTGGAGAGCCACAGCGCCTTGCGCTCCAGCTCGGTCAGGTAGGGCAGGCGCGGGTCGGAACGCATGGTTGGCCTCTCGGACGTCGGCGCGAAGATGCCATCGGGGCCGGGGCGATATTTGCCAAACTTGCCGTCCCGGCCGTAGTTTTCGGCAGCATCCACCAACGGCGTGCGGATTTCGAGGGAAACATGCCGGAACGGCGCATCGATGCCATCGACCGGCGCATCCTGGCCGAACTCCAGCGCGACGGGCGCATCACCATCCAGGAACTGGCCTCCCGCGTCGGCCTGTCGGCCTCGCCGTGTCTGCGCCGGATACGGATGCTGGAGGAGGCGGGCATCCTCAAGGGCTACGTCGCCCTGGTCGACCAGGCCAAGGTCGGCCTGCCGATCAGCGTCTTCGCCTCGGTCAAGCTCGAACGGCAGCGGGAGGAGGAACTCGACCGCTTCGCCGACGCAGTCGCCCGCTGGCCGGAGGTGGTGGAGTGCTACCTGATGACGGGCCGGCACGACTACCTCGTGCGAGTCGTGGTGCCGGATCTGGCCGCCTACGAGCGCTTCCTGAAGGACAAGCTCACCCGCCTCGACGGGGTCGGCTCGATCGAATCGAGCTTCGCTCTGGGGCAGGTGAAGTACACCAACGTGCTGCCGGTCTGATGTCCCGTAGCTCGGGGACGCCTGGGCGTCCTCGGCCGGCGATCCTTGCAATCGGCGCCTTCCCCCGTCATCGACGGGGCGAGGTAAAGGCGGGGCCACCCGCCATCCGAGAGCCGGTCATGACGCCCGTCGCCACCTTCGAATTCATCCTGCTGCTGCTGGTGGCGATCCTCGGCCTCGAAGTGCTGGCGCGGCGCACCCGCCTGCCGCCGGCCGCGGCGCTGATCGTGGGCGGCATCGCCCTCGCCTTCGTGCCCGGCATCCCGGCCGTCAGTCTCGATCCCGACCTCGTCCTGGTGCTGTTCCTGCCGCCGCTCCTGATGGAGGGGGCCTACTTCACGGTCTGGTCCGACTTCCGGCGGCACCTGCCCGGCATCCTGTCGCTGGCGGTCGGAGCGGTGGCCTTCACCACCCTGGCCGTGGGCGTCGTCGCGCACCTCCTGGTGCCGGGCCTGCCCTGGGCCGCGTGCTTCGCCCTCGGCGCCGTGGTGTCGCCCCCCGACGCGGTGGCCGCCAAGGCGGTGCTGGCGCGGGTGTCGCTGCCCCGGCGCCTCATGGTCCTGCTGGAAGGCGAGAGCCTCCTCAACGACGCCGCCGGCCTCGTCCTGTTCCGCTTCGCCGTGGCGGCGGCGCTCACCGGCGCCTTCAGCATCGGCGACGCGACCCTGACCTTCGGCGTCCTGGCGCTGGGGGGCGTCGCGGTCGGCGCGGCGGTGGGCTTCGCCTGGGTCAAGCTGCTGCGCTACCTCGAAGACGTCCACCTGATGATCGCCGGCACCTTCCTGCTGCCCTGGGCGGCCTATGTCGGGGGCGAGGCGGTGCACGTCTCCGGGGTGATCGCGACGGTCACGGCCGGGCTGATCTTCGGCTGGTACCAGCACGACATCTTCTCGGCCAACCTGCGGCTGCGCGGAACCGCCTTCTGGCAGGTGATGATCTTCCTCATGGAAGCCTTCGTCTTCGTCCTGATCGGACTGTCCCTGCGCGGGGTCGTCGAGCGCCTGGGCGGCGCCGGGGACGCGATCGAGACCCTGGCCGTTCCAGTGGCCGGGGTGGTCGCGGCCGTGGTGCTGTCGCGTTTCGCCTGGGTGTTCGGCGCCGACCTGCTGCGCGTGGGCGCCGCACGCCTGCTCGGGCGGCCGGGGCCCGCGGCCGCGCCGGCGGCGTCCGCGGTGATGAGCTGGGCCGGCATGCGCGGCGTCGTCACCCTCGCCATCGCCCTGTCCCTGCCCGCGGCCATGCCGGGCCGCGACTTCATCCTGGCCGCCGCCTTCGCCGTCATCCTCGTGACCGTGCTCCTCCAGGGCACGACGCTGGGTCCGCTGATCCGTCTGCTCCGGCTCGAAGCCGATGCGGGCGAGGACGGGCGCCACCTGCCGCGGGCCACGGCACGGGCCCGGATGGCGCAGGCGCAGCTCGCCGCCATCGAGGCGCTGTCACGGGATGCGGACGGAGCCATCCGCCATCCGCGCCTCCTGGAACAGTACGGCCACCGGGCGGGCGCCGCCGCCCGCTACAGCGAGGCGCCGGAGACCTTCGCCGGAAACCGCGCGGACCATTACCGGGTCCTGCTGGCGACGATCGCGGCCGGCCGCGCCGAGATCCTGCGCCTGCATCGCTCCGGCGAGATCCACGACGAGACCCTGCACGTCCTGGAGCACGATCTCGACCTCCAGGAGATGACCGCCGAGACGGCGCGGGGCTGAGGAGCGGGGCGGGCGGCATGGCAACGGGCGGGCGGCGCAGCCGGCTTGCGGATCTCCCCGACCCGGAAACCCGCGTCATCGGCGGCTACCTCGCAGCCGTGGCGGTGGCGGATACCTGGCTGACGGCCTGCACGGCGGCCTCGGGGCTGGTCTCGGGCGGACGCGTGTCCGCGATGGCCGTGGCGGGCGCGTGGTTGGGCGTTGCCTTCCTGGCGACGCTCTTCGCGCTTCCCGGCTTCCTGGCGACGTTCGTATTCGCCTTCGTGGCGCGCATCCGCAGCCTCGCCTACTTCGCCATCGCCGGCGGCATCGGCGGGCTCGGCTTGTCCATGCTGGTCGTCCAGCGGCCGACGGGCATCGCCGAGAGCCTGTCCCTCGCCGGGGCGCTGCCGCTGTCGGCCGGGATGCTGGGCGGGGCCACCTTCTGGTCCATCGCCGGCCGCCACCTGGGCCCGTCGCCGGACGCCCGGCTCCTGCAGGAGCCGCCGTCCTAGAACACCGCGATCAGCAGGATGCCGCCGGCCATCAGGGCCGCGCCGGCGAAACGCGCCCGCCCGGCCCGGCACACCGGCATGCCGAACCATCCGAAATGGTCGATGGCGATGGAGGTCAGGAGGTTGGCGGTGATCAGCAGGCCGTTGAAGGCCCCGGCGCCGACCGTGTCCACGAAGAGCAGGCCGCCGAACACCGCCACCGCCCCGGCGATGCCGCCGAGCGGCGCCCACCACGGCAGGCCTTCGAGGTCCTTCCGGGTCGGCAGGGGCGTCGGCCGGATCGCCAGCATCGCCAGGAAGACGAAGACGATGGGCAGGAACGAGATCGCGGCGGCCAGCCACGGATTGACCACGGCCCCGCGCAACTGCGCGTTCATCACCACGCCCAGCGCCTGGAGGGCGCCGGCCCCGAGCACGAAGGGATAGAGCAGCCCTGCGCTGATCCCGTGCCCCTCGCCGCCGCCGTCCTTGTTCGAGTCTCCACTGGCGCGGGCGATGAGGACGATGCCGCCGACCATCAGCAGGCCGCCGAGCCAGGGCAGCGCCTTGAAGCCGCCCGCCTGCATCCCGAACAGGCCGACGCTGTCGATGGCCAGCGAGGTCAGGATGTTGGCGGTGATGAGCAGGCCGTTGAACGGCCCGGCCCCGACCTTGTCCACCAGGGCGAGGCCGCCGAACACCGCCACGGCCCCCGCGATGCCGCCCAGCGGCGCGTACCAGGGCATCCTGGCAAGCGATTCGAGGGTCGGCAGCGGCGTCGGCATGACGAGGAACAGCGTCGCGAACACGAAGACGATGAGGCTGAACGAGACGGCGGCCGCCAGCCACGGGTTCACCATCGCCACGCGCAGCCGCGCGTTCATCGAGTTGCCGGCCGCCTGCAGGGCGCCCGCGACCAGGATGAAGGGATAGAGCAGGATCGGGTTCACGTCGGGGGATGCTCCGGGCGGTGTCGGGCCGGTGTCGGCGGTGTCAGTGGACGAGAAGCAGGCCGGCCAGCGCCAGGAGCAGGGCGGGCGGCATCACCAGGAAGCCGAGCTTCAGGAAGCGCCAGAAGCTCACGTCCTGGCCCTCGCGGCGGATCGCCGTGAGCCAGAGGATGGTGGCGAGCGAGCCGGTGACGGAGAGGTTCGGGCCGATGTCGACCCCGATCAGGATCGCGCCCGCGACCGTCTGGGACACGTCGGCCTGCTGGACGGCGGCGCCTGCGATGAGACCGGCGGGCAGGTTGTTCACGAGGTTGCACAGGACTGCCACCAGCGTGCCGCCGCCCCAGGCCGCGACCTCCGGCGAGCTTGCCGCGGCCCGCTTCAGGGTGTTGGCGATCAGGGTCAGGACGCCGGTCTTCTCCAGGGCCTCCACCAGGACGAACAGGCCGGCCACCAGCGGCAGCACGCTCCAGGACACGTCCTTGACCACGTCGACGGCCCCCCCCCGCTTGATCGCGAGGACGAGGAGGGTGGTGGAAAGCCCCGCGGCGAAGGTCGGCAGGCCGAGTTCGA
This sequence comes from Methylobacterium trifolii, assembly GCF_022179685.1. Lineage (GTDB taxonomy): Bacteria > Pseudomonadota > Alphaproteobacteria > Rhizobiales > Beijerinckiaceae > Methylobacterium > Methylobacterium trifolii. The sequence continues at coordinate 7,489 of NZ_BPRB01000207.1, forward strand.
TGCCGTAGGCGGAGGCCGCGATCAGCACGGCCGCGGTGGCGAGGATGCCGAAGCCGGCGACCTTGCCGGTGCCGGAGAGTGCCGGCACCTCCACGTCGGTGGCGATCGTCTGCTGCTTCAGGGTGGCGTTCTGCGTCAGGCGCAGCACGGCGTAGGTGGCGAGGATGGCCAGCAGCGACGGCAGGGCGAAGCGGGCGAGCCACTGCGTCAGGGGCGGCATGTGGGTTGCGTAGACCACGAGGTTGGCCGGGTTCGAGATCGGCAGGACGAAGCTCGCCGCGTTGGCGATGAAGGCGCAGATGAACAGGTAGGGCAGGGGGTTCTCGGCCTTGGCGGCCTTGGCGGCGGCGTAGACGGCCGGCGTCAGCACGACGGCGCAGGCGTCGTTCGAGAGGAAGACCGTGACCACGGTCCCCACGACGTAGACCAGCAGGAACAGGCGGGTCGCCGAGCCCTTGGCCCGGCTGACGGCGATGCCGGCCAGCCAGTCGAACAGGCCCTCCTTCCGGGCGATCTCGGCCAGCAGCATCATGCCGACGAGGAAGAGGTAGACGTCCGTCCCCTTCAGCACGCCGTCCCAGGCGGTGACGGGAGAGATCAGCCCGAAGGCGAGCAGCGCGGCAGCGCCCAGCACCGCCCAGACCGCCTCCGGCCACGAGAACGGGCGGACGATCACCCCGAGGGTCGCGAGCCCGGCGATGGCCCAGGTCGCGAGGTTGGGTGTCAGGCTGAACGCGCCCATCGCTGAGGTTCTTCCCTAGGTCGTTCGTGTGGTGGGTCGGGGTGTCGCCGGCAGGCGGCTACCAGTGCCGGCCGTTGCGGTTGGGGCCGAGCTGCGTGCCGACGAGGCCCTTCTCGGGCCAGGCGCCGACCGCGTCCGCATCGCTGCCGATGCCCTTCGAGGTTGGGCGCGCCCCAAGCTCGGCGGCCGGCTCGACCACGTCCTCGTCGGTGCCGCCCTCCGCATCCGTGACCCGGACCGTGAGCCTGCGGGCGCCCGCCGGCCAATCGACCCGCGCACCGAAGCGACGGTCGCCCTCCGCACGGCCCATCGCCCGCCAGGGGGAGCCGTCGATGCTGAATTCGCAGGCGGCGATCCGCGCCGGCCCGAACACCACGGCCCGGATCTCGACGGACCCCTCCACCACGTGGGCGTCGTCATGGGCGAGCCGCCTGTCCGCAGGCGCCGTGACCATGACGAAGGGCCAGGGCCGGGACAGCTCCTTGAAGCGCCAGGCCACGACGCCCCGGTCGACGGCGACGATGGCGTAGCCGACCGGCCCTTCCTCGACCTGCCCCGTGGAGCGCGTCGCCGCGTAGATCGTGCGGCCGTCGTTGGCGAGTTCGTTGTAGTGGGTGTGGCCCATCTCGACGAGGCGGACCCGGGACGAGAACACGAGGCGACCGACCGCCTCGGCCTCGCCCGCGCCCTTCAGGTCGGCCGGGTAGCTGTGCATGAACAGGGCGCAGTCGAGCCCCTCCCGCTCGCCGGCGCGGAGTTCCGCTTCCAGCCATGCCCGCTGCTCCGCGCCGAGGCGGAAGTCGGGACCGCCCGAGCCGGGGCCGCAGATGTCGAGGAACAGGCAGCGGATGCCCGACACGTCCACGGCGTAGGGCAGCCGCGGGACGCCGAGGCCGTCGTGGAAAGCATCGAGCCCGCCACCCTCCATGTCGTGGTCGCCGGTGATGACGTGGACCGGCAGGCGCAGGCGGTCGAGCCCCTGCCGCACGAGGGCGTATTGCGCGGGCGTCCCGTTGTCGGCGTTGTCTCCGGGAAGGAAGACGAAGTCGAGGCCCTCGGCCTCGCCGATCTGGTCGGCGATGGCCAGGAAGTCCCGCGCGTTGTCGCCGTCGGCCACCGTCAGGTGCAGGTCCCCGATATGGGCGAAGGCTAGGATGTCGTCGCGCGCGCTCATGGCCTCGCAATCCACTTGGACGTGGGGAACAGCGCCCACAGCTGATTTTCGGAGTTCGAAGGACTACTCGGCCGGCACCGGGAGGGGTGCCGCGCCCCCGCCGCCGGTGCCCTGCCGCTCCGGCTCGAAGCCGCGGGTCTCGGGCATGGCGACGAGGTAGATCAGGAAGCCGACCGCTGCGATCGCCGCCAGCACCAGGAAGGCGGTGGAATAGCCGGCCGAGACGATGATGAGGCCGGCCAGCGTCGCGCTGAGCGATGCGCCCAGCCCCTGCGCGGTGGCGACCGCCCCCTGGCTGACGTTGAAGCGTCCCGTGCCGCGGGTCAGGTCGGCGACCACGATGGGGAACAGCGCCCCATAGATGCCGGCCCCGACGCCGTCGAGGCATTGCACGGCCACGAGGTAATAGGGGTTGTCCGAGACCGTGTAGAGCACGCCGCGGATCGCGAGCACCCCGAAGGCGGCCAGGAAGATCGGCTTGCGCCCGAAGGCGTCGACCTTGCTCCCGACCATGACGGCCATGGGCACCATGACGCATTGGGCGGCCACGATGCAGACCGCGATGAGCGAGGTCGCGCTCTCCTTGCCGGAGAGGTGCGTCAGCAACTGGCCGACCGAGGTCAGCATGGCGGCGTTCGAGAGGTGGAACAGCGCCGCCAGCCCCGCGAACAGCAGCAGGTACTTGTTGGACAGGAGCGCCTTGAGGCCGGAGGGCTGCTCGCAGGCCTCCGACTCCGCGCAGTCGAGCCCGCGGGCGAGGTCGTCGTCGATCTCGCGGGCCGGCACCATCAGCATCGCGCCGATGCTGCACACGGCCAGGATCGCCATCAGCCAGAACACCACCACCGGCCCGAAGAAATAAGCCGTCGCGCCCGCGATGGCGGCCGAGACCGCGTTGCCGGCGTGGTTGAAGCCCTCGTTGCGGCCGATCCGCCGGGAGAACATCTTCGGGCCGACGACGCCCAGCGTGATCGCGGCCAGTGCCGGCGGGAAGATCGCCCCGGCGATGCCGGCGACCGACTGCGTCGCCGCGACAAGGTAGAAGTTCGTGATGAAGGGCAGCGCCAGGCAGCTCAGGGTGACGGCGACCGCCCCGGCGATGACGACGGCGCCCTTATGGCGCGTGCGGTCGATCAGGGCGCCGGCCGGGGTCTGCGCGATCAGGCCCGCGATCCCGGCGATGGTCATGACGAGGCCCGTGGTCGCCTCGTTCCAGCCCTGGTCCGGGCCGCGCACCGCGATCAGGTAGATCGCGAGATACGGGCCCAGCCCGTCCCGCACGTCGGCCAGGAAGAAGTTGAGGGCATCGAGCCCGCGCAGCGTCGCGCGGGCGGGCGAGCGCTCCAACCCGGTCTGAGGCGTGGTCGAGCCCGTCATCGTGCGTTCGCCTCGGTCTGTGCGTGGGTGGAGACCCGGTCCGGTCGGAGGCTCGGCGGCCGCGTCCTTGATCGGTCCGGCTGCAAATGGTCGAGCGCGACTGATGTTCCCGGCGCAGGATTAAAACCTGCCCGCCTTCGTAAGATCGCAAGATGCATCATGCATTCATGCAACCACAGTGGGCAACGCCAGGTCGTTCGAGCGTAGAGCAGCCCGCGCCCAGTCTGTCGTTTACGCGACGCAGGTCCCGGTGCCGGAGCCGTGATAGGGGATCGTGAGCGAACCCGGCCTGAACCGGCCGGTTCAGTTTCGGTTAAGCGGCTCGGGATAGGCGCCGCGGCCGCCCCTCCGTCCCGGCGCGATCACGCGGCCGGTCCCGCCCCGGTCGCGGGATGTGCGGCGAGGCCGCCCGTGACCGAGGCCCGCTTCACCGTGGAGCGGGCCGCGTCGATGGCGATGGCGGCCGCGCTCATGGTGCGGGCCTCGGTCGGCCGTTCGAGGGCGTGCTTGGCGATGTCGCCGGCCAGGTCGTCGATCTCGCCGGCCAGGGCGTCGAGCCGGGCCGGGTCGGTGGTGCTGCCGGCCTGGGCCCGGATCTCCAGCAGCCTGTCGGTCGCCTCCTCGATGCGCTCGCGCCGCACGCGGGAGAGCCGCTGCCCGATCCAGGCGAAGGCGGAGCCGAGGCCGCCGCCGAGGAAGGCGACGAGGTAGATCCAGGTCTCGTAGCGCTCGACGAAGCCCTGCTGCTCGCGCTCGTAGAAGTCGACCGCGCCGGGGTGGATCGGCAGGCGGGCGCTGGTGGCCGCCGCCGTGGTCTCGTAGCTCGGGGCGAGCATGTAGTCGGCCGCCGACGTGCTCGCGGCCATGCCGGTGCGCAGCTGGAACAGGTGCTGGGTCACGTCGGCGGCGACCGAGCGCGACAGGGAGGCGCGCGCCATCAGCCGATAGGAGGCACCGATGGTCCGGACGTCCTCGGCCGGCACCTTCGGGCTTCCGCCGAACAGCCCGGCCGGGATCGTCACCGCCTGGAGGCGGGGCATGCGCTCGATGATGGCCGGGCCGTCGTCCACGTCGATGAAGGCGACCTTCCGGTTCCGGCTCGCCGCCTGGACGATGCCGACGATCCGCAGGGCCGTGGGGGCGGCCGGCGCGATCACCGAGACGACGGCGTCCACGCGCTTCCGGGCGAAGGCCGCGGGCAGGTCCGCCTCCGTGACCTGGACCAGGGCGACGTGGCGCGCCGGCACGGGGCCCTCCGGGGCGGTCTCCAGCAGGGTGAGGCCGTAATGCTCGACCAGGGCCTTGATCAGCGACTGGTCCGCGTCGCGGTGGGCGAGGATGCCCAGGCGCTTGCGGTCGAGGTCGGCGAAGGCGGTGATGCCGGACCCGTCCGGCGAGGCGATGATCATGGCCTGGTCGCGCAGGATCGCCAGCGTCAGGCCGTTGCCGGGGAGCGCCACGTCGGGCCGCACCACGGCGAGGTCCGCGCGCCCGTCCTGGAGGGCTGCGGCACTGTCGTTCACGTCGTCGAACGGCAGGGTCTTGAGGCGGATCTCCTTCCGCCCGGCCGACAGCGCGTCCGAATAGGCCTTGATGAGGGCCGGCTCGGTGCCGTCCTTGGGCGCGACCGCGATGGTCAGCGTGGTCGCGCGGGAGACCCAGTAGGCGATGCCGGCCGCCAGGACGAGGAGCACGGTCAGCGCGAGGAACACGACCTCGCGGCGCAAGGTGAAGCCCGGAAGGGTCATCGTCGAAGCCGGCCCTTCCTCGTCATCCGCGTGCCGGCGCCCTCGGACAGGCCGTGCCCTCCGGGCCGCGTGATCCGGCCGGAGGGCACGTCCCGGTTATCGGCGGGCGCCCGGCTTCAGCCGGCCGGCCATTGCCGGATGTCGACGAAGTGGCCCGCGACGGCCGCCGCCGCCGCCATGGCCGGGGAGACGAGGTGCGTGCGGCCCCGGTGCCCCTGGCGGCCCTCGAAGTTGCGGTTCGAGGTGGAGGCGCAGCGCTCCAGGGGGTTGAGCCGGTCGGCGTTCATGCCGAGGCACATGGAGCAGCCGGGCTCGCGCCAGTCGAAGCCCGCGGCCTTCAGCACCCGGTCGATGCCCTCGGCCTCGGCCTGCGCCTTCACCAGGCCGGAGCCCGGCACCACCATCGCCGAGACGCCCTGGTGCACGGTGCGGCCCTCGACCATCCTGGCGACGATGCGCAGGTCCTCGATGCGCCCGTTGGTGCAGGAGCCGATGAAGACCCGGTCGAGGCGGATGTCGGTGATCTTCGTGCCCGGAATCAGCCCCATGTAGGACAGGGCCTGCTCCTTGGACTGGCGCTTGTTCTCGTCGGCGATGGCCGCGGGGTCGGGAACCGCGCCGAGGATCGAGACCACGTCCTCCGGGCTCGTGCCCCAGCTCACGATCGGCGGCAGGCTCGCGGCGTCGAGGCGCACCTCGCGGTCGAAATAGGCGCCCTCGTCGGTGGGAAGGCTCTCCCAGTAGGCCTGCGCCCGCGCGAAGGCGTCGCCCTTGGGGGCTTTGGGCCGGTCCTTGACGTAGGCGTAGGTGGTGGCGTCCGGCGCCACCAGGCCGGCCCTGGCGCCGCCCTCGATCGACATGTTGCAGATCGTCATCCGCCCCTCCATCGAGAGGGCGCGGATCGCCTCGCCGGCATACTCGATGACGTGGCCGGTGCCGCCCGCGGTGCCGATCTCGCCGATGATGGCGAGCACGATGTCCTTGGCGCTGACGCCGGCCGGCAGCGTGCCGTCCACGGTCACGCGCATGTTCCTGGCCTTCTTCTGCAGCAGCGTCTGGGTGGCGAGCACGTGCTCGACCTCCGAGGTGCCGATGCCGTGGGCGAGCGCCCCGAAGGCCCCGTGCGTCGAGGTGTGCGAATCGCCGCAGACGATGGTCTGGCCGGGCAGGGTGAAGCCCTGCTCGGGGCCGATGATGTGGACGATGCCCTGGCGGCGGTCGAGGGCGTCGTAGAACTCGATGCCGAACGCGCGCACGTTCTCGGCCAGCGCTTCCAGCTGCGTGCGGCTCTCGGGGTCCTCGATGCCCTTGGAGCGGTCCGAGGTCTGGACGTTGTGGTCGACGACGGCCAGCGTCTTCTCCGGGTGGCGCACGCGGCGGCCGGCGGCGCGTAGACCCTCGAAGGCCTGGGGACTTGTCACCTCGTGCACGAGGTGGCGGTCGATGTAGAGGAGGCTGGTGCCGTCCGGCTGGACATCGACGACGTGGTCGTCCCAGATCTTGTCGTAGAGGGTGCGCGCGGTGCTCATGGCTTCTGTTTCGGTTCGTCTCGGACCTCAGACCCGCTGCCGGGCCTTCGCGAACCTGCATTACTAGGGTCCGCATCGCGGTTTCGGAAGGGGCTTCGGAATCGTTCCAGGGATGCCGCCCTGGCATCCGCCGCCGCCTGTCACGGGCGGCCCCGTGCGTTATCCGCGACAAAGCCGCCCCGCCGTGACCGGAGGCCGTTTCCGCGCGAGGGCGAACGGCCCTACAGATCGGGGCACCCACATCCTGGGCGAAGGGCGCGGCAAGCAGGCGCCCGCCCGCGAGGAGCCGCGTCCTTGGCCGTAGAGATCCTGACCCTCAAGCCGATGCACCCCACGGTGGAGGCGGCCCTGGAGGCCGCCTTCACCCTGCACCGGCTCCACGCCGCGCCCGACCCCGAGGCCCTCCTGCGGGCGGTCGGCGGCGCGGTGCGCGGGCTCGCGGTCGGCGCGCAGGTGCCGGTGGACGGGCCGCTGATGGCGCGGTTTCCGAAGCTCGAGATCGTCTCGAACTTCGGCGTCGGCTACGACACCATCGATGCCGCCGAGGCCCATCGCCGGGGCGTCGTCGTCACCAACACGCCGGACGTGCTCACCGACGAGGTCGCCGACCTGACGATCGGCCTTCTGCTCGCGACATTGCGGCGCATCCCGCAGGCGGACCGCTACCTGCGCGCGGGCCACTGGCCGAAGGCGCCGTTCCCCCTCTCCGCGTCGTTGCGGGGCCGGCGCGTCGGCATCCTCGGGCTCGGGCGGATCGGCCGGGCGATCGCCCGGCGGCTCGAAGGCTTCGGCGTCGAGATCGCCTATCACGGGCGCCGTCCGCAGGACGGCGTGCCCTACACCTATCACGACTCCCTCCTCGGGATGGCCGGTGCCGTGCACGTGCTGATCGTGGTGGCCCCGGCCGGGCCGGACACGAACGGCCTCGTCGGGGACGCGGTGCTCGCGGCGCTGGGGCCCGAGGGCATCCTGGTCAACGTCGCCCGCGGCAGCCTCGTGGACGAGGCCGCCCTGGTCCGGGCGCTGGAGGCGGGCACGATCCTCGGGGCCGGCCTCGACGTGTTCGAGAACGAGCCGCACGTGCCCGCGGCGCTGGCCGCCCTGGAGAACGCCGTGCTGCTGCCGCATGTGGGATCGGCCTCCCACCATACCCGCGCGGCGATGGGGCAACTGGTCGTGGACAACCTCGTGTCGTGGTTCGAGGGGCGGGGACCGCTGACGCCCGTGGCCGAGACGCCCTGGAGCCCTCGCGCATGAGCCGGTGGGTTCTCTCGGCAATCGCCGCCGCCTGCCTCGCCGGGCCGGCGCGGGCCCAGGACGCAGCCCCCCCGCCGCCGGCGGCGGAGCAACCGGCCCCCTTCGCCGTGACCCTGCCCGACAAGCTCGCCGACGTGCCGGGCACCTGGGACCTGTCGCGCGACGGCACCAACCGCCGCTGCGTGCTGACGCTCACCATGGAGAACGGGGATGCGGGCCGGCGCCTGCGCTTCCCCGCCGGCTGCCGCCGGGCGCTGCCGCTGCTGGGCGGGGTCGCGGGCTGGCTGTTCGCGGATGGGGGCGTGCGGCTCGTGGACCGCAACGTGCGCCCGCTGCTCGCCTTCGCCAAACGTCCCGACAAACGCAGCCTCGTCGCCCGCGCCGAGACCGGGGAGGTCTACAACCTCGTGCCCCTGGAGATCGCGACGATGCGGCCGCCCGAGCCGCCGCCTGTCGCCGCCCGCCCTCCGGCCGAGCCGCCCCGCGCGGGTGCCGAACTGCCGCCCCCCGCCGCGGACGAGACCGCGGGCCAGCGGCCGTCGCCCGGCCTCTACGCCCTCGACCGCTACCGGGACCGGGACGTCTGCCGCCTCGACCTCGGGGCGGGGGCGGGGGCCCCCGTGCGCATCGTCGACGGCTGCCGGGACAGCGGGCTGGAGATCTTCGATCCCGCCCTCTGGAGCTATGCCGGGGGCAAGATGACGCTGAAGTCCAAGCGCGGTCACACGGTCGACCTCGTGCCGACGGGAGACGGGCGCTGGCGGCGGGAGCCGGAGACCGGCACCACCTTCGTCCTGCGCCGGATCGAGCCGTAGGTCTCAGCCGGTGGCGCCGGTCCCGACCGGTGGTCGGGACCGGCGCTGAGCGAGGATCAGTGCTTGAACTTGCCCTCGTACTTGAACTCGGGGGCGGCCTTGAGCTGGTCCTTGGTGGCGTTGACCGAGGCCTTCCACTTCTTGGCGCCCTCGTCGTAGGTCAGGGCCACGGAGGTCGGATCGAGCACGACGTAGCGCTCGCCCATGCCGAGGAAGCCGCCGACCGAAGTGATGTAGCCGGCCAAGTGCCCCTTCTCGATGACGAGGTCCTTGATCTCGCCGACGTTGGCGTTCGAACCGTCGACGATGTTCAGGCCGACGAGGTTGTAGCTCAGCACCGCGTCCGCGGGCACCGGCGCGAACTTCACCGTGGCGGGGGGAGCAGCCGGCTTGGCGCTTTCGGCGAAGGCGGGGCCGGCGAGGGCGGCGGCGGCCACGGCAGCGAAGAGGTAACGACGCATCGGAAAACTCCAAATCCCGGGATGGGGCCTAGGAATGGCCGGCCCGTGCCCTTCGTTCCGACATCGGCCGCAAAAATGTTAACAGGTGTAACATTTCCTCGAATCCGTGCCCGCCGCCCCGGACTCAGGGTTTGGGCGTGGTGGCCGGGTCGGCGCCGCCTTGCGCGCTCGCCGGCTTCTCCTTGCCGAGGTAGACGTATTCCGGCGCGGCGCGGAGCTGGTCCTTGTCGGTGTTGATCGTGGCCTTGAGGTTCTTGGCGTCGGAGCGGTCGAGCCGCATCGCGCTGGGGTCCACGGCCACGTACTTCGTGCCGATGCCGAGGAAGCCGCCGACGCCCACCACCCAGGCCTTCACGCGGGCGGATTCGTCGAGCACCACGTCGGCGATCGCGCCGATGGTCTCGTTGGACGCGTTCTGGATCGACAGGCCGATCAGCTTGCTCGCCACCATCTCGTCGGGGGTCTGGGCGACGAAGGTGGGGCGCTGGTCGCCGGTGAAGGTCGCGGGCTTGGCCGGCACGGGTGCGACGGGGGTCTCGGCGGGCGCGGCCGGGGGCGTGGCGGGCGCCGGGTCCGACTGGGCGAGGGCGAGGTTGGCGCCGGCCAGGAAAAACAGCGTGCCGGCAAAAGCTCTACGCATGGTGTCTCGTATCCCGAAAACGTCGATGGAAGGCGTCGATGGAGGTGCACCCGCTCAAGGCCGCTGCCGTCGCGATGGTTCCGCGGCCGGATCGACATCGGGCGGCGCCGCCCTAACCTTGTTCCGGAGCTTCGGGAGACGACCATGACGCTGCTGCGCCGCGAGACCCTTCTGCTCCTGGGGGCGGCCCTGGCCGGGGGCGCCTCCGTCGCCAGCGCGGGCGAGACCAAGGGCACCGCCTTCGCCTTCGACAGGCCCGAGGGTGGTGCGATGCCGCTTTCGGCCTTCGCCGGCCGGCCGATCCTCGTGGTCAACACCGCCACCGCCTGTGGCTTCGCCGGCCAGCTCGCCGGCCTCCAGACCCTCTGGACCCGCTTCCAGGACCGCGGGCTCACCGTGATCGGCGTGCCGTCGCCCGATTTCGGCAACCAGGAGCCCCTGGACGGGCCGGCCATCGCCGAGGCCGCACGCAAGAACCACGGCGTCACCTTCCCGCTGACGGCCAAGACCCGCGTGAAGATGCCGGGCGCCCACCCGTTCTACCAGTGGGCGGCCCTGGAGCGGCCGGGAGAAACGCCGCGCTGGAACTTCCACAAGTACCTCGTCGCCCGCGACGGGTCCTTGGCCCAGGCCTTCGCCACGCAGGTGGAACCCACCGATCCGCGGGTGATCTCGGCGATCGCGGCCACCCTCGACGCGGCCTGACGGAAACTCAGGCGTCCGCCGGCGCTCGCACGATGTCGAGGAGCGCGTCGAGTTCGCGGGCGGCCGCCGCGATGCGCTCGGGCACGGTGGTGTCCTCGTTCTCGTCCGGCCCGGCATAGACCGCGGTCGGCGCCACGTGGGCGGCGAAGAAGCCGAAGAGCGGCCGCAGGGAATGCTCGACCACGAGGGCGTGGCGCAGGCCGCCGCCGGTGGCCGTGAGCACCACGGGCTTGCCCGCCATCGCCGCCGGCTCCACGAAATCGAAGACGTGCTTGAACAGGCCCGAATAGGCCCCCTGGTAGACCGGCGTTCCCACGATCAGGGCGTCCGCCCCCTCGATCGCCCCGATCAGCCGTGCGGCGGCCGGCGACAGGCCGTCCCGCGCGGTCGCGCCGAGGCCGGGCCCGGCATCGACCAGGTCCAGGACGTCGAGATCGATGCGCCGGTGGCGGGCGAGTTCGGCTGCCACCGCCTCCACGAGGTTGCGGGTGCGCGAGGGCCGGTTGGCGCTCGCCGAGAAGGCGACGACACGGGGGAGGGACACGCTGGACGACCGATCGGAGGATTTTTCGAGAAGGCCTGGCTCAACGGCATCGGGACGCGTTGGCTCCGCCCGCACGTGGCGATGCGCCACCGTGTGACACCTCAATCGCGAAACCGCCAGACGTGGCTGCGCTTGACCGCCGCATCCTCCAGCGCCCGCGTCACCGGCACCTCGTAGGTGGCGACCTGTTCGAGTCGCTCGCGCGGGAGGTAGGCCCGGCCCGGATCGCCGATCAGCACCGTCTTGCCCCGCGCGTGCAGGCCCCCGAGCCAATCCGAGACGGCGCCCGCGAGGTCGCGCTCGTAGAAGATGTCGGCGGCCAGGATCAGCTCCGCCTCCGGCACGCTGCCGATCAGGTCGGCCCGCACCGGCGTGATGAGCGCGGCCACGCCGTTGGCCTCCGCGTTGAGGCGGATGGCGGGGATCGCGAACGGGTCGAGGTCGCTGGCCTCCACCGCCGCGGCCCCGGCAAGCGCGGCGGCGATTGCCGCCAGGCCCGAGCCCGAGGCGAAGTCCAGCACCCGGCGGCCGGCGACGGTCTCGGGATGGTCGAGGAGGTAGCGGGCCAGCGCCTGCCCCCCGGCCCAGGCGAAGGCCCAGAACGGCGGCGGCAGGCCGATCGCCTGCAACTCGTCCTCGGTCTTCTGCCACAGGGCGGTCGCCTCGTCGGCCACGTGCAGGCGGATCTCGGGGGCGTGCGGCACCGGCAGCAGGCGGGTGTTGGCGCGGATGAAGCCGGGCGCGTCGTCCGGGACGAGGCGGCTCATGCGGGCAGCAACTCCCGGTAGAGGCCGCAGACCGCCTCGGCCACGGCCGCTTCCGTGAACCCGCCCTCGACGATGCGTGCGCGGGCGGCCGTGCCCAGCGCCGCCACGAGGCCCGGATCGGCCGCCAGCCGCACCAGGGCTGCTGCGAGTGCCGGGGCGTCGTCCGGGGGCACGAGGAAGCCCTCGATCCCGTCGCGGACCAGGGCGCGGCAGCCCGGCACGTCGGTGGTCAGCAGCGCCCGTCCGCAGGCCGCCGCCTCCAGCAGGGTGCGCGGCAGGCCCTCGCCGCCCCGCGAGGGAAGGCAGCCGACATGGTGCCCGGCCCAGATTCCGGCCACGTCGCGGGTCGCCCCGTGCCACGCCACCCCGTCGCGGCACCACTCCCGCAGGGTCGCCTCGGGGATCGCCCGGCGGTTGGATGGGTCGGGCGCGCCGTAGAGGGAGAGCTCCACGGCCGCCCCCTGCGCGCGGGCGAGGCGCACGGCCTCGACGGCCACGTCCACGCCCTTCGACCACAGCATCCGCGCCACGATCCCGACCCGCAGGGGCGGCTGGGCGGGCAGGGGTAGCGGGGCGAAGACGTCCGGGTCGACGCCCGCCCCGCCGACGATGGTCACAGTTGTGTCGGAGGGGTCGAGGCCCAGCGCGCGGGCGTCGTCCGGGTTCTCGAACAGGAACCGGGTGTTTCGCGATGACAGGGGCCCGCGGATCAGGTGGCGCAGGCCGAGCCGCGTCATCCGCCCGGCCCGGTCCTGGCGGGCGCCGATCAGGCCGAGGCCCGTCACGGCGAACACCCGCGCCGGGATGCCGGCCATCGCCGCCGCGGTGCCGCCGACGAGGATGCCGCGCAGCGCGATGCAGTGGACGATGTCGGCCTTGAGCGCCTTCAGGATCGCGGCGAGCTGGCCCGCCGCGTAGCCCGCCGCCATCGGGTTGAGGCTGGAGCGCTCGGCCTCCAGGGCCACGACGCGCGCGCCCGTCGCCTCGATCGCGGCGCGGTGGTCGCGCACCCGCGTCACCACCGCCACCGACAGGCCCATCGCCACCGCGGCGCGTGCCATCGGCAGGAAGTGCGAGGCGAAGAACCAGTCCTCGGTCACGACGAAGGCGAGGCGCCGCATCGGCACGGCCGGGCTTTGGGAGGAGGCGTCCATCGCCGGCCATGTAGCATGCCGCAACTGGCCTGTGCGGCGGATGCGCAGGGGCCGGAACAGGCGCGGCGGGCCCCCGGTTGATGGCGCAAAGCAGCGGAGGAACAGCCACCATGGCCTCGGAGGAGACCGCGGGCATCATCGTCGATCCTCGCGACGCGGCGGCGGAGGCCGGGCTGGTCTACGTGGACGACGGCCGGCCGGGCCTGACCCGGAAGAAGAGCGGCACGGGCTTCCGCTATCTCGACGCGAAGGGCGCACCCGTGCGCGATGCCGCCGTGCTGGCCCGCATCCGGTCGCTGGCCATCCCCCCCGCCTACACCGACGTGTGGATCTGCCCGCGCGCCAACGGCCACATCCAGGCCACGGGGCGCGACGCCAAGGGGCGCAAGCAGTACCGCTACCACCCCGATTTCCGAGAGGCGCGGGAGACGACGAAGTTTACCCGCATCATGGCCTTCGCCGACGCCCTGCC